>CAYMJJ010000026.1:0-28696 GCA_964390445.1 uncultured Anderseniella sp.
GCCAGCAGCATCACGGCAAGCGCCGGCATCAATCGCAGATGTTTCATGTCTTGATCTTCCTCAATGCCCGCTCGCCAGATCGCAACTAAGGTGTGAATATGGGGCCAAAGCATGGCACGTGTCCGAAGGGAAACCCGAAAGTATGCGCAAACCTGAATTGAAGCTGGCAGCAGCCGCACTCGCCTTGATGTTCGCTGCATTGACCGCCGCCACCCAGGACCTGAAAAGCGAAGGCGTCAGCAGCCAGGACCAGGCCAGGATGGATGAGGCCAACATGGACTCGATCAAGCGCGGTCTCGAACTGTCACAACTGCTGTGCATGAAGTGCCATGCCATCACCGGCCCCGGACCCGGCACCGAGGAGAAGTCGCCACCGTTCACGACGCTGGTGGAAAAGCTCACCATCGAGGGCGTGGCCGACCAGTTGCTGGAAGGTCTGCCAATGGGCCATGAGCCGATGCCCAAGTGGGAGTTTTCCGAACAGCAGGCCGAAGACCTGATGCTGTTCATCGAGTACATCGGCCGCAAGAAGACGCTGGAGTAGACGCGAGGGTCAGGGCCCTAGAACGTCAGCGACTTTGCCTGCCGGACCTGTGGCAGCGCCTCTATTTCAGCCAGCAGTGCCGGGGTCACCTTGCCATCGATCTCGGCCAGGCAGATGGCATCGCCACCGGGGCTGTGGCGGCCCAGGTTGAACGTGGCAATGTTGACGCCTGCATCACCCAGCAGCTTGCCGAATGCGCCGATGAAGCCCGGCTTGTCCTCGTTGGTCACATACAGCATCTGCGGTGCCAGTTCGGCCTCCATGTTGATGCCCTTGATCTGGATGATGCGCGGCTTGCCGTCCGAGAACACCGTTCCCGCCACTGACCGTTCCTGATTCGCTGTCGTCACCGTGAGCCGGATGTAGTTGTCGTAGACGCCGCGCTTGGTCTGGCGCACCTCGTCCACCTTGATTGAACGCTCCTTCGCGATAACCGGGGCAGACACCATGTTGACGTCGCCCAGCATCGGCCGCATCAGGCCAGCCAGCAGCGCCGAGGTGAGTGCCCTGACGTTCATGTCACCGACTTCTCCGGCGTATTCGATGGACACAGCCTTGAGCGAGCTTTCGGTCAACTGTCCTGCAAACGACCCAAGCTGTTCGGCCAGCGCCACGAAGGGCTTCAGCCGCGGCGCTTCTTCCGCCGTGATGGAGGGCATGTTGAGTGCGTTGGACACCGCGCCCTGCAGCAGGTAGTCGGCCATCTGCTCAGCCACCTGGAGCGCCACGTTCTCCTGAGCTTCCGAGGTGGCTGCACCCAGGTGCGGCGTACACACAACATTCTCGTGCCCGAACAGAGGGTGCTCGGTCGCCGGTTCCTTTTCGAACACGTCAAGCGCGGCACCGGCCACGTGGCCAGCATCGAGCGCTGCCTTCAACGCCTCTTCCACCACCAGCCCGCCGCGCGCGCAGTTGATGATGCGCACGCCCTTCTTCATTTGCGACAGCGCCCGGGCATCGATGATGTTGCGGGTCTTGTCGGTCAGCGGCGTGTGCAACGAGATGAAATCCGCGCGTTTCAGCAGGTCTTCGAGCTCGACCTTTTCAACTCCCAGCTCGATGGCGCGCTCCTGCGACAGGAACGGGTCATAGGCCACCACCCGCATGCGCAGGCCAAGTGCCCGGTCCGCCACGATGGAGCCGATGTTGCCGCAGCCGATCAGCCCCAGCGTCTTGTTGAACAGCTCTACGCCCATGAACCGCGACTTCTCCCACTTGCCCGCGTGGGTCGATGCATTGGCAGCCGGGATCTGCCGGGCCAGCGCCAGCATCATCGAGATGGCGTGCTCAGCCGTGGTGATGGTGTTGCCGAACGGTGTGTTCATCACGATGATGCCCTTGGCCGAAGCTGCCGGAATGTCGACATTGTCGACGCCGATGCCGGCCCGCCCGATCACCTTGAGCCTGGTTGCCGCCTCGATGACCTTGGCCGTCACCTTGGTGGCAGAGCGGATTGCAAGCCCGTCATAATCGCCAATGCGCGCCAGCAGGGCGTCCTTGTCCTTGCCGAGGCCGGGTTCGAAGTCCACCTCGATGCCGCGCGCCCTGAAAATCTCCACGGCGGCGTCTGAAAGCTGGTCTGATACGAGTACACGCGGCGCCATTGTTCTGGTTCTTTCTTGATGATGTGTTTGAGGCTTCAGGCGGCCTTGGCGGCAGACACTTGCGCCCACGCCCAGTCCAGCCAGTGCGTCAGCGCTTCGACGTCTGCTGTCTCGACCGTGGCACCGCACCAGATGCGCAAGCCTGCCGGGGCATCGCGATACGCGCCGATGTCCAGCGCCACGCCTTCTGCCTCCAGCAGTCTGGCGATCTGCTTTGGCAGCGCCGCCGCCTTGTCAGCCTCAAGGCCCGCAACCGCCTCGTCGCTGAGCTTCAGGCACACTGACGTGTTGGACCGTGTTGAAGGGTCAACCGCCAGGTTCTCGATCCAGCTTGTGCGCTCAACCCAGCCGTTCAGTACTGCCGCATTGGCATCTGCCCGTGCCACCAGCGCATCCAGCCCACCCAGGCCTTGCGACCATTCCAGCGCCTTGATGTAGTCCTCGACGCACAACATCGAGGGCGTGTTGATGGTCTCGCCCTTAAAGATGGCTTCGTTCAGCTTGCCGGCCTTGGTCAGCCGGAAGATTTTCGGCACGGGCCAGGCCGGCGTATGGCTTTCCAGCCGCTCGACGGCGCGCGGGCTGAGTATCAGCATGCCGTGCGCGGCTTCCCCGCCCAGCACCTTCTGCCAGGAGAACGTCACCACGTCGAGCTTGTCGAAATCGAGCCGCTGGGCAAATGCCGCCGAGGTGGCATCGCAGATCGTCAGGCCCTTGCGGTCCGCCGCAATGAAGCCGCCGTCGGGCACGCGCACGCCGCTGGTCGTACCGTTCCAGGTGAACACCACGTCGCGGTCGAAGTCGACGCTTGCGAGATCGGGCAACTCGCCATAGGGCGCGCGGATCAGGCGCACGTCCTGCAGCTTCAGCTGCTTGACGGCATCGGTGATCCAGCCTTCGCCAAAACTTTCCCAGGCAAGCAGGTCGGCCCCGCGCTCGCCGAGCAGCGTCCACATGGCCATCTCCACAGCACCGGTATCAGACGCGGGCACAATGGCGATGCGATAGTCGCCGGGTACCTGCAGCACCTCGCGCGTCAGCTCGATGGCGCGCAGCAGGCGTGCCTTGCCTTCGCCCGCACGATGCGAACGGCCAAGGAATGCGGAAGAGAGAAGATCAGGGGTCCAGCCGGGGATCTTGGCGCACGGGCCGGACGAGAAGCGCGGATTTTCCGGTCGCGCAGCCGGTTTCATCATGGTCATCTGTGGTCATCCTTGCAGATGATTTGCCTCTCGTTGGGGAGAGGTGGCCCACTGACCGGAGTATCCGAAGCCGCTGCCGTGTGCAAGCGCGACTTTCGGCAAAGGCTGGGAAAACGCAAAACGGCCCACCCGGGAGCAGGGTGAGCCGTTCTTGGTGCTGTGCCGTCCGGGAAAACCCGGCCTGATCCCGTGCAGGGATCAGAAGTTCCAGCGAATGCCGCCCATCACCGAGTGATCGGCGAAGTTCGGGCCAGTGACGTCGATTTCGCGATAACGGTAGCCGACATCAAGCGCGATGTTCTGGCTCAGGTTGTAGGCCACGCCACCGGTTGCCGCCCAGGCAAAGCCGGAGTCGTCAGCCGGACCGCCGCCTGAATTGTTGACCCAGCCGTAACCCACGCCCGCACCGATATACGGCGTCAGGGCAAAGCCGATGGGGAAGTCGACATAACCGTTGGCCGTCACGGTCGTGCCGGATACGTCATACAGGCCGCCGTCTGCGTCGAACGAATGGTCTGCACGAATGTCGCTACGGAACCGTTGATTGAACTGGTAACCGACGCCACCGCCAATGATCGCCGAACCGCCGTCATCAAGGCTGTTCATGTCCAGCCACGAATATCCCGCATCTGCACGTACGTACCATCCGGACACATAGTTGTCGGTCTGGACGTAAGGCTCGATCGGGCCCGGTGCCGGGCCGAGGTCAGCGGCGTGACCGGAAACCGATGCGCCGCCAATGATGCCAATTGCTGTTGCAGCCGCGAGGCTGATCTTGAAAATCCTATCCACCTGTAACTCCTTTCATCCCGGACCGCTGATGGTTCGGGTCCCTGCTTTGTGGCCTCAACGCCGGAGCCGGCGCCAAGGTTCCCCCACTCGCTTGGGTATTAGGGCTACAGGTCCAATTTGGTGGTTTGCGGACACGATTGAGGCATCAATCTGACGGCCCCGAATGGTGACCAAATTTGTGCCATTTTCGCTCCGTTGCGGAACATTCCAGTTACGCCGTGGTAACCATTGCGCAACAAAGCGGCCCGCGCACTCAAACCCGATGCCGGGCCCGGTGCGCAAGCCGCTCATTCCCCTCGATCATGCCGGGGCGCTTGCCGTTGCGGCACGGCGGACGATTTCTCATCCCCATGCCGCCGATTGTCTAGCCGGTCTCAGTAGCCGAAGTGATAGCGCAAGCCGACCTTAACCTCATGCGCGTCAATGCCTTCGACGCTGATCGGACCGATGTTCGGTGCCGCTGCCAGGTCCGAGCCGGAATAGGCATTGCCCATGTTGATGTAGCGGTAGGCCAGGTCAAATTTCATGTTGCTGGTGATGTCGTAGGACATGCCGAAGGTCGCGTGATAGGCGAAGTCCCAGTTGCTGCCATCGGACGCGCCAACCGGGAAGGCCACGTTTGAAAGCTGGTGGTAGGCCGCACCCACGCCACCGCCGACATATGGGGTAAAGCCGCCATAATTGGTAATGTCCCAGTAGCCCGAAACCATGACCGTTGAAGTGGTCAGGTCAGCGCTCAGGCTGTCGATGTACGGGTCGTTCAATGACGACTTGAGCCGGACACCGCCGGTCACCTCGATGCGCATCGAGTCGGACACCTGGCAGCCCGCACCACCTTCGATGAAGCCGGTGTTCTCGAGCACCTCGTTGATGGCGGTCGAATAGCCGGTGGTCACACCGTCGTTGAAGCCAAGGCCCGGATCATAGCCCAGCACCTGCGCCTGGGTGACGTCGGGCCCGGTGTACAGCGACACGCCGCCGTCAACACGAAGATACGTGCAGCCAAACATGCCGCTGAAGCCCTCGCCCGGAAGCTGGCCGTCGTAGTCTGCCGCAATCGCAGGCGTCGCCAGTCCCAGCCCCACCGCAGCAAGACACACCTTCATCAGCGTGCGACCTGTCATCTGAACTCTCCATCCACTCATGGCATCCGCCATTGTTTGTTGCCTGGCGTTGCGCGTTGTACTCACCGTCCGGTCGTCACCAGGGTCTGTCATGACTTGGGTGTGCCGTTCGGAGCTAACTGTCAGGAGAGATCATTAACCAAACCGCTTAAGAAGCTCTTAAGCACGTTTCGATTTTTTGCTTGTGCGCCGTCCGGGAATGAAAAAACCCGGCTGCGCACGCGCAACCGGGTCTTGGGAAACGGATGGAAACGGCAGAAAATCAGGCGGCGGAGCGTTCCACTTCGGCGACAATATCATCCACCACGCGGGTTACCAGGTCGGCATTGTCGCCTTCCGCCATCACCCGGATCAGTGGTTCCGTGCCGGACTTGCGGATCACCAGCCGGCCGGTATTGCCAAGTTTCTGCTGGGCTGCCTCGATGGCCTTCTTCACCGCATCGTTCTCGAGCGGTGCACCGGTTGAATAGCGCACGTTCTTCAGCACCTGCGGCACCGGGTCGAACATCCGGCAGATGTCGCTGACCGTGCGGCCTTCCTGCACCAGCACCGCCAGCACCTGCAACGCCGCGATGAGGCCGTCGCCGGTGGTGTTGAAATCCGACAGCACCACGTGGCCTGACTGTTCGCCGCCCACGTTGTAACCATTCGAGCGCATCGCCTCGACCACGTAGCGGTCACCCACCCTGGTGCGCTCAAGCTTCAGTTTCTGCGACGCCAGCAGGCGCTCCAGGCCGAGGTTGGACATCACCGTCGCCACCAGCCCGTCACCGCGCAGGATGCCGCGCTTGTGCCAGGAGGTCGCGATCAGAGCCATCACCTGGTCACCGTCAATCACGTTGCCCTTCTCGTCCACGAGGATGCAGCGGTCGGCGTCGCCATCCAGCGAGATGCCGATGTCGGCGCGCATCTTGCGCACTTGCTGCGCCACCTTCTGCGGATGCGTCGAACCGCATTCGGCATTGATGTTGAAGCCGTTCGGCTCGACCCCGATCGGGATCACCTCGGCACCGAGTTCCCACAGCGCCGTCGGGGCGACCTGGTATGCCGCGCCGTTGGCGCAGTCGATGACGATGCGCAGACCATCGAGTGTATGGTCCTTGGGGAACGACGACTTGACGAACTCGATGTAGCGCGCCTGCGCATCCTCGATGCGCTTGGCCCGGCCGATCTGGTCGGGAGCTGCCAGCTTGATATGATCAGGCGAGCGGACCAGCTGCTCGATCTTGTCTTCCTGGTCGTCGGACAGCTTGTATCCGTCAGGGCCGAAGATCTTGATGCCGTTGTCGTGGTAGGGATTGTGCGAGGCGGATATCATCACGCCGAGGTCTGCGCGCATCGATCGCGTCAGCATGGCAACCGCAGGCGTTGGCACGGGGCCGAACAGGAACACGTCCATGCCGGTTGCCAGGAAGCCCGCCGTCAGCGCCTGCTCCACCATGTAGCCCGACAGGCGGGTGTCCTTGCCGATCACCACCCGGTGGCGATGGTTGCCGCGCCGGTACAGGGCACCGGTGGCCATGCCGATCTTGAGTACGGTATCGGCTGACATCGGAAACCTGTTGGCGGTTCCGCGAACACCATCGGTTCCAAAAAACGTATCAGGCATGTGTGCATGCTCCCCTGCCAGCAAGGCAATGAATACTCAGGTAATGCCTATAATTGCGCCAATCTATCTAATCTTGCGTTAAATACCAAAGCCCGTCAGTCAAGCACGGTTGTTCCTGTTGACGCACGCCACAGCCGGACCGCGTGGACGGTTTCACGCACGTCATGCACCCGCACGATCTGGAAGCCTGCCATCACGCCATGCAGCGCTGCAGCCGCTGAACCGGCCTGCCGGTCGCCCGCCACCTTTTCGCCCGTCACCGCGCCGATGAAGCCCTTGCGCGAGGCCCCCAGCATCAACGCCACACCCAGGCCGTGAAACAGGCTTAACGCCTGCATCAGTTGCAGGTTGTGGGCAAACGACTTGCCAAAACCGATGCCCGGATCGGCAATGATCTGCCCACGTGGAATACCTGCCGCCTCGACCTCGCCGATGCGGGTGTCCAGCCAGTCATACACCTCCGTCAACACATTGTCGTAGGTCGGGTTCTGCTGCATCGTCTTGGGGTCGCCCTGCGCATGCATAAGGCAAACCGGCAGGCCGCTTTCAACGGCGGCCGGCAGGGCTTCCGGTTCGAAGGCCAGCGCGCTGACATCATTCAGCAGCCCGACACCGGCAGCCTTGGCCTTGCGCATGATGCTGGCCTTGCGGGTATCACACGACACGGTCAACCCGTCACCCACCAGCGCGGCGATGACAGGTTCGATGCGCTGCCATTCCTCGGCTGCGTCGACGGCATCCGAACCCGGGCGGGTGGACTCACCGCCCACGTCCATCACGCTGGCGCCTTCCGTGGCCATCCGGCGGGCACTGGTGATCGCAGTAGCAGTTTCGGCATTGACGCCCTGCTCGGAAAAACTGTCCGGCGTCACGTTGACGATGGCCATTACCTGCGGTTCGCTCATCGGCAACCCGGCAATGTCCGGACGTGCTGCGCCGAGGCGGTTGATCCAGCCCTTCACGTCCGCATCGGATGAGGCCGCAAGCGCCTGCACCTTGCGCATCTGCCAGGTGCTGCCGCCGTCATCGCTGACCAGCGCCGCCGTCCACGCAATCGACGGATTGCCGGCCAGCATCAGCCCGGCGCGCTGGTTCACCGCCAGGCCGGCATCCGGCCCATACACCAGCCCCGCAGGCCGGATATAGAGTTCGCCCATGCGACCCTCCGCTCATTCAGACCACCAAAAGACGAGGCCGGACCTTCGTCAAAAAGGTCCGGCCTTTCAACCGTTTCATTCGTCGCGCAGGATTGCCTTCGCTGTAACCGCTGCTTTAGGCCTGAGGCTGCGGTTCCATCTCGCCAGCGCCCTCGTCACCCTTCTTTTTCTTGGTGACCGGAACCGACGATCCCGCCTTCGCCTTCGGCTTGGCATTCTCGTCGTCATCTCGCGACGGTGGCTTGCCGGCCAGCAGGTTGGTGATCTCCTCACCCGAAAGCGTCTCGTATTCCAGCAGGCCTTCGGCCAGCGTTTCGAGATCCTTCTTCTTCTTGGTGAGGATTGACTTCGCCGTCTTGTAGGCATCGTCGATCAGCCGCTTCACTTCAGCATCGATCTTCTGGGCAGTGTCTTCCGAGACGTTCTGCTGGCGCGCCACCGAGTGGCCCAGGAAAACCTCTTCCTGGTTGTCGCCGTAGGACACCAGTCCAAGCTCCTTGGAATAACCCCAGCGCGTCACCATGGCACGTGCCAGCTTGGTGGCCTGGTCGATGTCGGACTGGGCACCGGATGTAATGTCGTCAGGCCCGAAGGACAGCTCTTCCGCCACCCGGCCCCCCATCATGATCGCAAGCCGCGATGTCATCTGCTTGAACTTCATCGAGTAGCGGTCGCCCTCGGGCAACTGCATCACCATGCCCAGCGCACGGCCGCGCGGGATGATGGTTGCCTTGTGCACCGGATCAGCGGCCGGCACGTTCATCGCAACGATGGCGTGGCCACCTTCGTGATAGGCGGTGAGGCGCTTTTCTTCCTCGTTCATGGCCATCGAGCGGCGCTCGGCACCCATCATCACCTTGTCCTTGGCGTCTTCGAAGTCTGTCTGCGTGACCAGCCGGCGCGACCGGCGTGCAGCCAGCAATGCAGCTTCGTTGACCAGGTTGGCAAGATCGGCACCGGAAAAGCCGGGCGTACCGCGCGCAATCGTCTTGGCGTTGACGTCGGGCGCCAGCGGCACATTGCGCATGTGCACCTTGAGGATCTTCTCGCGGCCCGACACGTCCGGGTTCGGCACCACAATCTGGCGGTCGAAACGGCCCGGGCGCAGAAGTGCGGGGTCCAGCACGTCCGGCCGGTTGGTGGCTGCAATCAGGATCACACCTTCGTTGGCTTCGAAACCGTCCATCTCGACGAGCAACTGGTTGAGCGTCTGTTCACGCTCGTCGTTGCCGCCACCAAGACCTGCACCACGGTGCCGGCCGACAGCGTCGATTTCGTCAATGAAGATGATGCAGGGTGCGTTCTTCTTGGCCTGCTCGAACATGTCGCGCACGCGGCTTGCGCCCACGCCGACGAACATTTCAACGAAGTCAGAGCCGGAAATCGTGAAGAACGGCACGTTGGCCTCACCCGCAATGGCGCGTGCCAGCAGCGTCTTGCCGGTACCGGGAGGGCCAACCAGCAATGCACCCTTGGGAATCTTGCCGCCAAGGCGCTGGAACTTGTGCGGATCGCGCAGGAATTCAACAACCTCTTCAAGGTCTTCCTTGGCTTCATCCACACCGGCCACATCCGAGAACATGACCCGGCCATGGCGTTCGGTCAGCAGCTTGGCCTTGGACTTGCCAAAGCCCATCGCCTTGCCGGAGCCCGATTGCATCTGGCGCATGAAGAATATCCACACACCCAGCATCAGCAGGATCGGGAACCATGACAGCAGGAAGCTGGAGAACATGCCCTCGCTCTGCGGCTGCTCGGCGCGGATGTCCACGCCCTTCGAGCGCAGCGTCGAGATCAGGTTCGGATCATTCGGCGCGGTGGTCTTGAACGACTTGCCATCGCCGTCCTGGCCGGTGATCTGGTCGCCGGCGATGACGACGGACTTGATCGAGCCGCTTTCGACATCAGCGATGAACTGCGAATAGCTCAGACCGCTTGGGCGGGCTGTTTGGCTGGGCTGCTGGAACAGCGTGAACAGCGCAAACAACAGCATGGCGATGATCACCCAAACGGCGAAATTGCGGAAATTACCCACGAAACTGGCGTCCTTTCGGAAATGGCATTGCCAATGCGGCCCCCATCGGGCCCGGCCTGCGCAAACTGAATGCTGCTAACATAGGTGCACGTTGTGGCATTGCCAAGGTGAACTCTCGTCCCATGGCCAAGATTCATGCGTCATCGTGAACGCAAGTTGGCGAATTGATAAAGCGGAATTCAACACCGGCGCGCGTTTTATCGTCTCCGGATTCAATATCAACCGGCGTGACGGCCCCTCCAGGCGTCAAAAGAGCAGGCAACCCGCGCCAGACGAAGTCCGGCACTTCATCGGGGCGCACCAGACCCGCAACGCCGCCGACCGGCATGATGACGGCTGGCACCGCGTCATTGCCGAGAGTGATTTCATAGCGGTTGTCCCAGAGCACCGCACCGGCATGGGCGATTTCCACCACATCGTGGCTGACGCGGGCAGCTTCGCGGCCCACGATGATCTCGCGATTGCGCCTTGCAAAGCGGCACCCGGCGAAGGTCGTCGCGCGACCTTGGCGTGTCAGCGTCCAGTCCCGCACCCGCTCGGCGCCTGACAGGCTGATCTCCTGCCCACCGCCAAACATGCGGGCAAGCGCCATGATCGTCCTGACCTGCAACTCGTCTGGTTCCAGTATCCACTTCTCAACGCACAGCTTGGCAAAGCTGTTGCGCTCGACCGTGACCGCCCGTTCCATCAGGACTTCTGTCATCACCTCAAGCGCTGATCTTGCCCGGCGAATGCGGGTGGCGCTATAGGCAAGCGCCTCGCGCGTTACGTTCAGCCCTTCCAGCACATCCAGCGCCTTGCGGATGCGCACCCGCTCGTGCGCAGTGTTCTCGTTGGTCGGATCGTCGATCCAGCCAACACCTGCCTGCCGCAAGGTTGCCCGCAACCGTTCGCGGGAAAGATCAAGCAATGGCCGAAACAACTGCATGCCATCGCGGCGCGTGTGCACGGCCATAGCCGACAACCCATCCACACCCGACCCGCGCGCCAGCCGCATCAGCACCGTCTCGGCCTGATCGTCCTGTGTATGCGCTGTCACCACGACGGCCTTGAATTTCCGTGCGAGGCCAAAGAGCAAATCGTACCGTGCCTCCCGCCCCGCCGCAGGAAGACCGGTCTTCGGGTGCGGACCTTCCCACGTCAGCGTGTGAGCTGTCAGGCCGAGCTTTTCGGCTTCACCGGTAACAAAACACACTTCATCCGCCGCTTCCGGCCTGAGCCCGTGATCGACTGTTGCCACGTGCAAGGTGCCGGACCAGCCAGTGTCGCGCGCCCAGCGCGCGGTAAGCCACATCAAGGCCATCGAGTCAGACCCGCCCGACACGGCAAGCACCGCCGCACTGCAAGTTTCGAGGGACTTGAACAGACCGCGCGCTTCGCCAGGGCTTACCGGCGAAGGCTCAGGTGCAGCCGGCACGCTTCATTTCTTTGAGCGATGCATTGCGCACGTTGGCCTGCGTGGCGAAGGTCTTGTTGACCTCGGCAAAGGTCGCGCAGGCCTGCTCTTTCTGGCCCAGCTTGTCCAGCGACATGGCCAGCCTGAGCAGGCTCTCGCCGCGCTTGTTGCCATCGGGATAATTCTGGTAGCCGGCCAGATACGACTGGGCTGCCTGCTTCCACTGGCTCTGCGCAAAATAAGACTCGCCCAGCAGGAACTGCGCATCGTCGGCGAGTTCATGTTCCTTGTACTTCGACAGGAACGACTGCAGACCGGACACCGCGCCATTGAAGTTGCGTGACGTGTAACTGGACTTCGCCTGCAGGAACAACCGGCCCGCCGCATCATCCAGGTTGCCACCGGTGGTGGAATTGCCGGCAGCCAGGTTGTCACCACCCGCCGAGCCATCGAGCAATGCGGTCTCAACCGGTTCCGGCGCCAGCGACGGGGTACTGTCCGCCATCATGTCGATGGGTCGGCCATCGGCATCGAAGGCGGGTTCACTGTTGCCGCCTGCACCGCCAAAGGCCTGCTGGCCTGGCTGCAACTGGTACTGGGGCTGGCCGTTCGGATCCTGCATGGGTGCACCGCCACCTCCAGCGCCGGGCGGTGGTGGCAGGGCGTTGGCCTGCACGCCTTCAACCTGGCGCGGCTGGAACTGCTGCTGCGGCATGATCGGGGCCTGCGGCTGTGGCTGGAACTGTGGCTGTGGCTGGAACTGTGGCTGCGGCTGGAATTGCTGCTGCGGCTCGAACTGCTGCTGCGGCATCATGGGCGGCGCGGGCTGATACGGCTGCACCTGGTTATCGCGCAGCACCAGCGTGCCGAGCGCCTGCGGGCCGGGTGCCAGGCCACCGCGCGGCAACTGGCCAACCGAATTGTCCTGCCCGTCGATGATCACCGACTGCTGCATCTGGTTGGCGCCGGGCGCAACCTGATCCGGGCTCCACTGTTGCGCCTGCTGCTGCGGCGCGATCACCGACGCGGTGCGCCGGTTGCTGAACAAAAGGCCCTGGCGCTCAAGTTCGCGCAGCCGGTTGAGCTCGCGCTGCATGTCCATCATCTGTTGCTGCATCGCGCCCACCTGGGCCGAGAGCTGTTGCAACTGCTGCTGGATCTGGGCATTGCCACCACCGCCGCCGCCACCCTGGCTTGCGCGCACTTCGTGCTCCAGCCGGATGATGCGATCATAGAGCGCGTTCCACTGATCACTCTGGGCAAGCGCCGGGGCTGCCGGAATCGCAGCAAGCATCAGAAGCGACACCGCAGTACAGCGCATCAGCGGCTTCAGATTGACATGAAAAGTCATCGGCTTTCGTCCCCGTTCCGTCGGCAGTGCAGCACCTGCAAGGCAAGCCCTGATCCCGCCAGGGCACCCGCAACCGAATATCGGCAACAGCTGTTTTACAGGCTTCGCACTGATTTCTCAATCAAGCGAAACTGAACCGCAATTCCGGTGAAACTGCGGCCAGATTCCTGACCATGAAAAACCCCGCGACAGCACGGCTGTGCCAGCGCGGGGCAGAATTTCTGTTGTTGCGGACTTGCTGCCGCCGCGGCCAGCTTCAGCCCTGGGCACCGCCGGTGATCACGGTGACCGAACGGCGGTTCTGGGCCCAGCACGATTCTTCCTCGCACAGCGCCACCGGGCGTTCCTTGCCGTAGGCGATGGTGGCAATGCGGCTTGCATCCACGCCCTGCGAGATCAGGAATTCGCGGCTGACCGTCGAGCGGCGAGCCGACAGGGCGATGTTGTACTCGCGGGTGCCGCGCTCGTCGGCATGGCCTTCCACCTGGATCGTGACATTCGGATACTGGGTCAGCCACTCGGCCTGGCGGCGCAGCGTTTCCATGCCTTCCGGTGTCAACGAGGTCTGGTCGACGAGGAAGTAAACCCGGTCGCCAACGTTAACTATGAAATCCCGCTCGGACCCGGGCGAAACCTGGGTCCCGGAGCCGGCGCCATTCTGGGCCAGAAGATCAGGCTTCTCGCTCTTCGAGCAGCCTGCCAGAACCAGCATTCCCACCAACGCCAGAGCAACCTTGCTGCCAGCCATTACACGCAACATTTATCCCACTCCTTGTGGCGTCCAGTTTCATCCGCTTGCTGCAAGAATGCCGGTCCCACCCCGGAATTCACGCGCTTTACTGCGGAAATCATGCGGCCCCATCGGCCCTTGTAGTGGCAGCATTATGACGTAGCTGCCGATACCGTTTCAAAACCCTGTGCAAAAGCTCACTTGAGCAATGGAGACCAGGCGGGGTCTGAAGCAAACGTCGATGTCTCGACCGGCCGTTCGTTGTAGCCGGTCAGATCCACCGAGAAGAGCCTCGGTCCGCCACTCTGTCCTCCCGACTCGCGGAAGAACATGATCACCCGTCCATTGGGAGACCATGTCGGACCCTCATTATGAAAACCTTCGGTTAATATTCTCTCACCAGAACCGTCAGGACGCATCACGCCGATGGAAAAACGTCCGCCCGTGAACCGGGTAAAGGCGATGTTGTCCCCGCGCGGCGACCACACCGGCGTTGAATAGCGTCCCTGGCCGAACGAAATGCGCTGCTGGCCCGAGCCGTCGGCGTTCATTACGTAGATCTGCTGGCCACCGTCGCGGTCGCTTTCAAACACGATGCGGCGGCCATCGGGCGAATACGATGGTGCGGTGTCGATGGCAGCGGTGTTGGTGATCTGGCGCAACTGGCGCGAGCGCAGGTCCATCTCGAAGATGTTGGCGTTGCCGCCTTCCTGCAGGCTCATGATGACGCGCTGGCCATCCGGCGAGAACCGCGGGCTGAAGCTCATGTTGGGGAATTCGCCGACCACTTCGCGCTGGCGCGTATCGATGTTGTACAGGTAGACGCGCGGCTGGCCGCCGGCGAACGACATATAGGTGATTTCCTGGGTGCCGGGCGAAAACCGCGGCGTCAGCACCAGGTCCCTGCCGTTTGTCAGGGGGCGCACGTTGAAACCATCCTGGTCCATGATGGTCAGGGTCTTCTGGCGATTGTCCTTGGGGCCGCTTTCGGCAATGTAGACGATGCGGCTGTCGAAGTAGCCGTCCTCGCCGGTCATTGCCTTGTAGATGGCATCTGAGATCAGGTGGCCGATGCGCCGCCAGTTCTGTTCCGAGGTCACAAACTGCAGGCCAACAATCTGGTTCTGGCCGTAGACGTCCCACAGCCTGAAGTCAGCCCGAATGCGCCCGTCACCCGTCATCGCCGTCTGGCCGGTCACCAGGGCGCGTGCCTGGATGGTCTGCCAGTCCACGAACTGCGGCGCGGCGTTGAAGTCATTGATCTGCTGCAGGTAGGAGTTCTGCGGCAGCGGCCGGAACAGGCCGGAGCGCTCCAGGTTGTTGCCAATGATGGTGGTGATGTCGATGCCGTACTGCTGCGACTGCGCATCACCGCCGGTAAAGTTCGGCAGCGCGATCGGGATCGGGTCGACCTGACCCTTGTTGATGTCCACTTCCAGTACGGCATGAGCAGGAAGACAAAACGCCAGCCACATGACTGCGGCAGCCACCATCCGCTTGAGCACCATCGCGGGCGCCGCTCCTTCAAGCATCGAAACCTTCATCGGCGTCCCCCGGGGGTTCAATTGAGCCCGACCATTACACTAGGATCAAAGTTCATTCTGATATCGGCCCACAGCTGGTGGGTTTCCTTCGGCATTCTGTCGTAGGGCTGGCACTGGATCAGCGCCGCCATGGCCGAACTGGCCGCTGCCGCAGCCGCCGGATGGCTGGTGGTTCGTTCCACGAACGGCTGGCCAACGATGTTGCCGTTGATGTCGAGCTGGAAGCGCAGCGTCACGATAAGCTGGGCGGCATCGCGCGCACCTGCCGGAATCGACCAGCACTGGCCGACGCGCTGACGCAGCCAGTCCAGAGCCGTTGCGGTGACCTGCTGGTCATTGCCGGTGAGGTTCTGGTCGCCCACCAGCGGCGTACCGGTTTCGGTCTGGTCCGAAGGGGCCGCCCGGTCCTCGTCGGTCTTGTTCAACAGTGCCGCGATGTCGTCGAGCTTGAACTCTTCCTTCTTCTTCGCTTCCACTTTCTTGGGCGGGGCAGGCTTGGCGCGCGGCTTCGGCACGGCCTTGGCCTGTTCCTTCGGCTCTTCCTGCGGCTTCGGGTCCGGCGAAATGTCCTCGGTCTGCTTGATCAGCTCTTCCAGGGGCTTGGGATCAGGCTGCGTTTCGGCAGGCTTGGGCGGCTCGGGCTTGGGCTCGGGCTTTGCCTCGGGTTGGGCCTGCGGCTCGCGTGCAGCCTGCTTGATCTCCTCGGCCGGCTTCGGCGAGGGCTTGTCGATCTTCTTCTCGACCTTCTGGACCTTCGGTGTCTCGTCGGGTTTGGGCTGGTCCTTCAACGGCTCCGTGGTCTGGTTGGCGCGCTGGGCGACATCCTGGAAGTCCTCGATGTTGACCGCAATCGGCGGCGGCTCGGAAATCTTGTGACTGTCCGGCTGTGGCAGCGCCACCAGCGCAAACAGCAGGATCGCGACGTGCGCCGCGAAGGAAACCACCAAGCTCCAGTTCTTCTGCACCTGTCAGAGGGTCTCCCACCCGGTTCAGTTCTTGGGGTTGCTCAACAAGTCGATGCGGCGGAAACCGGCGCTGTTGAGCTCGCCGATGACCTGCATCACCAGACCATAGTTCACGCCCTGATCACCGCGCACCCGGACCCGCTGGTCCTTGGTTTCCTCGGCTGACTGGCGAGATGTTGCAATGGCTGCTAATTTTGACGCCAGTGTGTCCGGCTCGATTTCACTGTCGCCGATGTAGATCTTGCCGTCGGCATCGACGGAAATGGTGATCGGGTCTTCCTTTTCGCCCGGCGTCTGTTCGGCCTTGTTTTCGGGCAGGTCAATCGGCACCGACACGTTCAGCAGCGGCGCGGCCACCATGAACACGATCAGCAGCACCAGCATCACGTCGACGAACGGCGTGACGTTGATCTCGCTCATCGGCGCAAAACCAGACGCGCGCCGGCGTCCGCCGTTCCTGCGCCCCGATGCGCCTCCTCCTGCCAATCCGCCTGCCATGACCGGTTCCCGCGTGCCCCCTACATCCGCTCGTCGAGCTGGCGCGATATGATCGCCCCGAACTCGTCGGCGAAGTTCTCCAGCCGGGCGGCAATCTTGCCGATGTCGCTGGAGTACTTGTTATAGAACATCACCGCCGGAATGGCTGCAATCAAGCCCAGCGCGGTGGCAAACAGCGCCTCCGCCAGGCCAGGTGCCACCACCGCAAGGTTGGTATTCTTTGAAATGCCGATGGCGCGGAACGAGTTCATGATGCCCCACACGGTGCCGAACAGCCCGATGAACGGCGCGGTGGACCCCACCGTCGCCAGCACCAGAAGCCGTTGTTCCAGCTTGGACATTTCCTTCTGCAACTGCACGTCCATCACCTTGTTGATGCGCATCTGCACGCCCTGGAACCCGGCCCGCATGGCTGAATCCTGCGACCGCTTCCACTCGCGCATGGCCGACATGAACAAGGTCGCCATGCCCATGTTGGTGCGCGGACCAAGCGTCAGGTAGAGGTCCTCCAGCGACTGGCCGGACCAGAACAGCTGTTCGAACTTGTCCATGGATCTCTGCATCTTGCGCAGCGCCATGTGCTTCTCGATGACGATGGCCCAGCAGATGATCGACGCCACCACCAGCCCGATCATGACCAGCTTCACGACCGGCGATGCAATCCAGAACAGATAAAGCAAGCCAAACTCGTCAGCTTGAGTTGCAACTTCCCCCACCTGTACTTCCATGTCGTCCTGTTCCGTTGATTCTGTTGCGCTATCGGCTCAGCGGCAGAGGGAAAAAGCCCGTTTACTGTGTCGAAACTGCGGCACTGCGACAGGCCTCGCGCAAGACGCGCGCCGCCATGCATCTCACTTGACTCGTGTTTGGTTAACGCTTCGTTACCGCAACGTCCGCCAGCTGGCGTCAGTGTGCGGATATTGCCGCAAGCATCGCTACCGGCACCCGCTGCGGCCGGCCCTGCGCATTGACCAGCGCCAGCGTGACGCGGGCGGCGAACACCACCCTGCCCCCGCACAGCACCTGTTGCGCCAGCACCAGCCGTGCGCCAGATGCCTCGGCGAGAGATGTCTCCACAGTCACAATGTCATCAATAGTCGCGGCACCGCGAAAATCGCAGTCCATGTGCCGCACCACGAAGAACAGGTCGTGCCCCGCCAGCCCGGTGTGGGCGATTCCGACGCACTTCAATGTTTCAGAGCGGCCGCGCTCGCAGAATTTCAAATAATTTGCGTGGTAAACCCGGCCGGAATGGTCAGTATCCTCATAATAAACCCGGATATCCAGCCGGTGCACGCCGTTACTGATGCTGCCGGACAGGGACATTCCCTACTCTTCCTCATCCCGGAAAAGCTCGACCTGGCGGGTTGCCAGCGTGTCCGGCGTGGCCAGCCCCAGGTGGCGGAAGGCATGCACGGTGAGGATGCGCCCGCGCGGGGTGCGGTTCACGAAGCCCTGCTGGATCAGGTACGGCTCGATGATCTCTTCGATGGCATCGCGCGGTTCCGACAGCGATGCCGCGATGGTCTCGATGCCCACTGGCCCGCCCCCGAAATTCACCGCAATGCATTTCAAATATCGGTGATCCAGCGCATCGAGGCCAAGTGAATCCACCTCCAGCCGCCTGAGGGCCTTGTCGGCAGCCTCGCGATCGACCTGTATGGCACCATCAACCGAGGCAAAATCACGCACCCTCCGCAACAGCCTTCCAGCGATGCGGGGCGTGCCACGCGCGCGCCGGGCAATCTCAAGCGCGCCGTCTTGCGTCATCGCAAGGCCGAGCACCCGCGCGCCACGGGTGACGATGTCGAGCAGTTCGTCCTCCTCGTAGAAGTTGAGCCGCACCGGAATGCCGAACCGGTCGCGCAAGGGTGTGGTGAGCAACCCTGTGCGGGTGGTGGCGCCAATCAGGGTGAACTTCGCCAGGTCGATGCGCACCGAGCGCGCCGCCGGACCTTCACCGATGATCAGGTCGAGCTGGAAGTCCTCCATCGCCGGATAGAGCACTTCTTCCACCGCCGGGTTGAGCCGGTGAATCTCGTCGATGAACAGCACGTCGCGGTCTTCGAGGTTGGTCAGCAGCGCCGCCAGGTCACCCGCCTTGGCAATAACCGGGCCCGAGGTCGCCTTGAAGTTGACCCCCAGTTCACGCGACACGATCTGCGCCAGCGTGGTCTTGCCCAGGCCGGGGGGGCCGGCAAACAGCACATGGTCCAACGCCTCGCCACGCTGGCGCGCTGCCTCGATGAACACCTTCAGGTTGGACTTGGCCTGGCGCTGGCCGATGAACTCGTCGAGCACCTGCGGGCGCAAGTGTTGGTCGAACTCGTCCTCGCCCTTCCGGGCAGCCGCAATCAGGCGGTCGGTCATTTCAGCAACTCCATGCCGTCAACGGTGCGCGCGGCGTGCCTGTCGAATGTGACGGTATGCCCGCAGCCGTACGTTTTGCCGGATAGTGACACGAACAGGTCAGCCAAACCGGCTTTGGTATTGCTGCGCGCCTTCTCAACAAAGGCAGAAAGCGTCGTCCGGTCAGCAAACACCGCATCATCAGTATCAAGGAAACCGGCAACCAGTTCCACGACTACCGACCGCTCCAGCTTGTAGGTTCGCTGCAAGACCCACATGAATTCGGCGATCACCATGTTGCTGATATAGACCGGATCGGATGCTGTCCGAGCATCAATGAACGCCTGGGCCGCCCGGTGCTGTCGAGGATCGTCAGCCAGTACCAGCCGCAACAGCACGTTGCTGTCCACACCGATCAAAGCTTCGATCTCTCATAACGCTCGGTCACCGCAGCAGCAATCGCGTCGTCCATTTCCTCGATGGTCAGTGGACCACCCTGCGGCTTGCCAAGAATGCCAGCGAAGTCAGCCATGCGCCTGTTCTTTGCCTTCAGTGTAATCCGGCCATCCGCCTCGACCACATATTCGATCCTGTCGCCCGGCTTGAGCTTCAACCGGTCGCGGATCTCCTTGGGCACGGTGGTCTGGCCCTTGGCGGTAATGGTGCTGTGCGCTGTCATTGTTTTGACCTCAATTCCTTACATTTGGAGCATAGTAAGGAACGGCATTTTCAGCAAGGATGGATGCAGGCACTTCACCGCGCCAGTTCCTTCAGCCCCAGCCGGATCAGCGTTTCGGTCGCCGCGTCCTCGCCCCCTGCCCGCATGGCCGTTGCAACCGCCGCGCCTGCCTGCGACTGGCCATAGCCGAGGTTGACCAGCGCCGACACTGCCTCTGCCGCCGCCGTGGGCCGTGGCGCATCGAGCGCGCCGGACACCGCCGCCAGCGCGCTGTCTGCCCCGGTAAACGCCGGCGCCTTGTCTTTCAGTTCGGTGACGATGCGTTGCGCCAGCTTTGGCCCCACGCCATTGGCGCGGCCCACCATCGCCTTGTCGCCCAGCGCGATGGCGTTGGTCAGTTCATTGGCATCAAGCGTCGACAGGATCGCCAGCGCCACCCTGGTGCCGACGCCCTGAACATTGTCGAGCAGGCGGAACCACCCGCGCTCGGCCTCGGTTGCAAAGCCCACCAGCCGGATCGAGTTTTCCGACACCAGCATTTCGGTGTGCAGCACCGCCGCCTCGCCCTTCGACGGCAGCGCGGCCAGCGTCTTGGTGGAGCAGGACACATGATAGCCCACGCCCTGCACGTCGAGGATGACATGGTCGTCGCCAAATTCATCGACGATGCCCTTGAGCCGTCCAATCATCCTGCAACCCTCAACGCCGCCACCAGCGACGCTGACTTTCTGTGCTGCGCATGGCAGATGGCGATGGCCAGCGCATCGGCGGAATCTGCCGAGCTGGGCTTGCACAACGGCAGCAGGATTTTCACCATCGCCTGGATCTGCACCTTGTCTGCATGGCCTGCGCCAACCACGGTCTTCTTGACCAGGTTCGGCGCATACTCCGCAACGCTCAATCCGGCTTGAGCCGGCACCAGCATGGAAATGCCTCTTGCCTGGCCCAGCTTCAGGGTGGCACGGGCATCCTTGTTGACAAAGGTTTCCTCGACCGCCGCCTCGTCGGGCGAAAACGCAGCCAGCACCTCGCGAAGCTGGTCGTGCAACTGGCACAGCCTGTGCGCCAGAGCGGCGCTTGCATCAGACTTGATGGTGCCGTCCGCCACGTAGCTCAGCCGCGTGCCCTGCACCGATATGACGCCCCAGCCGGTGTGCCGAAGCCCCGGGTCGATGCCGATGATCCGAATCGTTTCGCTCATGGAGCAGAACACTATGGCCGCGCGCAATCCATGTCACCCGCTGCCTGTTGCAGGCGGGGGTAATCATTCATTGCATTGTCAAACTCGTTTACCTCATCATGACCGCATCAAGTCAGGGCTGCGAGCCGACATCAAGAGCAGGTAAACGGCATGGAAGCCCTGACTGTCAGTGAGGCACTATACGACTGGGTCGGCATGCTCGGCGTGGCGCTGTACCTGGGCTCGTACGCCGCCCTGCAGACGGGCTTCCTGCGCGGCCAGGGATATCTCTATCCTGCCATCAACATGGCTGCCGCTGCCTGCGTGCTGATCAGCCTGGCCAACAACTTCAACCTGTCATCCGCCATCATCCAGGTGTCGTGGATCGTCATCTCGATCATCGGCATAGCACGGATGTACTACGTGCAGTCGCGGCTGACCTTCACCGACAACGAACTGGTATTCATGGGCGATGTGCTGTCCGGCTTGCCACGTGAGCGCGCCCGCCGCCTGCTCGATGCCGGACTGTGGATGAACGCCGCGCCGGGCACCGTTATGACCCGCCAGGGCAAGCCGGTGGACGACCTGATCTACATTGCCTCGGGATTGGCAACGGTCAACGTGAACGGCAAGGACATCGCCACGGTTGGCCGCGGCGCGGTCATCGGGGAGGTCACCTACCGTACCGGACAGCCGGCAACCGCAACCGTTACCGTTTCGGAAGACACGGTGTTGTTGCGGTTCGAGGTCAACGCCCTGCGCGCGTTCGTTGCCCGCAATGCCGATATCGGTGCCGCGCTGGAGCAGAACCTTGCCAATCACTTGCGCGCCAAGCTTACCTCCATGAACGCCAACCGGGCCGAAGCGGCGGAGTGAACGTCACGCAGCTCTCGACGCATCGGGCAATTGCGCGCGGATCCAACTGGCGAAGGCTTGTGCCACGTGCGCCGTGGCCCCTGCCTGCTCGACGCGCATGAAGTAGCTCCAGCGGCTCGGGATCGACAGACCGAACGGGCGCACCAGCTGGCCGGCGTCAAGTGCGGCCTGAGCGGTGAGGCTGTCACCCAGCGCCACCCCGTGCCCTGCTGCCGCGGCAGTCTGCACCATCGGCATGTCGGAGAACACCATGCCAGCGCCGGCATCGACCCTGGTAGCACCGGCAGCCTCCAGCCAGCGCTGCCAGTCAACCTCGGTGACCAGATGCAGCAGCGTGAAACGGCTGAGATCGGATGCCTTGCGCAAGCCGGGCTCGGCCGACAGCATCGACGGCGCGCACACCGGAAACAGGTTCACCCGCGCCAGCAAGGTGGCCTCGTCGCGCATGGCAGCCCCATCGGAGAACGCCACCTTCACGTCAGCCGCCTCGTCGCCGAAATCTCCCAGCACGCGCGTCGCGCCGAGCTTCAACCGCACGTCGGGATAAAGCGCGGTAAAGCCGCCCACCCGGTCGGCCAGCCACAAGGTGGCAAATCCCGGCGGGCAGACCACGTGCAGTTGGCCGGACATCGGCATCGGGCTGTTGTTCGCCGCCGCCTGCAGGATCGATATCGCGCGCCGTGCCTGCAGCGCATAATGGCGGCCCCGCGCCGTGAGCCTGAGACCGCGCCCGTCCGGCTCGGTCAGGGCAAACCCGGTTTCCGCCTCCAGCCGGCGCAACATGTGGCTGACGGCAGACCGGGTCAGCGCCAACTCGTCGGCGACCGCGCCCGCAGAACCCAGGCGGTCGAGCGTTTCCAGCGCCTGCAGCGATTTGAGGGATGGCAACCGCGGTGGCATCGTGACGTCCTGTTCGGGTAATTTTCGTCAACAATAGGGCCTTTAATTTCACTTGTCAGGCAATTTTTGTCACCTCAGACTACGCTTGTTCCAATCTGACCTGCCAGGAGAGCCACCCATGTCTGCGACCACCACGCCATTGCGGGCCCGTGTTGAAGGTGGATCTACACCGGAAATGAAGGACTGGTATCTCAAGTCCGAGACCGGCGTCCTGCGTGACGTGCTGCTCGGACCTGCCGAGAGCTTCCGCTGGCTGGGGCTGGAGAATGCGGCATGGTCGTCGCTGGTGCGCGACACGCTGCGCCGCGGCCTGAAGTTCGACAAGCAGCTTGCCATGCGCCAGCACCGCGAAATGGTCGATGCATATGAAAGCGCTGGCGTAACCACGCACTTCCTGCCAATCGACGAGAAGGTCCCTTATCAGGTCTATGCCCGCGACTCATCGTTCATGTCGCCCTACGGCGCCGTCATCTGCCAGCTCGCCAGCCCCCGCCGGCGCGGCGAGTATGCTTCGGTCCTGCGCTTCTACCTGGAGAACAACATTCCCATCTACGACATGGTCTCGGCTGGCAATTTCGAAGGCGGCGACTTCAACATCATCCGCCACGGCGTGGCACTGGTCGGCTACACCGATCACCGGTCGGAAGAAGTGGCTGCCTTCCAGGTGGCCGACTGGTTCAAGGCCGAAGGCTGGGAAATCAAGTACGCCCCGATCGACCAGTTCTATGTGCATATCGACCTGATGGTATGCATGCTCAACGACAACTGCGCAGCCGTGTGCCTTGAGACCACGCCCGACGACATCGTGGCCTGGCTCAGGGAAAAGAAGATCGAGATTATCCCGGCAAGCTTCAAGGAGACCATGGCGCTGGGCTGCAACGTGGTGGCACTGGGCAACGACCGGGTGCTGTCGACGCTTGGCGCAACCGACCTCAATGCGAAGATGCGAGCTGCCGGGTTCACGGTGTACGATCCCGACATGACCATGTTCACCTGGGCCGGCGGCGGTGTACATTGCATGTGCCAGCCGCTGCGCCGCGAAGCAGCCTGAAAATGAGGTCAAGGACGACACATGGACGCTGAATTTTCCCGCCGCAAACTGCTCGAACGCGATCAGCTTCGCGCCCTGTACGAACGCTCGGACCTGCGCGGCCTGGTTCAGGCCGGTTCGCACGTCGGGGCCGTGCTGCTGACCGGGTTCATTCTGTGGCAGACCTGGGGAAGCTGGTGGGCGGTGCCTGCGTTCATTGCACACGGCATCCTGCTCAACTTCCTGTATGCCGGCCAGCACGAGCTCAGCCACGGCACGGTATTCAAGTCGAAATGGCTCAACGAGTGGCTTGGGCGCGCCATCGGTTTCACGATGATGTACCCGCGCGACTTCGACAAGATCCAGCACTTCGCCCACCACCAGTACACCCAGAACTGGGAAAAGGACGGCGAACTGGTACGCGAACCCTATACGCTGGGTTCATACCTGTTGTGGTTCTTCGGCCCGACCTACTGGTACTCGCGCATCCGCCGTATCATCCGGTTTGCCTTCGGCACCGTCACCGAGCCGTACATCTTCAAGGCGCAGCATGAGCTGGTCATCAAGGAAGCACGCTGGCACCTGCTCGGCTATGCGCTGATCGCCGCCTTGTCGATGTACTTCCAGAGCTGGGCCGCGGTGCTGCTGTGGCTGGCCCCGATGATGACCTTGAAGTTCGTGCACCAGTTGCAAAACACCATCGAGCATCTTGGCCTGAGCCATGAGGACAACACGCTGGTCAACACCCGCTCCACCGACACCAACGCGCTGATGCGCTGGATGTGCTGGCAGATGCAGTACCACACCGCCCACCACACCTTCCCGTCGGTGCCGTTCTGGAAGTTGAGGGAACTGAACGACCAGATCGAGGGCAAGCTTGGCCATGAGGTCAACCGCATGGGCTACATCGAGTTTCAACTGGAACTAATCCGCAAGCTGTCGGGCGGCAAGTCGGAAGCCGACTACCCGATGAACGAGGTCTGGATCACCCGCCAGCCGAATGGCGCGCTCGACCGGGTGGCCTATGATTGAGGCATCCTCCGCCCGCCCGCCGCTGCAGGTCTACCAGTCGCTGTGGGCCATGCAGCCGCATTCGCCCGACGGCATCAAGCTGCCGCTGGCCGAGGTCTGCGACATGGTTGCCGGCGAAGGTTTTTCGGGCCTCGCCATCGACCTGGGGGCCGCCGACATCAAGACCGCCTATGACGTGCGTCCGCACCTTGATCGCAACAAGCTGACGCCGCTGATCGTGGCTTTCCCGAAGTCGGTTCCTTCACTG
Organism: uncultured Anderseniella sp.; assembly: GCA_964390445.1. Classification (GTDB taxonomy): domain Bacteria; phylum Pseudomonadota; class Alphaproteobacteria; order Rhizobiales; family Aestuariivirgaceae; genus Anderseniella. The sequence goes on from CAYMJJ010000026.1 coordinate 24,845, forward strand.
TATGACACGCTGATGATGGCCAAGGATTTCGGCGCGCCGTTCGTTGACGTGATCGGCCAGGTGTTTCCGCTGTCTGTCGAGGGCGGCATTCCGGTGATCCGCAAGTGGATCGAGATGTCGGAACTGGTCGGTATGCCGGTGCAGTTCGAGACGCACCGCAACTGCATTACCAATGACCTGTTCTACACCCTGCAGCTGCTCGATGCGGTGCCGGAAATGCGGCTGTGTTGCGACCTGTCGCACTACGTGGTGGACCGCGAATTCTGGTATCCCGTGTCGGCGGACAACCAGGCCCTGATTCAGCGCTGCATTGAGCGGTCGGATTCTTTCCAGGGCCGTGTCGCCTCGCGTCAGCAGATCCAGCTGCAGATCAACTTCCCGCAACACCAGAAATGGGTGAAGGTGTTCGAGGACTGGTGGCGGCGCGGTTTTGACTCATGGCTTAAGCGCAACCCGCATGGTTCGCCAATCTTTCTGTGTGAACTCGGCCCGCCCGAGTACGCCATGACCGGCGCCGACGGCAAGGAACTGTCAAACCGCTGGGACGAGGCGCGCCAGCTGCGCGACACTGCCCACCGCATCTGGGCCGAGGCGTGCGAGGCACAAGGCCAGCCGGTTGCCTGAACAGGCAGTCCCGCGTCAGGGCGCGCGGCCGGCAAGCTCAAGCAACTGGCCTGCCAGGCCGATAACCCGCCTGGCCCGTACAGGGTCCTTGTAGGGTTCCTTGCGGTTCACCCAGTCAAGCCACATGGGCATGTCGAACACGCGGCCTGTCTTTCGCCTGGCCAGCTTGTCAATGGTCTTGAATGTTGCCAGTGCCTTGGCCTCGTCGCCCAGTTGCAGGTACGACCGAGCCAGCACCATGTAGCTCCACACAGCCTCAAGTTCCGGAATGCGGCTGAGCACTTCGACAGCCTTGTCCGGTTCACCGTTTTCCTCGTAGGCCCAGCCCAGAAAATCATCATACCATTGCTCGTGATACGGGTTGAGCCGGATCGCCTGCTTCAGGTTCATGATCGCTTGCCCGTACCGGCCGGTATAGATGAACAGTTGCGCCATCTCGGCCACCAGCCTGCCATCACCCACATTCAGCTCGCGCGCCAGGTTGTAGTGATATTCAGCCCGCTCATGGTCATGGCGGATGATCAGGTAGGCCCACCCGAGCACCCATTGCGCCAGGTGCAGCTCCGGGGCATTGCGAACGGCATTTGCGGCATGCTCGAAGGCAAGCTCGCCCGCCAGCGTGTCATCATCTGCATACTCGAAATCGAACTCGATCGAATGCTGCCACGCGAGGCCCGCAACAGCCGGCCAATACGGCGGGTCCGACATTGCGATGGTTCGCTCGAACCTGTCTTTCGCCAGCCTGCTCCACTTGCGGCCCTCGTCCCAGGGCGGCTGCAACGACCGGTGAAACAGGTCACGTGCCCTGAGATAGTGGTCATAGACCGTGAACTCGGCCGGAGCCACCGACAGCTGGCGCTTCAGTTCTGCCTTGGCAATCTGGCCTGACGAGGTCATCAGGGTTGCCGCAATCGATTGCGCAATCTCGTCACGGGTGTCCAGCAGGTAGGGACTTTCCCGGTTGAACCGGCCCGACCACAGCTGATGACCCGTGCTGCAGTCGATCAGTTCGGTTGTGACCTTGATGTGGTTGCCAGCCTGTTCGAGCGTACCACTGACCACGTAGCGAACGCCCAGCCTTTCAGCGACATCGCGCAGGTCTGCCCGCCGGTCCGAGATCGCAAAGCTTGACACCCTGTCGATCACGAAGAACTCCGGCGACATCGACAGGTCGTAGATCAGTTCTTCCGTCAGCCCCTGCGCCAGGTGGGGATTGGCGTCACCCGGGGTCAGGTTGACGAAGGGAAGGATCACCACCGACGGCCGCTGCCGCAGCGTGGGCGGCCGTTTGATGCCGGCCAGCGCTGCCGGCTCATCGTGTCGTGACAGCTCGAAACTCGACCTGTAGACGTGCACCGGTTCGACAATGTTTTTCAGCTTCTGCACGCCGATCGACTCGAAGGTCACGGACACCAGCGACTTCACTTCCCGGAACACCTTTTCGGAAATGCAGATGCCGCCAGGCTCGGCCAGGCCTTCAAGGCGCGCGGCAATGTTGACGCAATCACCGAAGATGTCGCTGTTCTCGATGATGACTTCGCCGAAATTGATGCCTATGCGCCACCGCAGGTCCTTCGCGGCACACCCTGGCGTTGTCAGTTGCATCTGCAATTCGATGGCACAGTTGACGGCGGCGGTAACGCTGGGAAACTCCGCGAGGATGCCATCGCCCGTGGACTTGATCAGCCGGCCGCCATGCAGCTGGATTTCAGGGTCGATGATGCTGTTGCGCTGATCGACCAGCGCAAGGTGGGTACCGGTCTCGTCTTCAGACATGCTTCGGCTGAAGCCGACCACGTCAGCCATCATCACTGCGGCAAGCCGCCGGCTGCACCCTACCCGCATCATACGCACTAACCCGACCTGTTTTTGACCAAGCTGTAGCCGTCTTGAACAGTCAATCTCCCTTTGGCGACCCGCCATCATTGATCTTGCGGATCAGCGCCTCCAGGATATCGCGCTCGCATTTCACGAATGCTTCCCAGTCTTCGGTGTAGTCAGGGTGGGTGCGGGTGACTTCGATGTAGCGCTGCACCTGCGACAACTCGTTGTGCAGGTCGTACAGCAGTTCCTTGTCATCTGCCTGTGACAGGCGCTCGCTGCTGTCCTTGCGCTCGCCGAGAAAGCGCGCCCAACTGTGCTGAATGATCTCGGCCTGCTTGGTGAAGCCGGAGTTGTCAACGGACCGGACGAATTCGATCATCCGGCCAAGCAGTTCCGCTTCGTTCTTCAGGGTTTCTCTAACGATTTCTGCCGACATGGTAACTCCTTGCGGAAATCAGCCATCCCCGACCACATGATCAACCCTAACGGAAACTTGCGCAAGGTTGAACTCCTTGCCTCCTACCCCCCTGTTTCTGCCCTGCAAAAGATGCATCATCAGGGGTTGCCGGGCCATGGGATGCATCGGCAAACAGGAGACACGCATGGGCAATCCGCATATTCCGGTAATTGACATTTCCGCGCTGTTTGACGGCCCGTCCGCCCGGCGCGGCGACACCGACCGCCAGATAATGGCGGCCGCCACCGGCAGCGGCTTCATGACCGTGACCGGCGTACCGGGCGACACGCTTTCGCCGGCCATAAGGCGCAAGTTGCTGTCGATATTCGCGCTGTCCGACGCCAGCAAGCGCAAGCTCTACCGGCAGAATTTTGATCCTTCCAGCAGCAGCGTGTATCGCGGCTGGTTTCCGCTGACGCCCGGCCATCCGACCTGGAAGGAAGGCATCGACCTGGGCCCCGACGTGGCCCACGGCACCAGCAGGACACAGCCCGGCGACCCGCTGACCGAACCGACACCCCTGCCCGGCCCTGCCGATCTGCCCGGCTGGCACGAGGCCGCTGCCAGCTACTACCGCGACATGGAGACGGTGGGGCGGGTGCTGATGCAGTCGATCGCGCGCGGGCTGGGCCTGGCAGACGCGACCTTCGACCCCGCTTTCGAACGCGGCATCTCTACATTGCGCCTGCTGCATTATCCGTTGCGCACGCCGGAAAGTTTTGAAGGCGCAACCGAACCGATCCAGGTCGAGCACAATGGAGACGAGTTTTATGTGCTGGCCCGCGCGCACGTGGACTCAGGCTTTGTTACCTTGCTCGCCCAGGACGGTGTCGAGGGCTTGCAGGCGCAAGCACGCGACGGGACATGGCTGGACGTGCCGCCCGTCGAGGCTACGCTGGCGGTGAATTTCGGCAAGCTGCTGGCGCGCTGGACCGACGGGCGCATCA
>CAYMJJ010000027.1:0-28661 GCA_964390445.1 uncultured Anderseniella sp.
TGCCATTCGGGTTCATCCGGATGAAATCCTTTTCGGCAGTGCCACCAAACTGGCCGCCTGCGGCATGCCGCTCGAACGGCTGGCCCGCTTCTTCAAGTGCCCACAGCACCTTCTGAACGTTGATGGATGAGCGTCTGCCCCAAACTTCGATCATTCGCTTGTTCCTCTGTTGGTTGATTCGCGATGGCGGCCATAATCGGCAGAAACCCCCGTTTGGCAACCTTATAAGCGAGCTCTCAGGCCGCAACCTGCGCTGCCCGGATGAGCAACAGACAGACCGGATAGTCCGCACTGTGACAAATTTGGCACACATGCAAACAATTATGTATGTGCACGGATAAGTTGATTTCAGTTTGCCGAAAATTCGTGCAAGTTTAATCGCCAAAAATACAAGAGCAGGGACGGCATATGTTCAACAGCAAGATCATGGCGGCCACGATTGTGGCGGCCACACTGGGACTGACACCAGCACCGGCCAGCGCCAGCGACTGGGACGGCTTCTACGGCGGCGTTCACTTCGGCTACGGTTTCGGCGACTCCGATGCAACGGGCGCGCTGACCGGCGAAAGCCGCACGTGCTTTATCGTTTGTTCTCCCTGGACACCGTACAATGCTGGCCTGACCGACAGCTTCGACATGAACGGCGTGTTTGGCGGCGCCCAGGCAGGTTACAATATCCGAAGCAACTCCCTTGTCTTCGGCCTCGAGGCAGACATCAGCAAGTCTGACATCTCGACCTCCGGCAGCAATGCCCTGGTCGACATTTTCGGCGGTGTCATCCAGCTGGGCTCGTACAGCACCAGCATCGACTGGTACGGAACCGCCCGCGCGCGCGCCGGCTATCTGCTCGACGATAACCTGTTGATCTATGCAACAGGCGGCCTGGCTTTCGGCGATGTCAGCAGTTCGATGGGCGTGAGCCTTGGCGGCGGCGGCACAAGCACCACGTCATCAGACATTCAGCTGGGCTACGCGATCGGTGGCGGCGTCGAGTCTTCAGCCTTCAGCAACATGAGCATCAAGCTGGAATACCTGTATGTCGACCTCGGCAGTGCCGATATTTTCAACCAGCCCCTGCCTGATCTGAACGTCATCCTCCTGCAGACCAGGAACAACGCAGCCGTCGGATCGGCGGATACGGCTTTTCACACGTTACGTGTCGGCGTGAACATCCACTTCGACTCACCCCTGTAAGACGGCGCGACACGCAAACACATCGAACCCGGCCTGATCGCTCAGGCCGGGTTTTTCATGCGCGCAGGTGGCTGGACGCCAAAAGCTAGTTCGAAGCTGTCTGCGACGTCAGGTACTTCATCGGATCAACCGGGGTCGCACCCTGGCGAATCTCGAAGTGAACCTGCGGGCTGGTCACCGAACCGGTGCTGCCGGCCTTGGCGATCACGTCGCCGCGGCGCACGGCATCCCCGCGCTTGACCGACAATTCCTTGTTGTGGGCATAAGCGGTGACCCAGCCGTTCTGGTGGCGGATCAGCACGAGGTTGCCATACCCCTTGAGCTCGTTGCCGGCATAAGCCACGACGCCTGCCTCGGCCGCGCGCACCGCAGTGCCCTCGGGCACCGCAATGTTGATGCCTTCGTTCCTGGTGTTGTTCGGCTTCGGTCCGAACTTCGAGATTACCCGGCCACGCACAGGCCAGCGGAACGGCGAGGCCGTGTCAGCCTGGTCGATCTGGGCCGACTGCTGCATCTCTTCTGCTGGCTGCACTCCGGCGCTCTGCTGCTGCGGAGCCGGCGGTGCCACGCGCTGTGCGGCAAGGTTCTGCTGCGGCAACGCAGCCGGTGCAGAGTTCGCGATCGGCGAGGATGAGCCTGCACCTGGAATGGTGACCCGCTGACCGACATTCAGCCCGGCAGACATCGACAAGCCGTTGGCGCGGGCAATTTCGTGCGGGCTCACATTATACGTGCGGCCGAGCGAATACATGGTCTCACCGGGGCGAACCACGTGAGCGTTGCCCTGCTGCCCGCCAGAGAGTCTCTGGCCTGGCACATTCGCCGGTGCGGCTGCGGTCTGCACGGTCGGCTGGGGAGACACCGGGCTCGATGCTCCTGGCACGGTGAGGCGCTGGCCAACCGACAACGTATAAGGGGCGGCAATGTTGTTGGCGCGGGCAAGCTGGTTGACCGTCAGGTTGTTGGCGCGGGCCAGTGAATACATGGTCTGGCCGGGCTGAACCGTGATGCTGCCGGACTGCGCGGGCGCGTAGCCCGGTGCCGGTGCTGCAGCCTGCTGGTTGTACGGCTGCGGCGCTGCCGGCTGGCGGTAGCTCGGTGCTGGCGGCGTGTAGCCGGCATTCGGCGAGGGTGCGTTCTGCCAGGACGGGCGTGCATTGGCGACGCGGTCACCGGTCAGCGGAGAAGTGTCAACCGTTTCGACAGCCGCCGAGCGGGTTTCCTTCTTCGGCACCGAACTGGTGGCAATGCCTGGATAATCTGCAAAGCGGTCAGCCGAGCCGGAACACCCGGCCAGCACGGCAGCGACTGCTGTGAAGGAAAGAATCTGTGAAATCCGTGAGGCCGATTTCTGACCGAAAGTTGAGAAGTTCATACCCATACCCCAAACTCGAACTGACAAACTGGACTGATTGGGATAGTGAACCGTTTAGGTTAAGGAGGTGTTTATCGGCGCGACAATCTGCCTTGAAACCTCCCCAATGTGCGTTGAATCGCGAAAAGCTGCGGGCTACATGCCCTTCGCAATTCCTTCCACCAGCGGCACGAAACGCACCGGCAACAGGCTTTCGCGCTCGAAATCATCTGCCGTACGCACGATGCGCAGGATTTCCTGCTTGCCCGGCGACACCTCGACCGGAATGATCATGATGCCACCTACCGCCAGTTGTTCCAGCAGCTTGCGAGGCAACTTGCTGGCAGCGGCCGTCACGATGATGCGGTCGAACGGTGCCTGTGCGGGCCAGCCCCGCGTACCGTCGCCCAACACCGTAGTCACGTTGGATAGCCGAAGCTTCTTGAACCGCTCCTCGGCCGTCTTCATGAGCGTGCGATAGCGCTCCATGGTATAAACCCGCCGGCAAAGCTGCGCCAGGATAGCGGTCTGGTATCCGGATCCGGTACCAACCTCGAGCACCTTCATGCGCTCGCCCACCTTCAGCCGGTCGGTCATGAACGCCACGATGAACGGTTGCGACAGGGTTTGCCCGCACTCGATCGGCAATGCCTGGTCCGCATAGGCCAGGTCCTGCAGGCTATCGGGAACGAACAGTTCGCGCGGTACCGTTTCGATAGCCGCCAGCACACGTGTGTCGCGCACGCCATTGGCACGCAGGCTCATGATCAGTTCGATCTTCTGTTGGTCCGTCGCAGCCATCGCCCAAGCTCTCCGTCACCGCCGCCAGCCCTGGTCCGATGCCGTCAGTTGCCGGCCAGTTGCTGCAGCCTGGCAAGCGTATCAGGCTCAGTGAGATTTGTATGGAGTGGCGTTACCGAAATCCGGCTGTTGTAGACGGCATGCAGATCGGTACCCTCGGGCGGCCTGGACCGGTGACGCTCGAAGCCCAGCCAGAAATAGTCGCGCCCGCGCGCATCGGTGCGCTGGTCCAGCTTCAACAGGTTCTGGTCGCGCTGTCCCTGGCGGGTGTAGACGGTTTCGATCACCTCGTCCGGCGCACAGTCGGGAAAGTTGATGTTGAGCAGGATGCCCGGTCCGATCTCGACCCCTGCCAGCTTGCGCACCACCTCTGCCCCATGCGCCCGGCCCGTATCCCACGGCACTGCCGTGCCGTGCACGCCATAGGTCTGGCTCAGCGCGAAAGACTTGATGCCAAGTGCCGTCCCCTCCATGGCAGCAGCAATGGTGCCTGAATAGGTCACGTCATCGGCAATGTTCTGGCCCCGGTTGACGCCCGACAGGATCAGGTCAGGTTCATCCGGCATAACGTAGCGCACGCCCATCAGCACACTGTCGGCAGGTGTGCCTTCCACCGCAAATCGGCGTTTGTCGAGCTGCCGGATGCGCAGCGGATGCGACAGCGAGATCGACCGCCCTGCTCCCGACTGCTCGGTTTCGGGCGCGACGATCCACACATCATCGGAAAGCTCAGCTGCGATGGCTTCCAGCACCTCAAGCCCCGGCGCGTTGATGCCGTCGTCATTGGCCAGAAGGATGCGCCAGGGCCTGCCGTCCGCGTGTGTCAGCATCGCGCTCATCCTCCCACCATCGTGACGTTGCCCATGTAGGGTTTCAATGCTTCGGGTACCGCGATGGTGCCGTCGGCCTGCTGGTAGTTTTCCATGACCGCGATCAGCGTGCGGCCCACCGCAAGGCCTGATCCGTTCAGCGTGTGGACGAACTGCGTACCCTTGCCGCTTGCATCGCGCACCCTAGCGTTCATCCGCCGGGCCTGGAAATCACCGCACACCGAGCACGACGAGATTTCGCGGTAGGTGTTCTGCCCCGGCAGCCAGACTTCGATGTCGAAGGTCAGTTGCGCCCCGAAGCCCATGTCGCCTGTGCACAGCGCAATGACCCGGTACGGCAGGCCGAGACGCTTCAGCACTTCCTCGGCGCAGCCGGTCATGCGGTCCAGTTCAGCCCGCGACTGGTCGGGCGCGGTAATCGATACCATCTCCACCTTGGGAAACTGGTGCTGGCGGATCATGCCGCGCGTGTCGCGGCCGGCCGCTCCAGCTTCGGCACGAAAGCACGGCGTCAGCGCCGTCATCCGCAGTGGCAATACTTCTGCATCGACGATCTGCTCGCGAACCATGTTGGTCAGCGGCACCTCCGACGTCGGGATGAGCCAGCGGCCATCGGTGGTGTGGAACAGGTCATCGGCGAACTTCGGCAACTGGCCGGTGCCGAACATGGCCTCGTCGCGCACCAGCAGCGGCGGGTTCACTTCCGTGTAGCCATGCTCGCCGGTTTGCAGGTCCAGCATGAACTGGCCGATGGCGCGTTCCAGCCGGGCCAGCGGGCCTTTCAGTATGGTGAAGCGGGCTCCAGACATGCGCGCTGCCGCCTCGAAGTCCATCAGCCCCAGTGCTTCGCCCAGTTCGAAGTGGTGCTTCGGCTCGAAATCATATTGTTTCGGCTCACCAACCTTGCGCACCTCGACGTTGTCGTCTTCGCCAGCCCCGTCTGGCACCTCATCGAGAGGCAGGTTGGGCAGCGTTGACAGCGCCTCGTTGAGGGCCTCGGTCAGCTTGCGCTCTTCTTCCTCACCGGTCTGGATGAAGCCTTTCAGCTCACCCACTTCAGCCTTGAGTGCCTCGGCCTTCGTGGCGTCGCCCTGCCCCATGGCCGCACCGATTTCCTTCGACGCTGCGTTGCGCCGCGCCTGCGCGTCCTGCAACGTCTGCACGTGACCCCGGCGCGCCTCGTCCAGCGCGATCAGGCGCGCAGCCTGTGGCTCCAGGCCACGGCGCGACATCCCCTTGTCAAAGGCGTCGGGGTTGTCACGAATCCAGCGGATATCAAACATCTGAAGTCTTGCTCGCAGTGAAGTTGGTCGGTGAATCGCCAAGCGCCAGCCAGCACCCGGCGGTAGCGGCTTTGTATAGGCGGCAAGCATTGCAAGGTAAAGCAGGCGCGGCGCGCAATTGTGCAATCACAAGCGGCGGCATTGGCTTCAGGCGGCGGGCGCCGACGTGTCGTCCTCGCCTTCATCATCCTCGGCGTCACGCGCTGCCGCCTGCTTCTTCTCGACCATCCGCACGGTAAGGATCGACGCCTCGTACAGCAGCAGCAGCGGAATGCCCAGGCCGAGCTGCGAGAACGGGTCGGGCGGGGTAAACACCGCGGCTGCCGCGAATACACCAACGATGGCGTACTTGCGCTTCTCGCGCAGGCCATCCGAAGTAACGATGCCGATGCGGCCCAGCAGCGTCAGGATGACGGGAAGCTGGAAGCTGACGCCAAACGCAAGGATCAACGTCATCGTCAGGCTGAGGTATTCGGACACTTTCGGCAGCAACTCGATCACGGCCTGCCCGTCTGCACCCGATTGCTGGAACGAGATGAAGAAGCGCATGGCGATCGGCATGATCATGAAGAAAACCAGCGCAGCCCCCATCACGAACAGCACCGGCGTGGCATAAAGGTACGGCTTGAACGCGTTGCGCTCATGCTTGTACAGGCCCGGCGCAACGAACATGTATATCTGCGTGGCGATGACGGGGAACGCCAGGAACAGCCCGCCGAACAGGCCGATCTTCAACTGGGTGAAGAAAAACTCCTGTGGCGCCGTGAAGATCAGCCTCAGGTCTTCCGCCTTGTCGCCCACGGCCCACTGGTAGGGGAGCAACAGGAAGTTGAAGATGATGTCGGCAAAGTAGAACGACACCACGAACATCACCGCAAAGCCGATCACCGCCTTGATCAGGCGCGAGCGCAGTTCCGCCAGATGCTCGATCAGCGGCGCGCTGGAGGCTTCGATTTCGGCCTCGTCTGCATCGGTCTTGAGGCTCATGCTGCGTTACCGCCGGATTTCGTGGCCTTGCTGGCGGATTTCTTTTCCGCCGGCTCGCTGGCAACAGGCGCTTCCTTTGCAGCAGGTGGCGCGACAGTGTTGGTCGAGGCAGCGGCGTTGGCACCGTTGGCAGCCTTGGCAACCTTGTCTTCAACCGAGGGCTTGGCGGCCGTGCCGGCGTCCGGCTTGTCGACCTTGCCGGGCGTACGCGGCTTGTCATCCAGGATCGAGGACGCTGAAAAGTTGGTCGCCTTGGAGATATCCTTCTTGACCTGATCCAGCCCGGTATCGCGCGCGGCGTCCTCGATGTGGCCCTGGAACTCGCGGGCAAGCCCTCGCACCTTGGTCATCACCTGACCAATAGTGCGCAGCACCTTGGGCAGATCGCGCGGACCGATGACGATCAGGGCGATCACACCCAATACAATCAGCTCCGCGCTGCCGATGCCGAAGTCGAACATGTCAGTTGCGTTCCAGTATGCATGGGCATCGCAGGCGTGCCCCGGCTGCTTGCCGGACCCACGGTCCGGCCGCCGTCACGAGACCAGGAATTACTTCTTGGCCTTTTCCTTGACCTTCTCGATGGCTTCCTCGGAGTCGTGTTCGATGGTCTTGGCGGTTTCTGTCGCCTTGTCCTTCTCATCCTCGCCGTCGTCGGCCATGCCCTTCTTGAAACTCTTGATACCCTTGGCAACGTCACCCATCAGCTCGGAAATCTTGCCCCGGCCAAACAGAATGACCAGCAGCAGCACGATGATGATGATTTGCCACGGTCCGATAGACATGAGAATTCTCCCTAAACACCCGGCCGAGCTCCGTTTGCGAGCTCCAGCCCCAGAAATCGCCGCGCACTATTGCAGAAAGGCATGTGCCCCGCAACACAACGCTCGGGGCATCACACAGGCCCTTTGGCGAATGCACACACTACGCAGTGAAGTGGGGTCATTCACCCGGATTGTCAAACACCAAAACGTGGTCGGTGTCGATGCGGAACCACGCCCGATCGCCCAGTTTCGGACAGCCGGTGGTCGCAACGCGCGCAAACACAACCTCGTTCAGTCCGTCGAATTGCAAGGACAACTCGACCTTGTCGCCCAGGTAGCGCTGATCCACCACCGTCGCGGGCATGGCCCCGGCATACTCGTTGCTGGTGCGCACGAAGGCTTGCGGGCGCACCATTACCAGCACCGGACCACCCTCTTCGCCATCCACCATCGGAAACTGGCCGAGCGGGGTTTCAGCCATGCCATTGACGCATCTGACCCGCATCTCGTTGACATCCGAGAAAAACCGCGCCGCCTGTGCGTCCACCGGTGCGCGGTACAACTCGTCCGGCGTGCCGATCTGGACAACACGGCCTGCCCGCATCAGCACGATGCGGTCGGCCATGCCCATCGCCTCTTCAGGGTCGTGAGTCACCAGGATCGAGCTTGCACGGGTCTCCTTGAGGATGGCCAGCGTTTCATGACGCACGTGCTCGCGCAATCGCTGGTCGAGACCGGAGAACGGCTCATCCATGAGCAGCACCGCCGGGCGTGGCACAATGGCGCGGGCCAGCGCCACGCGCTGCTGCTCGCCACCAGACAGCTCGTGCGGCCAGGCCCCTTCAAGATGCGCCATGCCAACGCGCACCAGCGCGGAATGCGCCGCACTGACGGCGCTCTTGCGGTCCACCCCGACCAGTCCGAATGTCACATTGTCCATCACGGTCAGGTGCGGAAACAGCGCATAGTCCTGGAACATCAGCCCCACGGAGCGCTTTTCCGGCGGCACGAAGGCGGTGTCGGAAGCGACTTCCTTGCTGTCCAGCAGGATGCGGCCTGAATCAGGGCGTTCAACGCCTGCAGCCAGCCGCATCAGCGTGGACTTGCCACAGCCCGACGGGCCGAGCAGGCAGACGATCTCACCCTGCTTCAGCGAAAACGAAACATGCTGCACGGCTTCCGTCTCGCCGAACGCCAGTGAAACATCCTCGAACGTTACCGACGAGGCAAACGCTGCCGCCGCGGTGCCGCGCGGGCCCCATCGGCCCCGGGAGGTTCTGTGTCGTACGTCCGTCATGTCGGAATGGGTGATTACACGAGAAGTGCGCAGATTGCCAACGGTTCACGTATGGTTGTCGAACCACGGACTCCACGTCCATGCGCCCATGCACGATGCAGATGAACTCATTGCCAACATCATCGGCAATTACAAATTGGCCGATGTGCTTGATGGTGTGTTCCGTTCCATCCGTATGACACTCGGTCTTCTGTCTCAGCCGTCCCTCCTATTCAGGGACGATGAGCTCAGGAAACTCCCATAGCCAATCAACCTGTTTTTTTCTGATTGGTGCTGACGGGGACCACCCGGGGCGAGAACGACCGACCCGAACTGCAGTGCAGGTCAGCGGCGCAGGCAGGTGTAGCGGCCATCGAGGGAATCGCTGAAATGGCGCTCGTTGCCAAAGCCGATCGTGCCTTCGCAGGCACCCCAGTTGAACCGTCCGCCGCGGCGCAGCCCGACAGTATGGGTCGCACCAGGTCGCAGAATGAAGGTATGAGAGTAGAAAACCGAGCGTCGGCTACCGTTGCAATACGCCTTACTGCCCATCGTGTCGCCGCAGTAGATCACGAAGATCGTTCTCTGACAGGTGTTGCGCGCGCGGATCTGATCGGAATACGAGGTCGCTTCGCGCGTCAGCGCGACGCAGTTAGTGGCAATCTGGCCCGTGTTGGCGCTCGCCGAGGTCGGTAAACCCTGCGCAAAGCAGGCCGCCAGGACGGCGAGAAGAGCCAATGGAACAGGCGGCGGTGTGCGCAGGATTTTGGGCAACTGAAGATTCATTTAACGCTCCGATTCCATCGCGGCTGGACCCTGCTCCGGCACGAGCTGGAATGTACGACGCGACAATTAAATCTGGCGATTCCAGACAGATGGAAGGTTCTACCAAGCCCTGTCGCGGCGTCAACCTTCGATTCAAATTTTCAACCAACTTTCCCAGAGAGGCGTCCCGTTTTACAACAAGGCCACCCGACGAGGCATGCAGATCAGGCAATCTTCATCACGACTGTAATTTCCCGTAACATGATTGTGCGGAAGTGGGCGGGTAACGCCACACCGCTGGGTCATTAATGGGCCAACGGCATGATTTACTCAGCGCGTCGAACTGATTTGGGAGCGGCTTTCGCTTGGCCCAGCGGCCCCGGGAGGTTCTGTGTCGTACGTCCGTCATGTCGGAATGGGTGATTACACCAGTGTTGTGGCTTTGACCACATGTGTGTGCTCACCCCGCAATCAGCAACCGTCTGCACCGCTCAACGGTCCTCGTCGAGCACCTCGGGCAGATCCATGTTGAGTGCCTGGTCGGGCTCGTCATCGCCCATCTCCGGCTCGTCGCCATCTTCGGGCAGGTGCATCTCCAGTTCCGGCTCGAACTCGTCGCCGTCCAGCGGGTCCTCATCCGGGCCCAGCGCGTCATCATCCTTCGGCGAGGGAATGAACACGTCGGGCGGCAGGTTGCCGGACAAAAGCCCTGCGCCTTTCAACTCGGCCATGCCCGGCAGGTCGCGAATTTCATTCAGGCCGAACTGGTCGAGGAAGCCTTCGGTTGTGCCATAGGTCACCGGGCGACCCGGTGTACGGCGGCGGCCGCGCATCTTGATCCAGCCGATCTCCATCAGGATGTCGAGCGTTCCCTTGGCCGTGGCGACACCGCGGATTTCCTCTATCTCGGCGCGCGTCACCGGCTGGTGGTAGGCGATGATCGCCAGCACTTCCAGGCCGGCCCGCGACAGCTTCTTCTGCTCGGTCGCTTCCTTGCGCAGCAGGAACGCGAGGTCATCAGCGGTACGAAACGCCCACTTGCCCGCCACCTGCACCAGGTTGACGCCTCGCATGGCATAGTCCTGCTGGATCAAGGCAAGCAGCGCCGCCACATCGGCGTCCTTCGGCAGTGCAGCGGCCAGTTCCCTTGCATCAAGCGGGCCGGAGGCGGCAAACAGCAACGCCTCGACCACGCGGCGTTGCTGCACCTCGGGCATGTGCCCGGAGATCGCATCGCCCCTGCGCATCAGGTAGTCCGGCAGGTCCGAGTCATCGGCTACGGCCACATCGTCCGGCGCAATCTGCGCAGACTCCCGCACCTCGGCGGCCAGATCGTCGTCCGCGTCCGGTTCGTCCTTCTTCACGGCCTGTTTTGCCACGTTTCGCCCCTCATCCCCAAATTACCCCACGCGCGCCCGGCGCACGTACATCGGCTGGAAGTGCTCTGCCTGGCGCACCTCGATCACCCCTTCGCGCGCCAGTTCCAGCGTTGCCGTAAAGCCCGACGCTATCACCGACGCGCGCTTTTCCGGCTCAACCATGTATTGCACCAGGTACGCGTCGAACCTGCCCCAGTCGTCCATCTGCCCCAGCATGCGTTCAAGCGCGATGCGGGCTTCCTTCAACGTCCACACCGGCTGACGGCGGATCTCGTAGTTGCGGTGCACCACAGACCGCTGCCGCCGGTCTGCATAGACCTGCAGCAGGTCGATCAGCGTATCGCCCCATTCGTACTGGCGTTCGACCATGACCGGCTCGGGCCAACCCCGCTGGAACACGTCGCGCCCCAGCCGGTTGCGCGACATCAGCTTGGCTGCGGCATCGCGCATGGCCTGCAACCGTTGCAGCCGGAATTGCAGCCGTGCCGCCAGCTCTTCCGGCGGCGGCTCGTCGCCGGTGTGGTCATCCTTGGGCAGCAGCAGCCGCGACTTGAGGTAGGCCAGCCACGCCGCCATCACCAGGTAGTCAGCTGCCAGTTCCAGCCTCATTCGCCGGGCATCCTCGATGAACACCAGGTACTGCTCGGCCAGGGCGAGGATGGAGATGCGGGTGATGTCGACCTTCTGTGTGCGCGCAAGTTGCAGCAGCAGGTCGAGCGGACCTTCAAACCCCGCCACATCGACGATCAGCGGCACGCCCTCGTCATCCGGCTCAGGCATGAGGCGTACCGGCCCCTGGCCGTCCGGCCAGAGCTCGTCCTGCTCGCGCTTGTCCGTCTTACTCATGCACACTGGTCCACATATCGCGGGTAAGCCCGCAAAGGTACACCACATATAGCGGCCTTTGCCACGCCTGACAGCCCGCGCGACGAGTTATCCTCAAATCATGTGGCGGGCGTGAGGCCGTCAGGCCAGCGCGCCGGCCAGTTGCTCAAGCGCGCTGACCGCCGCCGCCTCGTCAAACGGTTGCGGTGACCGCAGGAAGCTCAACGCACGCTCCGCCCGCGCCAGTGACGCGCCTTCGAGCGGGCCGGCAGCAGCCGCCACTTCGCGCATTTCGGCCATCGCGCCATTGCAATGCAGAACCACGTCGCAACCTGCCGAAAGCGCAGCCCGCGTGCGGTCCGCGTACGAGCCCTTCAACGCCTTCATCGACAGGTCATCCGACATCAGCAATCCGTCGAAGCCGATCTGGCCGCGAATGACCTGGCCGATCACCTTGCGCGACAGGGTGCAGCACGCCTCCGGGTCAATTGCGGAATAGACCACATGCGCCGTCATCGCCATCGGTATGTCGGCAAGTGCTGCAAACGGCGGAAAATCAACCAGTTCAAGTTCAGCGAGCGGCGCATCCACCACCGGCAACTCCAGGTGACTGTCGGCAAACGCGCGGCCATGGCCGGGAATGTGCTTGATGATCGCCAGCACGCCGCCATCCATCAGCCCTTGCGCGGCAGCACCGCCCAGCAGTGCCACCTGGTCCGGCATCATGCCAAAGGCCCGGTCGCCGATGATGTCGTGACTGCCCGGCTGGGGCACGTCCAGCACCGGCACGCAATCGACGTTGATGCCGGCCTCGACCAGATCCTGAGCCAGCAACCGGTAGACCAGACGCGTGGCCCGCAATCCGGCTATCGCATCGCGGGCGTACAATTCGGCGTATGCCCTTCCCGGCGGATAGGCGCGCCAGTTGGGTGCCCGCATCCGCTGCACCCGGCCACCTTCCTGATCGATCAGCACCGGCGCGTCTGGCCTGCCAGCAATGTCGCGGAAGTGCGCCGTCAGCGCCGCAATCTGCTCGCGTGTATCGACATTGCGGGCAAACAGGATCAGCCCCCAAGGTTGCGTCTCGCGAAAGAATGCAGCCTCTGCGTCGCTGAGCGACAGCCCTTCACACCCGGCAATGAATGCCCCCGTCATGCCGCTATCCTGCTGCTTCGAATCGTTTTGCCTGTCATTTGCCTGCCATAGACCATTTTGCCCCGGTTTCAAATCGGGCTGCCCGGCCGGGTTCGGAAATTCAAGACAAAGTCTCGGTAAATTGCAGATCGGTTGTTCACCTGTTCGCAAGGTTAACAGGGCTTTTAGAAACACCGTCAGTTCGGATGGTGGTAAACAAATGGTCAAGCCTGCTCTGCACCAGCAGGCCCGGGTCTTTGCAAGGCCCTCTTTGTTTACAGGGAGAGAGATCATGTTGCGTGTAGCAGACAACCCCAACGTCATGCCTTGGCAGAGGTTGGCCAATGAAAGACTGGAAGTGGCAAACAAGCTGGCCCGGATTTGCGCCCTTCTGGTTGGCGTCCTGGTGGTTCTGGGCGTCAATTCGTTTTCGGTCATGTCGGAGCAGTCGCGCCTGTGCTCCAGCCTGGTCGCGGCTCACTCGAGCATGGACCAGTACCAGGCACGGCTGTTGCCAACGACGACCATCGTGCAGAACTACTGCTCCTGACCGGGGGAACTGCTCTCCCCCGGCCGGCAGCACACAAGCCTGGCCCAGGAAGCCTGCATCCAGCAATGCAGGCGACCTGCGCGCCGGGTGCCCGTCAGATTGCCATCAGGGCTGGCGCAGCACCAGCACCATTGATGCATGCGCCGCACCCTGCCCGACATTGCGCACGCTGTGCGGCCGGTCCGCGTGATAACGCAAGGCCTCGCCGGTCTTCACTTGCCTGACATCGCCATCCACCGTCACTTCCAGTTCGCCGGTGACCACGTAAAGATGTTCGATGGTACCGGGCGGATGCGGTTCGCTTTCCAGCACCCCGCCGGTCTTGGCATGAAAATCATACCACTGGATGTAATCAACCAGGTTCAACGGACCCGCAATCGCCAGCCGGCACAGCCCGTCCTCGCTTTCAAGCAGCGGTACGGCGGCCCGGCCCTGATACTCGATGAAGGCATCGGCGCGGGTGGTCTTCAGCACTTCTTCAATGGTGGTGTCGAGCGCGTTTGACAGCCGGTACACCGTCGACAAGGTCGGATTGGTCTCATTGCGCTCGATCTGCGAGATGATCGACTTGGCCACCCCGGACTGCTCCGACAGGTCACCCAGCGACATGTTGTAGGCCTTGCGCAGCCGCTGGATCGTCTTGCCCAGGTCGGGCGACAACTCGGACTGGGCACGCGGCTTGCGCGGTCTGGAGGTCATCAGGTTCTTGCCCTTCGGTTACAGCACCGTTGTTCGTTTGAGCGAACATATACTGCCTGCCATGCGCAAAGAGCAAACGAGTTGTTTCAACCGCACCCCCTTTGCGACCATTTGTGCAGTGCACAACAGCGCGAGAACTTGTTAGCATGCCAACGACTTGAAAAATCGTCTCAAGCGTGTATTGTTTGCACACTAACAAGTTTGCACGGCAGGGAGCACCAACAATGGGCACCATCAACGTCATCGATGCCAACGGCATCCGGCATGAACTTGAAGCTGTCGAAGGCTGGCGCGTGATGGAAATCATCCGCGAACACGGCCTGCCGATGGAAGGGCTTTGCGGCGGCGCCTGCGCCTGCGCCACTTGCCATGTCACGGTTGACGACAACTGGACCGGCAAGCTGCATGACGCGCGTGATGACGAAGAAGCCATGCTCGACAATGTGCCCAACGCCGGCATGAACTCGCGCCTGTCCTGCCAGTTGATCTACTCCGAAGAGCTTGATGGCCTGACCGTCACCCTCGACCCCGTCCTCGAAAGACAGGCCCGCGCGGCCTGATCAGCGATGACGCCCCTGGAACCGCACTGGCAACTCGTCAGCGACCAGGTCATGGGCGGTGTATCCGCCGGGCAACTCGAACCCGCGATTGTTGACGGTAGGCCCGCCACACGCCTGCGCGGCCACGTCAGCCTCGACAACAATGGCGGCTTTCTGCAAATGGCCGCTGATATTGCCCCGCCGCCACCCGGCACGTCTGCGCTGCTGCTCGATGTGACCGGCAACGGCGAACACTACAATGTCCACCTGCGCACCAGCGACCTTGACCGGCCCTGGCAGTCTTACCGTGCCATGTTCGTGGCCCCGGCAGGCTGGCAACAGCTTCGCCTGGCCCTGAAACAGTTCGAGCCGCATCGCACGGAAATCCCGTTCGATCCGGCCCGTATCCGCCGCATCGGCATCGTCGCGATTGGCCGCGAGTTTGATGCCGATGTCAGCGTCGGTTCTGTCAGTTGGAGTTAAGCCGCACGGGTCCGCGACTGTCCACCACCACCTGATGGCTTGCCGGACTTCTGGCCGCGCCAGTTGGAACGCTTCTGCTGGCCAGGCTGACCACCACCCGGCTTGCCGGACTTGGCACCCTGCTTGCGCTGCTGTTGTCCTGCCGGCTTCTGTGGGCGGCCACGATTGGTCGATGCCGGTTCGGGTGCGGTATCAACCGCAAGACCTGCCGGTGGCTGAACCACTTCGAGCTGGCGCTTGATCAGCCGTTCGATATCCCGCAGCAGGCTGCGATCCTCACCTGACACCAGCGACACGGCAAGACCGCTCGCTCCGGCGCGCGCGGTGCGGCCAATGCGGTGCACGTAAACTTCCGGCACGTTGGGCAGGTCGTAGTTCACCACCAGCTCAACACCCGGCACGTCGATGCCGCGCGCAGCAATATCGGTGGCAATGAGGATCGGGCATTCACCGGTGCGGAACGCCTCAAGCGCACGCACCCGGTTGTTCTGCGACTTGTTGCCGTGGATGGCAGCAGCATTGAGATTGGCCTGGAAGAGTGACTTCACCACCCGGTCCGCGCCGCGCTTGGTGCGCGTGAACACGATCACCCGCTTGCCGGCATGGGCCTTTGCAAGGTGCGCCACGGCGGCAGGCTTGGTGCCACCGGAGATGTGCATCACCGATTGCTCGATCTTCTCGACCGGGGTTGCAGCAGGCGTCACCGCCACTTCAACCGGGTTATCGAGATGATCGGCGGACAGTTTGCGGATTTCCTTCGGCATGGTCGCCGAGAACAGCATCGTCTGGCGCTTCTTCGGCACCATCGACAGGATGCGGCGGATGGCCGGCAGGAAACCGATGTCCAGCATCTGGTCGGCTTCATCAAGGATCAGCGTTTCGACCTTGTGCAGCGTCACAGCCTTCTGGTCGATAAGGTCGAGCAGGCGGCCCGGCGTTGCAATCATCACGTCCACGCCGCGTGCTGCACTGGCAATCTGCGGGCGGATGGAGACGCCACCGAACACGCACATCGAGTGCAGCTTGTGGTTGGCCGAATAGTCGCGCACCGACTTGTGGATCTGTGCAGCCAGTTCACGGGTTGGCGACAGGATCAGCGCACGCACCGTCTTTGGCGCAGGCTTGCTCGTGCCGCTGGCTGCAAGACGCTGGATCAGCGGCAACGAGAACGCACCGGTCTTGCCGGTGCCGGTCTGGGCAAGGCCGACAACGTCACGGCCGTCGAGAATGGTTGGAATGGCCTTCACCTGGATTGGCGTAGGCGTGTCGTGGCCCAAGGCGTCCAACGCCTTGAGAAGCGGCCCTTCAAGGCCGAGATCGGAAAATTTCAAGTTGAAGTCTTTCTGTCATGCGATGGGCGGGACCTGTTGTCCGGCGCATCTGGGTTCCTTTCGACGGCAACGGGCAATGAACGCTTGTACCGGAGTGTCCGGGGTTCAAGGTCGCCACCGAGGAAAACTGGGGCAGCAGCGGCATGGCGGAATCAATGAATGATCATATGCCAATAGCTGTTGTGCACTGCACAAGCGCAGATGTGGGTGCACAAGTCAAGGAATTCAATCTTCCGGGCTCTGCACCTTGCCGGTTTTACAGCTTCACCAGTGACCGCCTAAAGCCAATAGCGGTCATTTAAGCGTTGTGTTCCGGGGCTGTATGTTCGCTCGCACGGTAGCTGGAGCCATTCTGTTCTACGAAGCTGGCGTTTCCTTCCCGTATGCGCGCCGCGGCATCATCATAGAGGAACGGCAGGAATGCAAAGCGTTTGCCTTTCGTTACCTTGCTGACCTTGTGAAGCAGTGAGCAGGAGAACACCACGGCACCCCCCGGCGGGGCCTTGAAACTGCGTGGACCGTACTCGGGAAAACTCACCTCGCCGCCGTCGAAATCATCGTTGAGATTGACCGACACTGCGAACCGGCGATGAGCAGTGCCCTTTGTGGTGTTGTCGCGATGTGCAGCAAAATGCCCGCCATCCTCTGCCGCGTAGCAGGAGACGATGTAGCGCTCCATTCGCGTCGCCTTGAACTGGTGAACCTTTGCGATCTGAGGCACAATGCGCCGCACGAACCGCTCCTGTAAGCCGGCAATCAACTTGCCATCAGTGATGTTGTAGTCCTTGCGGCGTTTGAAGGTCGGATCGCCCACAGTCACAGTGCGCCCCCCAATCTCGCGCATGAAGCCGCTTTCCCGCCCGCCCTGCGCCTCATAAAGACCGATCAGGTGGCGGCAGAGTTCGGGCTCCAACACGCGCGGAAGAAACAGGATCGGGGCCATTATCTCGACGCCGGCGAAGCGCGCCGGCGGAGGCAGTTTTTCGATCAGGCTGATGACGTCAGCGATGTCGCTATGGTCATCGCGAAAAGGTATCGCGTCAATCACGCGCATCGTCGGATCAATGACGATCCATTGCCGTGCCAGTGCAGCCACCCCGATACCGGGACCTGAACCCTTGCTGGCGATGCCGTAGCAGCGCGCGGCAACAAGATCGAAATCCCAGAAATGCCGAATTCCGGGTATCCGGTTGGTGACGCGGCCACTCGACTCGTCTTCCGGATCAATGCTGACGCCGAAGAACGAAGCGTGGTTGTCATTGAACAAGCCGCTCCTGTCGTGGACCGCCTGAAGCGCTGCTTTCGAATGTGGGTCGGCCGCGCTGCCAAAGAAGCAGAGCACAAGGTACCTTCCCGCAGCGCTATCGAAGACATAGCGCGGATTGGCGATACTGCGCTGGATGAAGTTGGGCGCCGGATCGCCTGGCGCAAGCAGCGTCGACCTGTCCATACTGCTGAAGTGATTCATTCGAAAAGGCTAACCGAACTCGCCGATTCTATCAATTGCGGCACCGCACGGCAACTTCGTCAGGCAAGCAGGCACCGGCGAAGATACCGCACGCGTCAATCAGCGCCATCAGTCCAACTCCAGCGTCATGCATACATTGTGCTCGGTGATCTCGTAATCGGCGAAGGCATCGCAATAGCTGAAGCCGAACCGCCTGTAGAGCCGGTGGGCAGGCTGGAAGTCGGCGTGGGTGCCTGTTTCAAGGCTGAGGCGGGCATAGCCGCGTGCGTGCGCTACCGCCAGGATGTGGCGCAGCACCAGCTCGCCCACCCCGCGGCCACGATGCACCGGCGCGGTACGCATGGACTTGATCTCGGCGAAGTCCGGTGCAAGCTCTTTCAGCGCGCCACAGCCCAGCAGCTCACCCTGCTCCCACACCGTCCAGAACGTCACCTCCGGGGCGCGCAGCCGTTCGAGATCAAGCGCATGCACCGTATCGGGCGGAGACAGCGTGCGCATATGGGCAAGATGGCCCTCCAGCAGGGCCGCAATCTCGGGTCCGCGCAGATCGTCAACGCGAATCTCCATGACCGCCTACGCTCCAAGCGCCTGCCTGAGGTCGCCGATCAGGTCATCGGTGTCTTCGAGCCCTACCGA
The DNA here is from genome assembly GCA_964390445.1 of uncultured Anderseniella sp. GTDB lineage: Bacteria > Pseudomonadota > Alphaproteobacteria > Rhizobiales > Aestuariivirgaceae > Anderseniella. The sequence goes on from CAYMJJ010000027.1 coordinate 18,299, forward strand.
CAGCCGCACCATGCCGTCGCTCACGCCCATCTCGTCGCGCGCCTGCTGGCCGATGTTGCGGTGGGTGGTGGTGGCCGGATGGGTGATCAGCGACTTGGCATCGCCAAGATTGTTGGAAATGTCGATGATTTCCAGCTTGCGCAGCATGTCGAAGGCTGACCTCTTGCCACCGGACAGTTCAAACGTCACCATGGTGCCACCGGCCGTCATCTGCTTGCGGCACAGGGTGGCTTGCGGATGGCTGTCGAGCCACGGATAGATCACCCGGTCCACGCCATCGACGTTTTCCAGCGCGGTTGCCACCTTCAGCGCACTTTCGCACTGGGCGTTGACGCGCAGTTTGAGCGTTTCCATGCCCTTCAGCAGCACCCACGCGTTGAACGGCGACAGGCTGGGGCCAGTATGGCGCAGGAAGGGCTTCAGCTTTTCTTCCTTGAACTCGGTCGTGGAGACCACCGCGCCTCCCAGCACCCGGCCCTGCCCATCCATGTGCTTGGTGCCGGAATATACAATGACATCAGCCCCTAACGGCAATGTCTTCTGAACGATTGGCGTGGCGAAAATGTTGTCCACCACCACGCAGATGCCGTTGGCCTTGGCAATGTTCGCCACGGCGGCAATATCGAACACCTGCAGGCCGGGGTTGGACGGCGTTTCGAGGAAGAACACTTTCGTTTCAGGCCGGATGGCGGCGCGCCACGCATCAAGATCGCCACCGTCAACCAGCGTCGAGGTGACGCCGAACTTCGGCAGGATGGCGGTCAGGATCTGGTAGCACGAGCCAAACAGCGCCTTGGCTGCCACGATGTGGTCGCCCGCCTCGACCTGGCAGGCCAAAGCGCCCCACACCGCGGCCATGCCCGATGCCGTCGCATAACAGGCCTCGGCCCCTTCCAGCAGCCGCAGCCGTTCCTCGAACATGGTCACGGTCGGGTTGCCGTAGCGGGCGTACACATAACCTTCCTGCGCACCGGAAAATCGGTCTTCTGCGGTTTCTGCGTCCGGGTACACAAAGCCTGAATTGAGGTAGAGCGCCTCTGCCGTTTCGCCATGGTGCGAGCGTTCCAGCCCGCCGCGAACCAGCCGGGTCGACTCGCCCCACTTGGCAGGGTTGGGGTTTTTCACTGACTTTTTCATCACGCTCAGCTCTGGATCCAGGGAAGGCCCCGCGCCTTCCAGCCGTTTGCCCGGCCCCGGTGGCGGCTGTCATCCAGGTCCCCCTCGAAACCTTCCGACACGTTGAAGCAGTTGGCGAACCCCGCTTCCGTCAACGCGGTAGCAGCCGCTGCCGAACGCGCTCCTGACCGGCAGATGCAGTAGATTGCTGCATCTTCGCCAATACCTGCATCACGCACCGCGTCCACGAACTTGTCATTCACCTGCATCGTCGGGAACGCTTGCCACGAGATGGTCAACAGCCGCTCGACCGCCGGCACCCCCACAAACGCCCATTCCGCGTTGGTACGCACGTCAATCAGAACGGCGCTGGCGTCGTTCATCAATGCCTCGTGTGCCTGTTCGGGGTTCACATTGCCCTTATACATCTTGCCTGACCTGCCTGAGATGGAGTGACTTTCCTGTGATGCATATACACCGGCAAAACGCGTTTGGTAAGTCGAACATCGCGTATTTGCAAGCGAACGGTACGGCCCGCCCACGCTACAACGTTACGTGAACACACTGGCCTGCTTGTTGCCCAATTCTTGTTGCGACACTACCTTTGGTCCGCAATGATTCAACCCGTGACATACAGGATTTGCCCGAGATGATGAACCGCCGACATTTGATTGCCTCCGCAACTGCCGGTGCAGCCACCACCTTGTTCGCCCCTGCGGTGTTTGCACGGGGTCCGGCCACCAGACCGTTCTATGCCACGCCCGACGACAAGCATCCGATTTTTCCGGTCGGACCGGACATCGTGCCGCTGGATTATCGCAAGACCATCGTGCCTTACGCCAATAATCTCAATCCGGGTGCCATCGTCGTCGATGCGCGCAACAAGTACCTGTACGTCAAGATCGATCCCGGCCGGGCCATGCGCTACGGCGTCTCTGTCGGCAAGGAAGGTTTCGCCTGGTCTGGTCACGCAACCATCCAGCGCAAGGTGATGTGGCCCAAGTGGACGCCTCCGCGCGAAATGATTGCCCGCGACAAGAAGCTGGCAAAGTATGCCAAGGGCATGCCCGGCGGCCCGGACAATCCGCTCGGTGCAAGGGCGCTGTACCTTTACAAGGACGGCAAGGATACGCTGTACCGCATCCACGGCACCAACAAGCCCGGTTCAATCGGCCAGGCCGCTTCGTCAGGCTGCATCCGCATGCTGAACGAGGACGTGGTTGAAGTGTTCCAGTCTGCTGTGATCGGCACGGACGTCTACGTCCTGTAGGGGCTTGCTGCCTGCTCTCACGCTGGCGTACGCTCCGGTCGCTTGATCAAACACCGGAAGGAACGCCAGCATGGCTGACAGCAGGGTCGCACTAATAACTGCCGGCGGAAGCGGTATGGGGGCAGCCTCTGCACGGCAGTTGGCCGCAGATGGCTTCCATGTCGCCATCCTGTCGTCGTCCGGCAAGGGAGAAGCACTTGCCAGCGAGCTGGGCGGCTTCGGTGTTACTGGCTCCAATCAATCAATCGACGATCTGCAGCGGCTGGTTGATGGCGCGATGCAACGTTGGGGCCGTGTCGACACGCTGGTCAACAGTGCCGGTCACGGTCCTCGCAAACAGATTCTTGAACTCACCGACGATGACTGGCAGACCGGCATGGAGGTCTACTTCCTGAACGTCGTGCGTCCGGCGCGGCTGGTCACGCCGATCATGCAGCAGCAGAAGTCCGGCACCATCATCAACATTTCCACCGCCTGGGCACTCGAACCGGTGGACATGTTTCCAACCTCTGCCGTAGCGCGTGCCGGGCTTGCCGCCTTCACCAAGATCTTCGCCGACACCTATGCCGCCGACAACATCCGCATCAACAACGTGCTGCCGGGCTGGATCGACAGCCTGCCCGCCACCGAGGAGCGCCGCGACGCAGTACCGATGAAGCGCTATGGCACCAGCGAAGAGATTGCTGCAACCGTGGCCTTCCTTGCCTCTGATGGTGCAGCCTACATCACCGGTCAGAACATTCGCGTCGACGGCGGCGTCACCCATTCGGTCTGAAGTCCGGCGGCACCGCACCCCGTTGAATCTGGCTCACCGTTCGGTGGACATTCTGGCCCTAGCAACCCGGCCACCAGCCTTGCTAGCTTGCCGACAACATTCACCACGCTAGCAAGGCGTTTTCCATGGCCAAACAACTCCCCTTACACGCAGACGTGGTCATCATCGGCGGCGGCGTCATCGGCTGTTCACTCGCCTATCACCTGACTCGTATCGGCATCACCGACGTGGTGCTGCTTGAACGCAAGCAGCTGACATCCGGCACCACGTGGCATGCGGCGGGGCTGGTCGGCCAGCTTCGCGCCAACCGCAACATGACCGAGCTTGCCAAGTACACGACCGAACTGATGATGGGACTTGAAGCAGAAACCGGCCAGGCCATCGGCTTCAAGCAGAACGGTTCGGTGTCGGTGGCACTGACGCAGGCACGGCTTGAGGAGTTCCTTCGCGGTGCGTCCATGGCCAAGAGTTTCGGTCTCGACGTACAGGTCATCAGCCCCGGCGAGATCAAGGAACGCCTGCCCCACATCAACCTCGACGGCGTAACCGGCGGCATCTTCCTGCCGGGCGACGGCCAGGTGAACCCGATTGACGTGACCCAGGCCTATGCCGCCGGCGCGCGCGCACGCGGTGCGAAGATATTCGAGAATACCAAGGTCACCCGCCTGCTCAAGGATGGCGACCGCGTCACCGGCGTGGAGACCGAGGCCGACACCATCGTGGCCGGCAAGACCGTCCTCTGTGGCGGCATGTGGTCGCGCGAGCTTGGCCAGCAGGTCGGCGTGCAGATTCCGCTGCATGCAGCCGAGCACTTCTACATCGTCACCGAACCGATTGCAGAGCTTCCGGCCAACATGCCGGTGACCCGCATTCCCGACGAGTGGGCCTACTACAAGGAAGACGCCGGCAAGCTGATGCTCGGCGCGTTCGAGCCGGTCGCCAAGCCGTGGGGCATGAACGGGCAACTGACCGAGGATCATTCCTTCGAAACGCTGCCGGAGGACTATGATCACTTCGAGCCGGTGCTGGAAAAGGCCGTCAACCGCGTGCCGCTGCTGGAAACCGCGGGCATTGCGCTGTTCTTCAACGGCCCTGAAAGCTTCACCCCGGACGACCGCTATCATCTGGGCGAGGCACCGTTCGTCAAGGACCTCTACATGGCCTGCGGCTTCAACTCCATCGGCATCCAGTCCTCCGGCGGGGCCGGAAAGGTGCTGGCCGAATGGATCAGGGACGGTCATCCGCCGATGGATGTCGTCAACGTGGACATCCGCCGCGTCCATCCGTTCCAGTCCAACGCCAAGTACCTGCATGACCGTACCACCGAGTCGCTCGGCCTGCTCTACGCCATGCATTGGCCCTATCACCAGGTCGAGACGGCGCGCGGCGTGCGCAAGTCGCCGTTCCATGACCGGCATGCTGCCCGCCACGCCTGCTTCGGCGAGGTGAACGGCTGGGAGCGGCCAAACTTCTTCGCCCCATCGGCTGAGAAGGCGAAATACGAATACTCCTACCACCGGCAGAACTGGTTCCCCTACGCCCAGGCCGAAGCCGAAGCCGTCCGCGACCGGGTGGCGCTGTTCGACCAGTCGAGCTTTGCGAAGTACATGGTACAGGGGCGCGATGCACTGGCTGTGCTCAACCAGGTGTCCGTGGCAGACTGCGACGTGGAACCGGGCAAGATGGTGTACACCCAGTGGTGCAACGAGCGCGGCGGCATCGAAGCCGACCTGACCGTCACGCGGCTGGGCGAAACCGAGTTTCTCGTGGTCACCGGCTCGGCCCCGCAGATCCGCGATTTCGCCTGGCTCAAGCGCCACATCGGTGACCGCTTCTGCACCGTCACCGATGTCACCTCCGGCATGCCCATGCTGTCGCTGATGGGGCCAAACTCGCGCGCCCTGATGGAGAAGCTGACTGGCACAGACATGTCAAACGGGGCGCACCCGTTCGCCACCTCGCGCGAACTGGAAATCGGCTATGCCCGGGTGCGCGCCAGCCGCATTACCTACGTTGGAGAACTTGGCTGGGAACTGTACATGCCTGCCGAGTTCGCGCTGCACGTCTATGACACCATCATCACCGCCGGCGAAGAATTCGGCCTCGCCCATGCCGGCATGCACACCATGAACAACTGCCGCACCGAGAAGGCCTACCGTCACTTCGGCCATGACATCGCTGACGAGGACACGCCCATCGAGGCCGGTCTCGGCTTTACCATCGCCTGGGACAAGAAGGGCGGCTTCATTGGCCGCGATGCACTGGTCAAGCAGAAGGAACAGACCATCCGCCGCAAGCGCATGGTCACGCTGGCCCTGGAAGACGACAGCGAGAAAGCGCCGCTGATGTACCACGAGGAGCCAGTTTACCGGGATGGGGTAATCGTTGGTGCAACCACTTCAGGCGCGTGGGGCCACCGCATCGGCAAGTCCATTGGCATGGGCTACATGAAGTGTGAAGACGGCGTCACAAAGGACTGGATTGATTCAGGAAAATGGGAAGTCGAGATCGCCTGGAAGCGGTACCGGGCAAAGGTGCAACTGGCACCGCTTTATGACCCGAAGAACGAACGCATCAGGTGCTAGGGAATGCGAAAAACCCCGGCTCGATGAGCCAGGGTTGAACTTTGTCAATTGTCAGCCGCATTCAGCCGTATGGGCTGTTGCACTTGTGCCAGAGGCCGTCATAGCCCTTGAAGGCGTCGCGGCGCTCGTTGTACGAGCGGTAGCGGTCATGGCACCATTCCACATGTGCATCCCAGTTGCTGCCGGAATAGCTGTAGTAGTACGGAGCAGCACCCAGCCAGAACGGCGATGAGTAGTAGAAGCCATTGTAGAAGTGATCGAAGCCGCTGCGGCGGTTGCGATAACGCCGGCCATGCCGGTTGCGATCGTAGCGTGGGTGCCGGAAGCGCTGGCCACCGCGCGCATGGTTGCGGGAACGGTTTGCACGGCGTTCAGCGCGATTACCGCGCCGTTCTGCACGATTTGCACCGCGATTTCCACGGTTGACGCCGCGATTTCCACGGTTGACGCCGCGATTGCCGCGCTTCGCACCACGGTTACCGCGATTGGCACCTGGCCGGTAGCGGTCAACGTTTTGCGCCGAAGCTGATGTCGACGACATCATCAAGGCGGCGGTGGTAGTGGAGCCAACGGTGGCAAACAGTGCGCCCGCGCCTATCAAGGCCGACGCAGCAATTTTCAGGAATGTCCCCGGTTTCATGGGATGAGCCTTTCGTGTGTGAATGCCCGCTCTCCCTCACCATATGGTGAAGCGATAGTCAGGATTCAAACGCGGGGCTGGCCAGACAGTTCCCTCGCCCGCTCTTCAAAGGCCGTCATGATCTTGCGCACGGCCACCTCGAACACCCCGCCCATCGCCATCTGCAACAGCCGCGACGACATCTCGTAATCGAGGTGGAAGTCGATGTCGCAGCCGCCGCGCGCCGGCGTGAACAGCCAACGGTTGTCGATGTGCCTGACCGGGCCTTCGTTCGACGTTGCCCGTACCGACAGCCGGTTCGGGTCTGCCAGCACGTCAGAAACGAACGTCTCCTTGAGGCGTAGCTTCGGGTATGCGATGTCGAGGCTGGCGCGAAAATGCCGGCGGCCATCCTCACCCGTTCGATCGTCCCACACGCGGGCCGCATTGCATAACGGCACGAACTGGCCGTAGCTGGCGACATCGCTGACGATGGAGAACAGCAGTTCAGGCTCGAACGCCACCCGCCGTGTGGTCTGGAACGTCGCCACCGTATGCGCTGCCGCTCAGCCGGCCTTGCGGGCAAGTTTGGCCTCACGCGCCGCGCGAAGCCGGGCAAAGTCATCGCCGGCATGGTGCGATGAGCGCGTCAGCGGACTTGCCGCCACCATCAGGAAGCCCTTGGCATAGGCTGACGTTTCCAGCGCCTTGAACTCGTCAGGCGTCCAGAACCGGTCAATGGCAGCGTGTTTGGGCGTTGGCTGCAGATACTGGCCAATGGTCATGAAGTCGATGTTGGCCGAGCGCATGTCGTCCATCACCTGCAGGATGTCCTCGCGCGTCTCGCCCAGCCCCACCATGATGCCGGACTTGGTGAACATGGCAGGGTCCAGTTCCTTGACCCGCTGCAGCAGGCGAAGGCTGTGGAAGTAGCGCGCGCCGGGGCGGATGCGCGGATAAAGATGCGGCACCGTTTCAAGGTTGTGGTTGAAAACGTCCGGACGCGCTTCCACGACCAGTTCGAGTGCCCCGTCCTTGCGCAGGAAGTCCGGCGTGAGCACTTCAATCGTCGTGTCAGGCGCGGCGCAACGGATGGCGCGGATGACGCGGGCGAAATGGTCTGCCCCGCCGTCGTCGAGGTCATCGCGGTCAACCGATGTGATGACTGCATGGGTCAGGCCCATCTTCGCCACCGCATCCGCCACGCGGTTCGGCTCATCAGCGTCAAGCGCCTCGGGCATACCGGTTCGCACGTTGCAGAAGGCGCAGGCGCGGGTGCAGGTGTCGCCCATGATCATGAAGGTGGCGTGTTTCTTTTCCCAGCACTCGCCGATGTTGGGACAGCCCGCCTCCTCGCACACCGTCACCAGCTTGTGGTCGCGCACCAGCTTGCGGGTCTCCTGGTATTTCAGGGAAACCGGTGCCTTGACGCGCAGCCAGTCCGGCTTTTTCCGTTGCACCGGATTGTCGGGCTTGTGCGCCTTTTCCGGATGCCGCGGTTGAACCTTCTGGCCAGTGACGGTGTCGAGAATGGTGGTCAAGTGTGCAACATCCTCAGCGCTTGATGGCACGGTAGATGAAGATCAGCAGGCACGCGCCGCCAACAGCCACGGCCAGCTGACCGAACAGGCCGCCGAGTGTGAAGCCCAACACTGTCGTCAGGATGAGGTTGCCAACGATTGCGCCGACGATACCCATCAGGATGTTCATCAGCAGACCGGTGTCGTGCTTCATCACCTTTTCCGCGATCCATCCGGCCAAGCCGCCGAGTACGATCGTCATTATCCAGCCAAAACCTTCCATCTAGCCCTCCTGTCGGGCTTGCTGCCCGTTTTCGATTAGAGCGAACCAATTCAGGTCCGCCGCCCGCGCAGCATACGATAAACCGTGATCAACAGAACAGCCCCGACGACCGACACGAGCAGATTGCCCCAGAACCAGCCGCTGAAGATCAGGCCGAGCTGCAGGCCCATCGCACTGGCCAGCCATCCGCCAGCCAGCGAACCGAGTATGCCCATCACGATATTGGTCAGCAGTCCGTGATCGGCTTTGGTCAGCCTTTCCGCGATCCATCCGGCAATCGCACCGATGAACAACGTGCCGAAAATGCCGACACCGCCGCCAAGGCTCATGATTTCTGCTAGCTGCATGACACTCCCTCCAGTGCTTCAGGTCCGCCGCGCGAACTGCGGCAGGTCACATATGGATAACCCGCCCATACGCATCAAGCACACTCTCGTGCATCATCTCCGAAAGCGTCGGATGCGGGAACACCGTGTGCATGAGGTCTTCCTCGGTAGTCTCCAGTCCCATCGCGATAACGAAGCCCTGTATCAGTTCAGTGACTTCCGCGCCCACCATGTGCGCGCCCAGCAACTGCCCGGTCTTCTTGTCGAAGATGGTCTTGATCAGGCCCTGGTCCTCGCCCAGCGCGATGGCCTTGCCGTTGGCCAGGAACGGGAACTTGCCGACCTTGATATCGATGCCCTTTTCCTTCGCCGCACGCTCGGTCAGCCCGACTGAGGCCACCTGCGGATGACAGTAGGTGCAGCCGGGGATCTGCTCCTTCTTCATCGGATGCACGTTCTTCACCCCGGCGATCTTCTCGACGCAGATGACGCCCTCGTGCTCGGCCTTGTGCGCCAGCATGGGAGCGCCGGCCACGTCGCCGATGGCATGAATGCCGTCGATGTTGGTGCGCCCGTACCCGTCAATGACAACACAGCCCTTCTCGGTCTTCACGCCCAGCGCTTCAAGCCCGATGTTCTCGATATTGCCGACGACGCCAACAGCCGAGATCACCCGGTCAACCTTCAGTTCGGTCTTCTTGCCGTCCTTTGTCTCGATGGTCGCGGTGACGTCATTCGAGCCCTTCTTCAGGCCTGCCACCTTGGCCTGCGTCATGATTTTCATGCCCTGCTTCTCAAGCTGCTTGCGGGCAATGCCGGCAATCTCGGTGTCTTCCACCGGCATGATCTGGTCCATGATCTCGACCACCGTAACATCCACGCCCATCGCGTTGTAAAAGCTGGCGAACTCGATGCCGATGGCGCCCGATCCGACGACCAGAAGCGACTTCGGCATCTCCGGCGGCACCATGGCCTCGAAATAGGTCCACACCAGCTTGCCATCCGGTTCCAGCCCCGGCAGCACGCGCGGGCGCGCACCGGTCGCCACGATGATGTTCTTCGCCTTGTAGGTGCCTTCGCCGGCTGCATCCTTGGGTGCCGGGATCTGCGGTTCCATCGCCTTCTTGGACGATTTCGACACGACCACTTCGCCGGGCTTGGTGATCCTTGCCTCGCCCCAGATCACCTGCACCTTGTTCTTCTTCAGCAAGTGCCCGACGCCACCGTTCAACCGGCCCGACACGCCGCGTGACCGCTTCACCACGGCAGCGGCATCAAAGCTGATCTTCTCCGCGCTCAGGCCATAGTCCTTGGCGTGGTTCATATAGTGGTAGATCTCGGCGGACCGCAGCAATGCCTTGGTCGGGATGCAGCCCCAGTTGAGGCAGATGCCGCCCAGGTGCTCGCGCTCGACAATCGCGACTTTCAGGCCAAGCTGTGCTGCCCGGATGGCGGTCACATAACCGCCGGGGCCGGAGCCGATGATGATCACGTCGAAATTTGTGTCTGCCATCGTTTCCACTCCCTACACCAGCATCGACATCGGGTTTTCGACGTACCCGCGGAACGCCGTGGCGAGTTCGCCGCCCAGCGCCCCGTCGATCACCCGGTGGTCAAACGCAAATGTTGCGTTCATCACCGTGGCGATGGCTACAGCGCCGTCCTTCACCACCGGCTTCTGCACCCCTGCCCCGATCGACACGATGGAGGCATGCGGCGGGTTGATGATCGAGGTGAAACTGTCGATGCCGAACATCCCGAGGTTCGACACCGCCGTGGTGCCGCCCTGGTATTCTTCGGGCTTAAGCTTCTTCTCGCGCGCGCGCCCTGCCATGTCCTTGACCTCCGCCGAGATCACCGACAGCGGCT
>CAYMJJ010000028.1:0-28144 GCA_964390445.1 uncultured Anderseniella sp.
GTGAGTTGCGTAACCGGCCGTTGCCGGATTTGAGTATCGGAAGCGCCGGGTTCGACAGAGCCCGGCGTTTCACTTTTGGCTCACATGAGGACTGCCGCCCCTGTTTCATAAAAAACAATAAGCCGCCTGACTGGATCAGGCAGCTTGAACCCGGTTGCCGGGAGTGCTCGGAAAGACCGCCCTCAGGCGACGCGGGCGTAGTCTTCGGTGAAGCGTGACACAAGCGTCCTGGTGCGGCCCTGTGCGAACTGGCTGAGGATCTGCACCGTGCGTTCACGCTCATCCGGAAGATCGGCTGCAATGCGCGTCATCACCACTTCAACGAGGGCGCGGCCAAAGGCGTCCGGGTCTACCTTCTTGCCGTTTGCACCTGTTGCGGAGGCAACCATGCAGATCGACAGGAACAAGGCGTGCGCCTCTTGCGGAATGGCCGCGCGGCGCAGGATGACGCTGGCGGTGCGCATCGACGACCGCGAAGTGGCGGCCCGGACACGGCGCAGCGACACCGTGCCAAGATAGGCCAGCGCCCACTCGAAGAACGGAATGTGGCCGCTGATCCCGGCCCGCAGCAGCAACGATGTCGTCAACATGCCGCGATTGGACATCAGTGCCACAAGGCCCTGCAACTTGTCGGCCGGTACGTCGGCCAGAATGCGCAAAGCCGCCAGTTCTTCGTTGTCGCAAATGTAGTCGTCGCTCTTGAAGTCGGCGACCCAGCCTTGGAGCTTTGCGCTCTTGCGCATCTCGTCTGCAGTGCGCTGGTTGTGAACGAGGGCAATTTCGGCCGGCAGGTATGGGGCTTCACACAAGGCTGCGCACACCTTGGGCTGGTCGTGAAAGCGGTTGTAGAGCTTGCGGCAGTAGCCGCTGCCAAGCCGGACCAGCTTGTTCCTGAGCAGTGCGATGACGGTTTGGGGCGAACCGTCGTTGACGATCTTGCGCACCGCCGCCGGCGATACATCGGCGCGCGAGGCGATGGTCTCGCAGCGCGTTGCATCGCCCACCTGCAGAACGGCGCACTGGATGGCACAGGTCAGCGACGGGTTGAGCGCAATGAACGGCAGTGCCAGATCATCATCATCGGCAACCACGGCAAACACCACATCCGCAGACAGGTGCTCATTGGCGGCGAGCTCTGACGTCAGCAATGCCCGCACATCACGATCCCTGTCGCAGGCCAGCCGGGTCAGGCACGCCATGACCGCCCGGCGTTCGCCAGATGGCGTGTCCGGGTCGTTCACCAGCGCACAAAGCTGGCGGGTCAATTCCAGCCTGTCTTCAATCGGGCCGGCCTCTATGACATGTTCGAAGACCGAGGTGTCCAGCCCGGAAACGGGCTCCATTGAGATGTGGTCGTTCATATACTTCGCCTACTGGTCAAGGCGCCATGCTGGAGGCGGCTTTGACGAACCGGAATAAACCCACTGCACGAGACAACTGGTGCAGGTTGCCCGCCAAGGTAGCGCGGCAAGTGTTAACGATTGGTTCACCATAAATTGCAAGTCGCGGACCGGACGGCAGGTCAGTTGTTGCCTTCAGCGGTTTCTGCCATTTCCTCGGCCACTGCGACGGCGGTCACAGCCGTGATCGCCGGCGTGACGATCACGAGATCACCGGTTTGCGACGGCGGCAGCACGCTGGACTGGGTCATCCGGTAGATCGCATACAGTGCCAGCCCGCCATAGATGATGACCATGAAGATCATGAAGCCGGCAGAACCGAACTGCTGCATGAACCCGCCCGCAAGCGACGGTCCGGCGATGGCACCGAGGCCATACAGCAGCACCAGCTTGGACCCGGCGGCCAGCATCTGGCGCTTGTCGAGGTTGTCGTTGGCGTGGGCAATGGCGAGCGAGTACAACGGCATGCATATGCCGCCAAACATCGCCACCACCACGATCAGCAGCACTTCCGTGCTGCCCGGCATGAACATGACGATGGAGGCAAGCAGCGCCGACAGCACCGACAGCGCCACGATCAGCAGGCGCCGGTCATAGCGGTCCGACAGCCAGCCCACCGGCAGTTGCGACAGGATGACGGCCATGGGTGCGACTGCCATCATGGTCGAGACATAGGGCAGCGACAGCCCGTGCATCACGCCGAACACCGCGCCGAGGTTGAAGAACGCCGACTGGCCGAGACCGTTGGCCACGGCCGCGACGACGGCCAGCGGCGATGCCCGGTAGATCTCCGCGATGGAAATCCGCATCGGGTTGCCGAGGACCGGTGCGCTCACCTTGGTCAGCGCAATCGGCACCAGCGACAGCGACATCACCGCCGACACCACGATGAAGCGCACGAACCCGGTCGGATCGTCGATCAGCAGCGCAAACGAGCCAAGGCCCGACCCCGTGTAGTAAATGACCATGTAGACCGACAGCATCTTGCCGCGGGTCTCGTTGGTCGAGCCCTCGTTGAGCCAGGTTTCCACCACGATGGCGAGCCCTGCCGCACAAAACCCGATCAGCGTGCGCAGGACGAACCACCACACCGGATCCACGTAGATCGGGATCAGCAGTACCGCCGTGGACAGTACGGAAGCATAGGCCGCAAACACCCGGATGTGCCCAACCGCGCGCAAGATGTTGGTGGTGAAAATGGCCGACAGGAACAGTCCCAGCGAAAACCCGGACGCGATGATGCCCGTCGTGGTGCTGGAGAAATTGGCGACCGCTGCCTGGATACCGATCAGCGAGCCTTGCAGGCCGTTACCGATCGACATCAGCAGAATGGCGGCCATCAGCGGCCAGATCGAGCGAAGTCCTGAAATCATGGCCCTACCTAACAGCGCATCACCAGACGTGCCGCCTCAAAACGACGCTTGGCAGGTCAGAAGGGCCGGATCACCGATACAGTATCATTACACAATACCGGTCTGGCGCAGCTTGGCATCAAAAAACGCCCGTGAACACTGCTTGAACATGTAATCGGTTGCCCCGTTCCAGATCGCCTCTGTCACAGAGGTTGTATCCCCGTGCTCGGGGCAATGAATGACGATGGGGTCATCCCCACCCAGCCGGCGCAACTGGCGGATGAAGCCTGCTGCCTGCCGGGTGCCCACGAACACCACGTCCGGCATGGCGGCGGCACAATGCTGGATCGCCGCCTCCTCGCTGTCGGCCGCGACATAGTCGAGACCGTGGCTGGCACAGTAGACCAGCAACTGCTCTCGCCAGTCGCGATCTTCGTCAACAATCAAACATCTGGTCATATCAATGCACCTGGCCATGTCTGTGTCGCGGTCCCCGTTTGCTCTTCCCGTATGACGAGTCCTGCGCCTGCAGGGTTAACGAGACGTTAATCGCCTGTAGAGGCTCTGGATAACGCGATAAAGTAATATAATTTCAATAGCTTGGAATATTCGGAAGAATCAGTTTGTGAATCTGCTCCCAGGCCAAACTAGGCGAATCCACTGACTCGCAGTGCGACTCACTCACACCGGCACCTAAACCGATGGTTGCATTCAGAGTAGCGTTGCAGCAGGTCCGGCGCGACGTTGCCCATTGCCCTGCAGGCCGGGTCTGCGCTAGCTGTCAGGCGCAGCAGGCAACGAGGATCGCGACGGCCATGGCAGGAAAATGGTTTGACGAACTGGACAACGGTTTCTCGATCGAGCACGAGGTGCGCCGCACCGTGACCGAGGCCGACAACATGTGGTTTTCCAACATGACGTTGAACGCCCAGCCGCTGCACATCGACCACGACTACGCCTCGAGGACCGAGTTCGGCCAGCCGCTGGTGAACTCGATGTTCACGCTGTCGCTGATGATCGGCATATCGGTGCAGGACCTGACGCTGGGCACGCTGGTGGCGCAGCTGGGCATGACCGACGTGAAGTTCCCTGCCCCGGTGTTTCACGGCGACACCATCCGGGTGACCTCGACCGTGGTGTCGCGGCGCGAAAGTCGCTCGCGCGCGGACGCAGGCATCGTCGAGTTTCGCCACGAGGCATTCAAGCAGGACGGCACGCTGGTGGCCGTGTGTACCCGCCAGGCGCTGATGCGCAGGAAGCCAGAGGGCAACTGACATGCGCTCGCTGCTGTTCGTCCCCGCCGATTCAGATCGCAAGATCGAAAAGGCGCTAGGCTCTGCCGCCGACGTGGTCATCCTCGACCTGGAAGACAGCGTCGCCCCCGCCAGCAAGCCCGCCGCCCGCGCGCTGGCTGCTGCGACGCTGAAGGCAGCAAACGGTGGCCCGAAACTCTATGTCCGGGTCAATGCGCTGGATTCAGGCCTGACGCGCGACGATATCGAGGCGGTGATCGGAGCAAAGCCTGCCGGCATCATCCAGCCCAAGACCGAAACAGGTGCCTGCGTGGAACAGCTCGCCGCCATGACCGGCCCTGACATGCCGATCATCGCCATTGCCTCCGAAACCGCCGGGGCGATGTTCGGGCTGGGCACTTACGGTGGCCTGAAGGCCAACCTGCAGGGCCTCGCCTGGGGCGCCGAAGACCTGTCCAATGCGCTGGGCGCACAGGCCAACCGTGATAGCGAAGGCCATTTGACCGAGCCGTACCGGCTGGCGCGCACCTTGTGCCTGTATGGCGCGCGGGCCGCAGGGGTCGAGCCAGTCGATACGGTCTATGTTGACTTCCGCAACGAGGCGGGCCTGATTGCTGATTGCGAGCACGCCGTGCGTGACGGCTTCTCGTGCAAGATGGCCATCCACCCGGCGCAGGTGGATGTCATCAACCGCGTGTTCACACCCTCGCCCGATCAGATCGCCGAAGCCCGCAAGGTCATCGACGCGTTTGCCACTGCCGGCAATGCCGGTGTCGTCGGCATTGACGGCAAGATGTTCGACATCCCGCACCTCAACCGCTCGAAGAAACTCATCAAACGGGCGGCCTTGTACGGGCTGGCCTAAGGACCAGTTCAGGTTTCAATGGCATCAGGAATTGCCCCAAGTCCGGGCATTTCCTGATTCTTTGTCGGGAATTGCAACCTGAATTGGCCTAGATAACCGCCTCGAACAGCGCCTTCGTATTCTCTGTCGTGAGCTTGACCGGGTTGCCGCCTGCCGACGGGTCCTCCAGCGCCATGGCTGTCATCTCGTCGATGCGATCGGTGCCCACGCCCATTTCAGCCAACCGCTTGGGGATACCCAGTTCGCTGTTGAGTGCCTGCACGAACGCCGCAAAGCCGTCGAAGCCGCCTGAAATGCCAAGGTAGGCGGCAGCGCGGTCAATGCGCTCCTCTATGGCCGGGCGGTTAAGCTTCAGCACGGCGGGAATGCACACCGCGTTGGTGGTGCCGTGGTGGGTGTTGTAGAGGGCTCCAACCGGGTGCGACAGCGCATGGACCGCACCAAGCCCCTTCTGGAAGGCCACGGCACCCATCGAGCCGGCAATCAGCATCTGGGCGCGCGCTTCCATGTCGTTGCCGTCCTTGTAGGCGCGCGGCAGGTACTCCTTGACCAGCCGCAGGCCCTCCAGCGCGATGCCCTGCGACATCGGGTGAAAGAACGGGCTGGAGTAGGCTTCAAGGCAGTGCGCAAACGCATCCATGCCGGTGCCGGCGGTGATGGCAGGCGGCATGCCGGCGGTCAGTTCCGGGTCGGAGATCACGACGGCAGGCAGTACCTTCGGGTGGAAGATGATCTTCTTCACATGGGTCTGCGAATTGGTGATGACGCTGGCCCGGCCCACTTCCGATCCGGTGCCCGCCGTTGTCGGCACGGCAACAATGGGCGCGATTCCATCCGCGTTGGCGCGGGTCCACCAGTCGCCGATATCCTCAAAGTCCCAGACCGGGCGGGTCTGGCCCGCCATGAAGGCAATCATCTTGCCAAGGTCAAGGCCCGAGCCGCCGCCGAATGCTACCACGCCGTCATGGCCGCCATCGCGGTAGACCTTCAGGCCTGCTTCCAGGTTGTTCTCGTTGGGGTTTGGATCGACTTCGCTGAACATCGCCCGGCCCAGCCCTGCCGCGTCGAGCAGGTCGAGGGTTTTCTGCGTGATGGCCATCTGCGCCAGCCCGCGGTCGGTGACCAGCAGCGGCTTGCTGATGCCTGCCTTCGCGCACGCTTCGCCGATTTCGGCAATGCGGCCTTGTCCAAAACGGATCGCGGTCGGATACGACCAATTGCCCGTCAACGTCATGCGAGTACCTTTCTGAGGTGATATGATTTGGGTCTTGTGAGGGCCTGGATGCCCAGAATGGAAAGCCCGGCACCACGGCCGGTGTCCTTGCAACCGGTCCAGCACAGGGCGGGGTCCAGGTAGTCGCAGCGGTTCATGAACACGGTGCCGGTCTCAAGCCGGTCGCCGATTTCTTCTGCCTTGGCGGCATCCTGCGTCCACACGGATGCAGTCAGACCGAACTGACAATCGTTCATCAGCGCAATGGCCTCGTCGTCGGTCTTCACCGGCATGATGCCGATCACGGGACCGAAGCTCTCATCGCGCATCACCCGCATGGAGTGGTTGACGTTGGTCAGGATCTGCGGCGTCAGGTAGGCACCGCCATCATCAGCCGGGGATTTGGCGATATGCGCCACTGCACCGTCGGCCAGCGCCTCGTCGATCTGCGCGCGAACCTCTTGTGCAAACCGCACGTTGGCCATCGGCCCAAGCGTGGTTTCCTTGTCCAGCGGGTTGCCCAGCTTCAGCCCGTTGTTGACCCAGGCGACCGCCTTTTCAACGAAGCTGTCATACAGGCTCTCGTGCACGTAGATGCGCTCGATACCGCAACAGCATTGGCCCGAGTTGAACATCGCCCCGTCCATCAGCGTATCGACCGCCTTGTCGAGGTCGGCATCGGCACGCACGTAGCCGGGGTCCTTGCCGCCCAGTTCCGTGGAGACCGGCATGAAGGTGCCGGCAGCGGCCTTCTCCATCGCCTGCCCGCCCCCGACAGAGCCGGTGAAGTTGACGAAGTCGACTGCCCGCTGACCCAGAAGGTCGGACGTGGTGGCATGATCCAGCACGACGTTCTGGAACACGTCTGCCGGTACGCCCGCAGCGGCAAAGGCTTCGGCCAGGTGTTCACCCACTTTCAGGGTTTGCGCGGCGTGCTTGAGGATGACCGTGTTGCCGGCCATCAGCGCGGGCGCAATTGTATTGATCGCGGTCATGTAGGGGTAGTTCCACGGTGCTACAACCATGACGACGCCGTGCGGTACCCGCTTGATCTGGCGCTTGAAGGCATCACTGTCCTCGACAATGATCGGGGCGAGTGCTTCCTCGGCAATGCCTGCCATGTAGCGTACGCGCTCGTTGAACCCGCCATACTCGCCGCCATAGCGCACAGGGCGGCCCATCTGGTGGGCAAGCTCCTCCGCCATTCGTTCCGTCTGCTGGCCGATGATCTCGTTGGCGCGCAGCACCAGGTCAATACGCTCTGCCATGGGCCGTGCGGCCCATGCCGGTTGCGCGGCTCTCGCCCGTTTGGCAGCAGCAAATGCTGCATCGCGCGACAGCACTTCGCGTTCGAGATAGACCGATCCGTCGATCGGCGAGACAAGCTTTACTGTGTTACTCATGATGTGGCTCAGGACCTTTCGAATCCGCGGGCGATTTCCCAGTCGGTGACACGGCGGTCATACTCGAACTGCTCCCACTCTGCCGCGTGGACATAATGTTCCACCACGTCGTCGCCGAAAGCTGCGCGCAGCATCTTCGACTTCTTCAGGGCAGCGGCAGCAGCCCGCAGGGTGGTCGGGATTTCGCGTGCCTTCCTGGCAGCGTAGGCGTCGCCCTTGAACTCCGGTTCAAGTTCAAGCTTGCCCTCGATGCCGGCAATGCCCGCCGCAAGCTGGGCGGCAAAGGCGAGGTACGGGTTGAGGTCCGACCCGCCCACCCGGCACTCGATGCGGATGCCCTTGCTGCCGGCCCCGCAGATGCGATAGCCGGCGGTGCGGTTGTCAAGCGACCAGATTGCCTTGGTGGGGGCAAAGGTGCCGGCCTGGAAGCGCTTGTAGGAGTTGATGTTGGGCGCCAGCAAGCAGGTGAAGTCGGATGCGTAGGTCAGCAGGCCTGCAAGGTAATGGCGCATGGTGTCGGACATGCCGTATTCGCCGTCCTTGCCGAGGAACATCGGCGACTTGCCGTCCTTCGACCACAGCGACTGGTGGATGTGCGACGAGGACCCTGCGGCGGTGTAGTTCCACTTGGCCATGAAGGTCACCGCGCGTCCTTGTGCCCAGGCGATCTCCTTCACCCCGGTCTTGGTGATGACGTGGTTGTCTGCCGCCGTCAGCGCGTCGGCATACCGGACATTGATTTCTTCCTGGCCCGCCCAGGCTTCGCCCTTGGAGCATTCGACCGGGATGCCCGCGCCATAAAGCCCGTTGCGCACTGCGCGCATGACGTCTTCTTCCTTGGCGGTCTGGAAGATGTGGTAATCCTCGTTGTAGGGGCTGATCAGGTTGAGGTCGCGGTAGCCCAGCTCGTGCGCCTGCTCGAAGCTTTCCTGAAACAGGTAGAACTCGAGCTCGGTCGCCATCATGGCGGAAAAGCCCATGTCCTCAAGCCGTTGCAGCTGCTTCTTGAGGATGGCGCGCGGGCTTACGGCAATGGCATGACCGTGATGGTCTTCCATGTCGCACAACACCAGTGCGGCTCCTTGCTGCCACGGTATCCGCCGCAGGGTCGAAAGGTCCGGCTTCATGGTGTAGTCGCCGTAGCCCTGTTGCCAGCTTGCCGACTTGTAGCCTGGCACCGGCTCCATCTCCATGTCGACAGTCAGCAGATAATTGCAGCTGTGGGTCTCGTTAACGCCGGAGTCGAGAAAGTGCCGGGCGTGGAACCGCTTGCCCATCAACCGGCCCTGCATGTCGGTCTGGGCCACAATGACCGTATCGATCTCGCCGGATTCCACGGCCTTCTTCAACTCATCCAGCGTCATCATTCCAGGCATGTCGTCCTCCACCGGGATCTTGTCAGTCGTGCGGACCGGCCCGCCCCTTCACGCGGGGGCAGACCGGTATAGTTGTGCTTCGGTTGCAGATTGCGGTCCGAACTCAGCCGTAGCGGTATGGTCGCCCGGCCTTGGCCATGGTGGCGTTGTACTTCTTGAAGATGTCCACGACCTTCTTCTTGGTTTCCGACTCAGCGGCGATCTCGTCCCAGAACTTGATTGCCGCATCCTCGACCTGCTGCCATTCCTCGTCCGGAATGGTGGTCAGCTTCATCTTGGTGCCTTCAACGCGCAAGCTGGCCTCGCCGCCCCAGTACCACCACTGGCGGTAATAGTGCGAGCTGTCGAAGCACATGCTGACCAGTTCCTTCAGATGGTCCGGCAGTTCGTTCCAGCGGTCCATGTTGGCGAAGAACGAGCCGCACCAGGCACCCGAGATATTGTTGGTCAGGAAGTAGTCGGTCACGTCGGCCCAGCCCACCGTGTAGTCTTCGGTGATGCCCGACCAGGCGATGCCGTCAAGTTCGCCAGTCTGCACGGCAACCTCGATGTCTTCCCAAGGCAGTGTTACCGGCACGACGCCGAACTGCTCGAGGAACCGGCCTGCGGTCGGAAAGGTGAAGACCTTCTTGCCCTTCAGGTCGGCGAGCGAGTTGATCGGCTCCTTGGTCGCAAAGTGGCACGGATCCCACGCACCGGCGGAAATGTGCTTGACGCCGACCTTGGCGTACTCCTCTTCCCAGATTTCCTTCAGGCCGTACTGGTTGAACAGCACCGGCACATCCAGCGAGTAGCGCGAGGCGAACGGGAAGTACCCACCGAACACGGTCACTTCGGTGGGCGACTGCATCGAGTCATCGTCCGACTGCACGGCGTCGATTGTGCCCTTCTGCATGGCGCGGAAAAGCTCGCCTGTCGGCACAAGCTGGTCGGCGAAGAACAGCTCGATCTGCATTTCATCACGCGCGATCTTGTTGAAGGCATCAATCGCCGGCTTGATGACGTGCTCGGCAAGGGCTGGACCGGCGTAGGTCTGCAGACGCCACTTGATGGTGGATTGGGCGTGCACGGCAGGCGCTGCGAGCGTTGCAGCTCCGGCGACACCGGCGGTCTGGATAAACTTGCGTCTTGTGGTCATTGCTGACACCTCCGTTGTGGTTGGCTTCTACTCACGTCAACTGCAGTCTTCCCCCGGCAAACTTCGAGCAATCCTACTTCCCGTACACATGGTTCGGCAGCCAGAGTGCAATCTGCGGGAACACCATCACCAGCACCAGCGCCACCACCATCACGCCGACAAACGGTATGATCGATCGGTAGATGTCGCCTAGCCCGATCTCCGGCGGTGCCATCGCCCGCATCAGGAACAGGTTGTAGCCGAACGGCGGTGTCATGTACGCGATCTGCGTGGTGATCGTGTACAGTACACCATACCAGATCAGGTCGTACCCGAGCAGGGCCACCAGCGGCACGTACAGCGGTGCCACGATCACCAGCATGGCGGTGTCATCAAGGAAGGTTCCCATGATGATGAACGACAGCTGCATCAGCACCAGGATCATCCAGGGCTGCAGGTTGAGCCGTTCGGTAAACAGGCTCTCGATCGCCTTGACGGCACCCAGCCCGTCGAACACGGCGCCAAAGGCCAGCGCGGCCAGGATGATCCACATAAACATGCAAGAGATGCCCAGCGTGTTGCGTACGGAGTTCTCGAACACCTGGCGTGTCATCCGGCCTTTCACGACCGCCGCCAGAAACGCTGCCGTGGCACCAATGGCAGAACTTTCCACAAGTCCGGTCCAGCCGTTGATGAAGGGCACCATCATGGTCATGAAAATGCCGACAGGCAGGAGACCTGCGCTCAGCAACCGCAATTTGCGGGCAAGCGGCATGTCACGCTCTTCAACGGCGAGCGGCGGTCCAAGCTCGGGGTTCATGCGGCAGCGCACCACGATGTAGAGGATGAACATCGCAGCCATCATCAGGCCCGGGACGACACCGGCAAGCCACAGCTGGCCAACGGGCTGGCGCGCGATCATGGCGTAAAGCACCAGCACCACCGATGGCGGCACCAGGATGCCCAGCGATGATCCTGCCTGGATCACCCCGGTCACCATCCGCTTGTCGTAACCCCTGCGCAACAGTTCCGGCAACGCAATGGTCGCACCGATGGCCATGCCCGCGACAGACAGCCCGTTCATTGCCGATATCAGCACCATCAGCCCGATCGTGCCTATGGCCAGCCCGCCGGGCACCGGCCCCATCCAGACATGGAACATCCGGTAAAGGTCATCGGCGATGCGCGATTCAGACAGCACGTAGCCCATGAAGATGAACATCGGCAGCGTCAGCAGCGGGTACCAGTTCATCAGCTTGATGGCGGCAGAAAACGGAAGGTCGGACCCGCCCGTGCCCCACAGCGCAAGCGCTGCCACGACCGCGACGAAGCCGATCGCACCGAACACCCGCTGGCCCGTGAGCAGCATGAGCATCATGGTCGAGAACATCAGCAACGCGATGAGCTCATACGACATTCAGATCTCCTCGCCGCGGATGCGGAAAATATCGCGAAAGAGCTCGGCAATGGCCTGCAGCAGCATCAGCGCAATGCCGATCACCATGACGAGCTTGATCGGCCACATGTACGGCCGCCATGAGCGCCGTGACACCTCAAGCCGGCCGATATCTTCCTGGCCCGTGAGCAACCCGATGAAGAAGCTGATCGGCTTGTCGCCCCAATACCCCAGCGAATAGGCCAGCGATGTCAGACCGCCGTACAGCAACACCGCGAGGAAGGTGATCAGGAAGAACACCGTGAACGCATCGGTCCACGCCTTGCGCCTGAGCGACCACTCGCCATAGAACAGGTCCATGCGCACGTTCGACCCCATCTGGATGGAGTACGGGCCACCCAGCACGTAGTAGGCGACCATCGCAAACTGCGCCATTTCCAGCGTCCAGTTGGCCGGCACCGTAAAGAAAGCTTTGGTGAAGGACGACCACAGCAAGATGCCCGCCAGCACGAAGATGCCGTACATGATGACACGGCCAAGCCGGTAGTTGACGGCATCGACCACGCGCACATATGACCGCATGAACCCCAGCATCAGCCGCCCTTCGCCCCCGGCGCGGAAACGGCATCGATGCCCGCGCTCACCATGCCCGCCAGCATCCGCGCCATGTCGCGCTGCTGGTCCGGGCTGGCAATCAGGTCATTGCGGATCTCGATCATCACATTGGCAATGTTGTTGGCGAGGCCGTGCTCGATGAGTGTATGGGTGACGCCGTGCTCCGGCCCGTAAGGCTGGTTCTTGCGCACATCCATCGCGGTGAAATCTGCCGCGCGCGCCAGCATGGCATCGGCCAGCCGGGCATCCCGGTCGCACAGGATGCCAAGCTCGACATCGCGCGTCACGCCATTGTAGACCCGTGTGAACGAGTGAACAGTCACCAGCACAGGATGGCGATCCATACGGCTTGCTAGCACCTGGGTCAGCTGCGCCTGGAACGGCCGGTAGACCAACTCGATACGGTCCTGTCTTGATCTTGAGTCAAGACCGGCATTGCCAGGAATGTCGAACACTTCGCTGCGCGCAACCATGGCGTCATGAGCCTCGGGCGGCCGGTTGCAGTCATACACCAGCCGCGACACCTGCGAAGCGACCAGCACTGCATCAAGCGTGGCAGACATTTCCTCAGCCACTGCCACTGCACCGGGGTCCCAGGCGGCGTGGCTGCGCAAACCCTCGTCGCTCATGCCCAGGCCATGCAGTTCCGGCGGCACATTATTCGAGGCGTGCTCGCACACCAGCACAACCCGAGACCGACCAGCCGCGTTGACCACTCGCGGCGGCAATGCGGTGAACGCAGGTTCGGCAGGCACTGATTGCGGATTTACCAAGCTGGACAGCTCCTTCGGTTTCTGTAAAAATTTTTACAAGCCGGTGACGGTTGTCAAGATAATTCCTTGATCCTCCGTCGCTCCGGCAACGACAAGGGCAGACCTTCCATGCAGGCAAGCATTGCAGACCTGATCAGCCAGCACGAGCAGACCCTTACCCGTGCCGAACGCCAGTTGGCAGCCGTGCTGCTGGGCAACTACCCGGTCTCCGGCATGGGCACCATTGCCGAACTGGCAGGGCGCGCGGAGGTGTCGCCGCCGACGGTGTTGAGGCTGGTCAGCAAGATCGGCTTCAACGGCTTTGCAGAGTACCAGGCTGCGCTGCGCCAGGAGCTTGAGGACCGCATTTCGAACCCGATCACCAAACACGACAACTGGTCCGCCACCGCGCCCGACACGCATATCCTCAACGAGTTCACCGATGCGGTGATCGGCAACATCCGCCAGTCGCTGGCCCACATCGACCACCAGTCATTCGATGCCGCGTGCGCGCTGTTGGCTGATACGAACCGCAAGCTGTTCATCAGCGGCGGGCGCATTTCGGGCCGCATTGCCGACTACCTGTACCTGCACATGCAGGTGATGCGTCCTGCCGTGAAGCGCATCGACGCCAGTTCCAACGCCTGGCCACACGACATCCTCGACCTGAAGCAGGACGACGTGCTGTGCGTGTTCGACATCCGCCGATATGAGAACACCACCTTGCGGCTGGCTGAAATGGCCCATGAACGAGGCGCGAAGATCGTGCTGTTCACCGATCAGTGGCGCTCACCGGTGGCGAAGTATGCCGGCCACACCTTCGCCGTCCACATCTCGGTGCCGTCTGCATGGGACTCGACAGCCGCCCTGCTGCTGCTGTCGGAAACGATGATTGCGGCAGCATCCAACAAGCATTGGGACGTGACCCGCGACCGGATGCAGGCGCTGGAAGAGATGTTCGACCGCACGGGGTTCTTCAGGAAGTTCAAGTAGTCACGCCGGTTTCTTGCGGACGGCGGCGGGGTTGCGCGCAGCCTTTCTTGCAGGTTTGCGACTGTCCGACAGTTCCACCTGTATGGGCCCGCGCATGGCGATGTCGCGGTGCGGATAAGGTATGCCGATGCCGGCCTCCTGCAACGCATCCCAAAGCGCCAGGAAAATGTCGCCACGCACGTTCACGGTGCCCTGCCCCGGATCGCGGATCCAGAAGCGCAGTTTGTAGTTGATCGAGCTGTCACCGAACTCGGTGATGTGACACACCGGTGCCGGTACGGCCTGTACCCGCTTGTGGGTGGTTGCCGCCTGCTTTGCCACGTCGCGCACGTGGTGCGGACTGGCCTCGTAGCTGACACCGAAATCGAGGTCGATCCGCACAAGGTCCGACGAGTAGGACCAGTTGATCACCTGGCTGGTGATCAGGTCTTCGTTGGGGATCAGGTATTCGCGTCCATCGCGCGAGATGACTGATGCATAGCGGGCCGCTAGCTCGTTGATCTTGCCGTAGGTATCGCCAACACTGATCACGTCGCCGGGCTTGATCGACTTGTCCACCAGCAGGATGAATCCCGAGATCAGGTTCGACACCACCTTCTGCAAGCCGAAGCCGATGCCCAGGCCGATGGCACCGGAGAATACCGCAAGCGCGGTCAGATCTATGCCGACCATCGACAAGGCGGCAAGGATGGCCGTGATGACAAGCACGGCCTTGACCAGCTTGCCGAGCAGCACCTGCAGCGACGGGTTCAGGTCTTCGCTCGACTTGAACTTCGTGTCGGCAAACCGGCCGACAAGGATTGCCAGCCACACCGCGATACTGAGCACCAACAGGCCCTTGATCACCAGCAGCGGCGTGAACCGGACACCGCCTTCCAGCTGGAACCCGAAACTGTCGAGCAGGTTGATCGTCTCGGCCAGCAGCCCGAGAATGCTGAGCGCCGCGACGGTCCACGCAAAGATTGCGGCCGTGTTGGCCAGGAACCGGTTGCGGATGAGCCGCGTGATGATGGCAATCACCACCCAGGCGGTGGCCAGGTTGGCTGCAATGCCGACCAGATAGCTTCGCGAGATCCAGGTGACTTCCCGCATCACCATGACCGCGAGCCACAAGGCCAGCGCGAAATAGATCCACCTCGACCGGCGCAGGAACACCACCACCGTGCGCAGCAGGTGCGGCTTGCCCTTGATCTTGCGGGCCTGGGTCTCAAGTTTCGGGGTGACGAGGCGATCCAGTACCAGCGCAACCACGAAACAGCCGATGATCACGGCAAACTGGATCGCGGCCCATTGAAAGCCGGTGTAGGTCGAGGTGATGCCGATCTGGTTGAGCCAGCCCTGAAAGAAGGCCAACGACTGCCCGATCAGGTCACCGACGTGTTCAACAGTCACGCCCTCATTGGCGGGCGGCGCGGGCACGGCATCGGCTCCTTCTGCAGGCGGGCCTGCAGGATCAGCGGGTTGTTGGGTGGCTTGCGCCAGCCTGATCGGTTCTTGCGTCATCAGTTCACAGCATACCTCACGCCGGCCGGCGCATGTCGAAGGAATCCGTAACCATCGTGTATTCTGAATACCCCATCCGCATGATCGGATGCATGGCGGCGGTCTTGACGCGGCCATCGACGATGAACTCATCGGCAATGTGCACGCCGATGACCTGGCCGATGACGATGGCATAACCGCCCGCAGCGTTGTCATGCCCGGGCAGGTCCACCGTCTTTACGTAGATGCACTCGAGTGCGACGGGGCTGGCGGCTACGCGTGGCGGCTTGACCAGCCGGCACGGGGCCTTCTCAAGCCCGGCCAGCTCAAACTCGTCTGTAGCGGCATCGACGGCTGCCGATGACGCGTTCATCTGTTCGCGCAAGCCATAGGTTGCCATGTTGCACACGAACTCTCCGGTTTCCTGGATGTTGCTGATGCTGTCCTTGCGACCTGCCGAGCCGAACACGACGTAATGCGGGTTGTCCGACATCGCATTGAAAAAGCTGTAGGGTGCCAGGTTGGTCACACCCGCCGCCGACAGCGACGATATCCACCCGATCGGGCGCGGCGCGACCAGCGCCTTGAACGGGTCGTACTGCATGCCGTGGTCATTCTTGCGCGCGTCGTAGAACATGTGTGCTGCTGCCATTTTTCCGGATTGTTGAAACTGTTGCTGCGGTGATGGAGGACCGGGCTGGTACCTGTCAACTGATCGTGATGCTTAACGTTCAACACAGCGACGTAGCTGACAACAGATTGGGAAACCATGTTAATGGCAACAACGACACTCGGCAGGATGGATCACTGACATGGCAAAACACAAAGCCATTGCGCTGGCATTGCAAGGTGGCGGCGCGCACGGAGCCTTCACCTGGGGGGTGATGGACAAGCTGCTGGAAGACGGCCGCTTGCAGATCGCCGCCATCACCGGCACCAGCGCAGGTGCGATGAATGCCGCAGCCTTCGCGCAAGGCTGGACGACCGGCGGGCCGGACGGTGCGCGCGCTGCCATGGACAGCTTCTGGTCGTCGATCAGCCGGCTTGGAACCTTCAGCCCGATCCGGCGCAGCCCCTTCGACGTGTTGACCGGCAACTGGAGCATGGACGCCTCGCCCGCCTACAACTGGATCGACGTGATGTCCAGGCTGGTCTCGCCCTACGAAACCAACCCGTTCAATTTCAACCCGATCCTCGACCTGCTGCAGAAGACCATCGACTTCGACAAGGTACGCGCCTGCACCGAGGTCAAGCTGTTCGTGTCTGCGACCAACGTGCGCAATGGCAAGATCAAGGTGTTTTCGGGCGATGAACTGACGCCTGAAGCCGTCATGGCATCGGCCTGCCTTCCGAAAATCTTCCAGGCCGTCGAGATTGGCGGCGAGCACTACTGGGACGGCGGCTACATGGGCAATCCGCCAATCTTTCCAATCTTCTATTCGACAGCGGTTAAAGACGTGGTCATCGTGCAGATCAACCCCATCGAGCGGCCGCAACTGCCGCGCACGGCCCGCGAAATCGACAACCGCATTGATGAAATAAGCTTCAACTCGTCGCTGATCCGCGAGTTGCGGGCGATTGAATTCGTCACCCGGCTGATCGACGATGGCAAGCTGCCGGCCGACGAATATACCCGCGTGCACATGCACCGGATCGAGAACTCCGGCCAGTTGGTGCCGTTGTCAGCGTCATCAAAGCTCAATACCGAATGGGCGTTCCTCACCCACTTGCGCGACATCGGACGCAACACGGCTGAAGCCTGGCTCGACGAGCACGCCGGCAGCGTCGGCGAAGCTTCAACCATCGACCTTCGCGCCATGTTCGAGTAGCCGGGCGGCAAGGCGCGGCAGGTGCGAGATGTCGTCGATAATGTGATCGGCGAGCGGCTCAAGCTGGCTGCGGCTGGAATTGCCCGAAAGCACGCCCACGACGACGCCGGCCCCGCCCGCGCGGCCGCAATGCATGTCGTGGGTGTTGTCGCCCACCATCATCACTTCGCCAGGCAGCACATTGCAATGTTCGGCAAACACCATCACCGGGTCACCGGCGGGCTTGGGGTTGGGCACGCTGTCATAGCCCAGTACCAGGTCGAAAACGTCCGCCAGGCCGAACCGGTCCACGGTGGCGCGGGCAGAGGCTGCCATGTCATTGGTGGCCACGCCAAGTCTCAGCCCCATTGCCTTGAGATCGCTGAAGATCTGCCGTTGTACGTGGGCTGCCAACACCGGTTGCGGCAGCGCTTCCACGCAGCGGCGCTCAACCCGTTCGTACAGTTCGTGCCGGTCCATCCCGGCAAGCATGGGCAGCCATACCGCCACCAGGTCGTCCGCATGCCCGGCGGCCCAGACCGACCCGGGCAAAAACCGGTCGCTTTCCGGATCAAAGCCCGCCAGCTCCAGCAACTGGCCGGCTACGCAGTTGTCGCGCCCTTCGCCAAGATCCGCCGCGATGATCTTCAGCACAGGCGTCCAGGTCTTTTCAAAGTCGACAAACACGCCATCCTTGTCGAACAGGATTGCCTTGACCGGCTTCATCTGAGTGACCTCGCTCAAAACCGTGTCACGATACTGGACAGCACCGGCCTTGGCCGGTCAGGCTGCGCCTCGACCGGCGTGCCGAGATAGATGTACCCGGCAACGCGCTCATGGGATTGCAACCCGAACGCCTTGAGCACTTCCTTGTCGTAGCCGAACCATCCGGTAATCCATTGCGCACCCAGCCCCATGGCCGTGGCGGCAACCAGCAGGTTCTGGCACACCGCTCCCGCCGATAGCACCTGCTCCCATTCCGGGATCTTGGGATGATCGGCAACGGCATTGCTGACCACCGCGATAACGCACGGCGCGCGCGAAAACATCGCCCTCTGCTGCGCCAGCGTTTCTTCGCCGTGAGCGGGATGCAGTTGCCTGTAGCGCTCAACCAGAATGTCACCGGCCCGCTCACGCGCGTCGCCTTCAAACACGATAAACCGCCACGGGCACAGCTTACCGTGGTCCGGCACACGGCAGGCGATGGCAAGCAACCGGTCAAGCTGGTCTTTGTCCGGCCCCGGCCCGGTCATCGCCTTGGCCGACGCAGACCGGCGCGTTTCAAGCAGCCGCACGGTGTCGGAGCGGTCATTGAGCGCCTCGCCTGGCAACCCCTGGTTCAGTTCAATAGCCATTTCGCCTTCCTTGTTTGGTCCCTGCCCGCCAAGCTTTCCGGGCCCTTCTAGCAGACTGTTGCGATGTTTACTAAACATTGCCCGGCGGCGTTAACCTTCTATTAAGGATGGCGTTGCAGCCCGCAACCGTCTCGTGCTTTTGTTTTCATGCCGGCCGGGAAACGGGTCGGGGGAAAGTTCGGACCGGGATCCTTCTAGAGTTGGGTTCCTCGAAAGTCTGACAGGGAAAATGAAGAGCATGCACGTCTCTCTCTCACGTGCGCGCCAGCACCACCGGGGCCGCCTTCTCACAGGGGCGGCCCTGACGCTAGCTGGTGCAGCACTGGCCACAAGTCTGTTTGCAGTCACCCCGCACGCGGCGCAGCGCACCGACGCCGATGCGATCATCACCGGGTCATTGCCGCCGAAAACCACCGACGTACCCTATGAACTCCGCATCGAGGTTACCCGCCCCGGCATGGAAGGCCTCGAACTTGCCGGAAGGCTGTCGGAAGATGGCGGCCTGATCACCTTGCCGATCAGGTGGAAGGTACGCCCCGCTGCAGCCGACGGTGGCCTTCCCGGCGGCACAGGCAACGATGTTGTCGAGGAAGATACCCCCATCTCCTCGATGATGATCGAGCCGGGCCGCTACGTGGTCGAAGCGACCTACGGGTCTGTTTCTCTGGTTCAGCAGATCGAAGTGCCTTCGGGTCACTACATGAGCTACACTTTCGTGTTCAACGTGGGCGGGCTGCGCACCCTGTCCACAATTGCCAAAGAGCCCCTGCCCGGCGCCACGCGCGCCGTGCACAAGGTGTACGCAATCAACGGCGTTGCCGCAGGCCAGCTTATCGCCACGTCGGATGTGCCGGGCGGCCTGATGCGGCTTGGCGCAGGCACCTATCGGCTGGAAAGTGAAATCGAGCCGGGCAACACCGTCACCCGCACCGACGTGTCGATCAAGCCCGGCCTGCTGACCACACTGCAGCTTGACCACAAGGCCGGTCTTGCCCTGATCGAAACCAGTGACGCCACGGCGTGGACGCTGGCAGATGCAGCCCTCAAGTGGTCTGCCGCCGGTACCGGCCCGCAAGTGCTGACACTGGCGCCAGGCAGCTACACCTGGAAAGCCGGCGACAGGCAGCGCACCGTCATCATCGAGCCGGGCAAGCGCACGCAGGTGCAGGGCCAGTAACCCTGCTACTGCGGCAACGGGATGAACTCTTCTGCGTCACCCGGCACGATGTCGAACTTCGCCTGCTTCCATTCGTTCTTGGCCTGCTCGATGCGTTCTTTCGAGGACGAGACGAAATTCCACCAGATGTGACGCGGCCCATCCATCGGTTCACCGCCCAGCACCATGAAGCGCGCGACCCTGGTGGCAACGATGGTGATGTGCGCACCGGGCTTCAACACCAGCAGTTGCGCGCCTTCGAACAGGTCGCCACCAATTCGGATCTGGCCTGCCACCAGGTAGATCGCACGTTCCTCGAACACCGGCGGCAGCGGCATCGACGCGCCGGGGTGCATCACCACTTCACCGTAGAACATTTCCGATGCCGTCTGGACCGGCGATGGCTCGCCGAACATCCGGCCCGCGATGACGCGCAGCATCACCCCGCCATCGGTGATAACGGGCAACTCGTCAGCCGCATGATGCCAGAAGCCGGGCGCGGACTCTTCCTTGTCCTTCGGCAGCGCGACCCACGACTGGATGCCGAACAGCGAGCTGTCGCTGGCGCGTTCTTCATCGGCGGTGCGCTCGGAATGTACAATGCCCCTGCCCGCCTGCATCCAGTTGACCGCACCGGGATTGATCGGTAGCGACGAGCCCAGGCTGTCACGATGAAAAATCTGCCCCTCGAACAGCCAGGTCACCGTGGACAGCCCGATATGCGGGTGCGGCCGAACGTCTATGCCATGCCCGGCCTGCATCCGCGCCGGACCCATCTGGTCAAAGAAGATGAACGGGCCGATCATCTGCGTTTTGGCCGATGGCAGCGCCCGGCGCACCTCGAAACCACCAATGTCCCTCGCCCGCGGCACGATGATGTGGTCAATTGTATCGCAAGACCTTGCATCCCCCGGCACTGGATCATCACAATCAAACCTGCTCATCTGAACTCCTGCGAGTCGTGGTGGGACGCCTGCGTCTGACGACTGTTTTGCAGAGCATGGCATACTACAATGGAAGGATGAAGGCATGGGCCAGATCAGCCTTGCGCAGATTGCCGTGTTGCTGGCTGCCGCTGCGCTGGTTGCACCGCTGGCGAAGCATTTCCGCATCGGTGCGGTGCTCGGCTACCTGATTGCCGGCATCGCCATCGGCCCGTTCGGCCTGCGCATCTTCAACGACGCTGAAAAGATGCTGCATGTGGCCGAGTTTGGCGTGGTGCTGTTGCTGTTCCTGATTGGCCTGGAGCTTAAACCCCAGCGGCTGATGGCCATGCGCAAGTCGATCTTCGGGGCCGGTGGCACGCAAGTGCTGGTTACGGCAACAGCCTTGTTCCTTGCCTTGCTGGCAGCCCAGTTCGGCTGGCGGCTGGCGTTGTTTGCAGGACTTGCTCTGGCACTGTCGTCCACGGCAATGGTCTTGCAGGTACTCAAGGAGCAAGGTGAACTCGAGCACCGGCACGGCCGGCTGGCGTTTGCCGTGCTGCTGTTCCAGGACGTTGCCGCCATCCCGATGATCGCATTCGTTGGCCTGCTTGCAGCGAGTGCAGACACAACCGAGACCATGACATTGCTGGGCGCCGCAAAGGCATTGGGCGCCATCTGCGTGGTGGTTCTTGCCGGACGCTACGTCCTGGGCTGGGTGTTTCACCTGATCGCCAAGACAGCCGTGACTGAAGCCATGACGGCCTTTGCGCTGCTCACGGTGGTCGTTATCGAGATCATCTTCAAGGGCGTTGGCCTGTCGCCTGCCCTGGGCGCGTTCATCGCCGGCGCACTGCTGGCCGACTCGGTGTACCGGCACGAGATCGAGGCTGACATAAAACCTTTCGAATCCCTGTTGCTCGGCATGTTCTTCATTGCAGTGGGGATGTCGCTCAACCTCAACCTGCTGATCAGCAACCCGGGCTCGGTGCTGGCAGCGGCAACAGGGCTCATGCTGCTCAAGGGCATCATCCTGTTCTTCGTGGGGCGACGTTATGGCCTCGACACCAGGGCCAGCCGCCGGTTTGCCGTTGCCCTTGCGCAGGGCGGCGAATTTGCCTTCGTGCTGACAACAGCGGCCATTGCCTCTGCCGTGATCGTCCAAAGCCAGGCGGTCTTCATCAACATCGTGGTCACGCTGACGATGCTGGCCACGCCCCTGCTGATGCTGGTTGAAGGCTGGTACTCACGCCGGACGGCTCCTCCAGAAGTCGACAGCCGTGCAGCCGACGACATGCCGGATCAAGGTGGCCATGTCGTCATTGCCGGCCTGGGCCGGTTCGGCCAGATCATTGCTCGCGTGCTGGCGGCCCGGAAAATTCCTTTCACCGCGCTGGACGGCGATCCGACCCAGATCGAGATCGTGCGGAAATTCGGCGGCAAGGTCTACTTTGGCGACGCCACCCGCGCCGACATCCTTCAAGCCGCCCAGATCGACAAGGCGCGCGCCTTCGTGGTGTGCGTGTCCAATGTCGAAGCGTCGTTGCGCATCGTCGAATTGGTGCGCCGGAATTGCCCGGACCTGCCCATCTATGCGCGCGCGCGCGACCGCAATCACGTTCACTGGCTGATGGACATGGGCGTCGAGCACATCATGCGCGAAACCTTCCTGTCAGCTCTGGAGATGTCGCGACGGGTGCTGCTCGAGGCGGGCCTGAGCCGGAACGAGGCGGAGCACACAATCAAGACGTTTGCTGAACGCGACCGCAAGCGGCTGTACGAGGATTACGCCCACTATTCCGACAACGAGAAACTGGCCGACAGCGCACGTCGCCATGCCGAGGAACTGGCCGCCCTGTTCGAGTCCGATACCGGAGAGAAGGCCGGCATCGACGACGATGCAGCCCGCGACGAACGGACCCGAACGCGCGCAAAGCGGTGATCACGCTGTCAGGCAGCCTCTTCCTCGCGCAGCCTGCGCCGCACGTCCGGCGGCGTTGCCTCGTCGACCAGGGCCGCCTTCACCTCGTCCAGTGACATCGAGGTCTGCGCCTGTGATCCGAGCCGGCGTACGTTGACGGAGTTTTCCTCCGCCTCGCGCTTGCCGCACACCAGGATCACCGGCACCTTGGCCAGCGAGTGCTCGCGCACCTTGTAGTTGATCTTCTCGTTGCGCAGGTCGGTCTCGACCTGCAGGCCCGCCTTGCGCAGCGTTGCCGCCACCTTTCGGGCATACTCGTCGGCGTCCGAGGTGATGGTCGCTACCACCACCTGCACCGGGGCAAACCACAACGGCATGTGACCGGCGTAGTTCTCGATCAGGATGCCGAGGAACCGCTCCATTGACCCGCAGATGGCCCGGTGAACCATCACCGGCTTCTTCTTCTCGGAGTCCTTGTCGATGTAGAACGCACCGAACCGCTCCGGCAGGGCAAAGTCCACCTGGGTGGTGCCGCACTGCCAGTCACGCCCGATCGCATCGCGCAGAACATACTCGAACTTCGGCCCGTAGAACGCGCCTTCGCCCGGGTTGATCGCCGTCTTGATCTTGCCGCCCGACTGCGCCGCGATTTCTGCCAGCACCTCCGACATGATCTGCTCGGCAAGGTCCCAGTCCGCATCGGTGCCGACGCGCTTTTCCGGCCGCGTGGACAGCTTTACCGTGATCTCGTCAAAGCCAAAGTCGGCATAGGTCGACAGGATCAGGTCGTTGATCCGCATGCATTCGCCGCGCAACTGCTCTTCTGTGCAGAACACGTGCGCATCATCCTGGGTGAACCCGCGCACCCGCATCAGCCCGTGCAATGCGCCCGATGGCTCGTAGCGGTGAACGTTGCCGAATTCAGCCAGGCGCACCGGCAGTTCACGGTAGGACTTCAGGCCGTGCTTGAATATCTGCACGTGCCCGGGGCAGTTCATCGGCTTGATGGCAAACACGCGTTCGTCCTCGGTTTCGGTGACGAACATGTTCTCCTTGTACCAACCCCAATGGCCCGAGGTTTCCCACAACGCCTTGTCGAGGATCTGCGGCGCATTGACCTCTTCGTAGGTGCCTTCAAGCCGCCGGCGCATGTAATTGACAAGTGACTGGAACATCCGCCAGCCCTTGGAATGCCAGAACACCACGCCCGGGCCTTCTTCCTGGAAGTGAAACAGGTCCATCTCGCGGCCCAGCTTGCGATGGTCGCGCTTTTCGGCTTCCTCCAGCATGTGGAGATAGCCTTCAAGATCCGACTGGCTGGCCCACGCGGTACCGTAGATGCGGGTCAGCATCTCGTTGTTCGAGTCACCGCGCCAGTAGGCGCCGGCCACCTTCATCAGCTTGAACGCCGAGCCGATCTGGCCGGTCGACGCCATGTGCGGCCCCCGGCACAGGTCGAACCAGTCTCCCTGGTTGTAGATCTTCAGGTCCTGCTCGTCCGGAATGGCGTCGATCAGCTCGACCTTGTAGGCCTCGCCCTTGTCGCGAAACACCTGTTTCGCCTTGTCGCGGGCCCACACCTGCTTGGTGAACGGCTTGTTGCGCTGGATGATCTCGCGCATCTTCTTCTCGATTACCGGCAGGTCTTCGGTGGTGAAAGGCTCGTTGCGCTTGAAGTCGTAGAAGAAGCCGTTCTCGATCACCGGACCGATGGTCACTTGCGTACCCGGCCACAGCTCCTGCACCGCTTCAGCCATCACGTGCGCCGCGTCATGTCGGATCAGTTCGAGCGCTTCCGGGTCGTCGCGGGTGATGATGCGAAACGCGGCATCCGCGTTGATCGGGTCGGCGAGATCAGCCAGTTGGCCGTTCAGCATGACGGCAACGGCCTTCTTCTGCAGTGACCTGGCAATCGAACCAGCAACGTCCGACCCGGTCGTTCCAGCTTCGAACGCGCGCACGGATCCATCGGGAAATGTCAGGGAGATCATTGGTGTCACCTCTTGCTCACTCTCTGCCTACGAACGCAGGTAAGCGGTTTTCATGAAAGCGGCCTGTGTGAAAATGGCCGCGCACGCCCGTTAAATGATCAATGCAGGCCGCTTCGTCAAGCACCGCAACTCAGCTCGGGCCGTTCGCCCAGGAGACCGTTCAAATTTTTTGAAGCCCGGAAACCAAAGATTAACCATGCCGCCGGTATGGTCCGTTCAGCGTTAACCATAACCGACCTCAAGGAAACCACGATGACATCCCTCACCAAGCGTGTTTCTCTGGCGGCTGCATCGGCGGTACTTCTGTCGCTCACCGCAGCTCCAGCCTTCGCCGCAGATCTCGATCTTCCCCCGCCGCCTCCGCCGCTGCCAGAACTGCGCGCATCCGTGACGGACTGGACCGGCCTGTATGTTGGTGGCCAGATCGGCGTTGCCTGCTTCGAAACCACCTACTACGACACCGACCCTGCGACCGCTGACCCGCTGAACTTCGGCGGCTGCACGGGCATGGGCGGCGTTTATGGCGGCTACAACTACCAGTTGGGTTCTTCGTTCGTCGTCGGCCTGGAGGGTGAATACAACGCGTCCTTCGACGGTCACATCTGGTATCAGGCACCACCGTCCGACGTGAATTACTACGTCGACGACCTGTCCACCATCCGCGCCCGCCTTGGCTGGCTGGCCAACGACAACACCATGCTGTTCGTCACCGGTGGTTACGGCTGGCTTGGCCACAGCATCGACGCGTTGGTCGGCCCGGCTCCCGGTGAATTCATCTCCTCGTCTGCCGTGTCCGGCGGTTATGTTGTCGGCGGTGGCATCGAACACGCAATCACCAACAACTTCCACGTGAAGGCCGAGTACCTCTATGGCGACTTTGGCAGCCACACGTACAACCTCACCGGCACGACCGGTTGCGTCGCAACCTGTGAACTGACGGTTGACAACGAAATGCATGCCTTCCGCGTGGGCGGCAGCTACAACTTCAACTTCGGCGGCGGCTACACCACCGCAGCCGTATCCAAGTGGTAATGACTTCCTGACGTCTGCAAACAGTCAGTGAGTTGGGTCTGACCGGTCTTCCCCCTGCAAGGAAGGCCGGTCATTTGCTTGCGCGCAACTGCAAACCCGCCTGTATTTCCAGACCCGCCAACCCGCCGCGGGCACGTCTTCCGGCACCGGGTCATACCCGCTCGTACCCCACGGGTTGCAGCGCGAAATCCTGAACAGCCCCAGCCAGAACCCGGCCCAGCCTCCGTGCCGGTCAATCGCTTCCATGGTGTAGCTTGAACACGTCGGCAGGTGCCGGCAGGTGCGCCCCACGAACGCCGACAGCGTCAGCTGATAGGCGCGGATGAGCACCATCATGACGCTTGCAACAATGCTGCGGCGCAGTTTCATTTGCACACTTCATTCATCGCGCAGGGTTCCGCCTGCGCCAACCATCCGGCAGGCAGGCTGATACTCCATGGCGCAAGACAAACCCAACATTCTCTTCAT
Source organism: uncultured Anderseniella sp. (assembly GCA_964390445.1). Lineage (GTDB taxonomy): Bacteria > Pseudomonadota > Alphaproteobacteria > Rhizobiales > Aestuariivirgaceae > Anderseniella. Next base: position 25,872 of record CAYMJJ010000028.1, read on the forward strand.
CATGGTCGACCAGCTGGCCGCACCGTTTCTGGCAGCCTACGGCCACAAGGTGGTAAGGACACCCAATATCGACAAGCTCGCCGCGAACGGTGTGGTGTTCGAGAATTTCTATTCGCCCAGCCCCCTGTGCGCGCCCGCCCGCGCGGCCATGATGTCTGGTCAGTTGCCCTCGCGCAACCGGGTGTACGACAACGCCGCCGAGTTCGCGTCGATGACACCAAGCTTTGCTCACTACCTTCGCCTTGAAGGTTACCGCACCTGCCTTTCGGGCAAGATGCACTTTGTTGGTCCCGACCAGTTGCACGGCTTTGAGGAGCGTCTCACCACCGACATATACCCCGCCGACTTCGGCTGGACACCCGACTGGCGAAAGGCCCAGGAGCGTGTTGACTGGTGGTATCACAACCTGTTGTCGGTCAAGCAGGCCGGCATTGCCGAGCAGACCAACCAGCTCGAATACGATGACGAGGTCGGCTTCCAGGCGGTGCGCCGGCTGTATGACTACGCCCGTAACCCGGACCAGCGCCCGTTCTGCCTCGTTGCCTCGTTTACCCATCCGCACGACCCCTATGCCGCGCGCGCGAAATACTGGAACCAGTATGATCCGGATGCCATCGACGCCCCGGTAACCCCATGCCCCGGCTATGACAACCTCGACCCGCATTCGCAGCGGCTGTGGATGGTTTCGGCCATGGACGACTACGACATCACCGCCCAGGACACGCTGAACGCGCGCCGCGCCTACTACGCGAACATTACCTATCTCGATGACCATGTCGGCAAGTTGCTGGAGACGCTGGACGACTGCGGTCTGGCCGATGACACCATCGTCGTGTTCACCTCCGACCACGGTGATTTCATGGGCGAACGTGGCCTGTGGTACAAGATGAGCTTCCTGGAGCATTCAGCACGCGTGCCGCTGATCATCCACTACCCCGGCCGGTTCAAACCGCGCCGCATCACCCAGCCCGCCTCGCTGCTGGACATCCTGCCAACCCTGTCTGCAATCGCTAGCCATGAGGGACACGCGGCGACGCTGGACGGGCGCTCGCTGCTGCCACTGCTCGATGGCGCTGATGAAGACCGCGATGCACCGATCTACGGCGAACTGACTTGCGAAGGCTGCATTGCGCCGGTGTTCATGGTGCGCCAGGGCGACTGGAAGCTGATCACCTGCAAGACCGACCCTGACCAGTTGTTCAACCTCGCTGATGACCCGCATGAAGCAACCAACCTGGCGGGCGACCGCGCCCATGCGGACACGCTGCACGCGCTCAAGACGCTGGCTGCAAACCGCTGGGACGCCGCACGGCTGGAAGCCGACATCCGCGAGAGCCAGCTTGTGCGACTGACCGTTTGGCACGCGCTGCGCGAGGGAAAATGGTATCCGTGGGACTACCAGCCGCTGCGCGATGCATCGGAGCAGTACATGCGCAACCACAAGGACCTGAATGTACTGGAAAAGACGTCGCGTTATCCCAGCCCGTCCATGCCGGAAAAGAAATCAGGCTGAAGCCGCCGCCGTTGCGCCCGAGTCCTTGGCTCCTTCTGCCATATCGAGCGCGTTGACCACGGCATCGAACGTCAGCAGCGTCGAGGCATGCCGCGCCTTGAAGTCGCGCACAGGTGTCAGCGCTTGAAGGTCTGACCAGCGGCCGTCCGGCGCCGGCCCGCCTTCCTTCAGCATGGCATGCATCTGGTCGCGCAACTGGCGCAGTTCTTGGGTACTCGCCCCTACGACATGGTGCGCCATGATGGAAGACGAGGCCTGACCCAGCGCACACGCCTTAACGTCGTGGGCGAAGTCGGTCACGATGCCGTTATCGACCTTCAGGTCGACGGTCACCTTGGAACCGCACAGCTTGGAATGTGCCACGGCAGTGCCATCGGGCGCGTCAAGACGGCCCAACCGGGGGATATCTGCAGCAAAACCGAGAATCTGCTTGTTGTAGATGTCGTTCATCATGTCAAAGCTCAATATGGATCGGGCCGCATTGCATTGCCAGAGCTTTCCCACCATGTAAATGACTGGCGGATACACCCCTACTGCAACCGAGCTTTTCCCGCAGGCTGACAATATGTCTTTTTGCACGCCGGTGCATCAGGTGCTATGACCGGTGTGAAACGTCGACGTGTGGGGGTGACCTGAACTGTTCCAGGGGCCGGATCACAGATGAGTTTTTCACATCCGGCCGAACCTGAAAAGGACGCCGGCAAGATTATCGACCGAGGTACAAATGGATGCTGTCGTAAAGCGACTTAAGCCTTCCGAG
>CAYMJJ010000029.1:0-26773 GCA_964390445.1 uncultured Anderseniella sp.
CGTTGACGAGGCGAAGATCGAAGCCGCCATCGCCGCACGGCTGGAAGCGTTCAAGTCAAAGGATTTCGCCGAGGCTGACCGCATTCGCGATGACCTGACGGCTCAGGGAATCCAGCTAAGGGATTCAAAAGACTCCGAAACCGGCGAACGCGTCACAACGTGGGAACTGAAGCGATGAACACACCCGCACCCAAGAAATCCTGGCATGACAACCTGCCGTTTCCGAAACACTGGCTCGGCTACATCGCGCTGAAGTTCATCGTGCTGGGCCTTGGCATCTATCTTGTGCTGCGCTGGAAGGGGCTGGTGTGATGGCTGGCCGCGACCGCCTCTACCTCTATGACACGACCCTGCGTGATGGCGGGCAGACGCCCGGCATCGACTTTTCGCTGGAAGACAAGCTGACCATCATGCGGATGCTCGACAGGCTCGGCATCGATTACATCGAGGGCGGCTATCCCGGTGCCAACCAGACCGACACCGAACTCTACGCCAGCCCGCGCGGCCTCAAGGCCAGCTTCACGGCGTTCGGCATGACGCGGCGGCCTGGCCGCTCTGCCGCCAATGACCCCGGCCTCCAGGACCTGCTGCAAGCCCACGCGAACGCGGTGTGCTTCGTTGCAAAGTCGTGGGACTATCACGTGCGGGTGGCGCTGAAGACCACGAACGACGAAAACCTCGCCTGCATTGATGACAGCGTGAGGGCAGCGGTCGCCGCCGGCAAGGAAGCCATGGTCGACTGCGAGCATTTCTTCGATGGCTACAAGGCAAACCCGGACTATGCGCTTGCCTGCGCCCGCACCGCCCACACAGCCGGTGCGCGCTGGATCATCCTGTGCGACACCAACGGCGGCACGCTGCCGCACGAGATCGCGGACATCGTCGCAGCGGTCAGCCAGCATGTGCCCGGTACACACCTCGGCATCCATGCCCACAACGACACCGGCCAGGCGGTGGCCAATTCACTTGCCGCCGTACGAGCAGGCGTGCGCCAGATACAGGGCACGCTGAACGGCATCGGCGAGCGCTGCGGCAACGCCAACATCGTCTCGCTGATCCCCACGCTGATGCTCAAGCCGGCATTTGCAGATGTTATCGAGACGGGCATTTCGGGCGACAGCCTGGAGACGTTGACGCAGGTGTCGCGCGCGTTCGATGAACTGCTCAACCGCGCACCCGACCGGCAGGCACCTTATGTGGGTCAGAGCGCCTTTGCGACCAAGGCCGGCATTCATGCCTCCGCCATCCTCAAGGAGCCGGAAACCTACGAGCACATTCCGCCGGAGATCGTCGGCAATGAGCGCCGCGTGCTGGTGTCGGAACAAGCCGGCAAGTCCAACCTGATGTCTGAATTGAGGCGCGCCGGAATCCGCATCGAAGCCGATGACGCAAGGCTCGACACCCTGCTGGCAGAGGTGAAGCAGCGCGAAGCGGAAGGCTTTGCCTATGATGCAGCACCTGCGTCATTCGAATTGCTGGCACGGCGCGCACTGGGTGAAGTGCCGGAGTTCTTCGATGTCGAGTCGTTCCGCGTGTCGGTCGAGCGCCGGCACAATGCACTGGGCGAGGAAATCACCGTGGCCGAAGCCGTGGTCAAGCTGATCGTGGACGGTGATCGCATCATGTCGGTGGGCGAGGGCAACGGCCCCGTCAACGCGCTCGACATGGCCTTGCGCAAGGACCTCGGCAAGTACCAATCGGCCATCGGCGACCTTGAACTGGTGGACTACAAGGTGCGAATCCTCAATGGCGGCACCGGCGCGACGACGCGGGTGCTGATCGAAAGCCGCGATGCAAAGGGCGAACGCTGGTTCACCATAGGCGTGTCGCCCAACATCGTCGATGCCTCGTTCGAGGCCTTGATCGACTCGGTTACCTACAAGCTTCTGCGGGAGGGTGCTTCGACCTGACATGGCACTGACACACCTGAAGAACGGCAGCTATGACCGGAAGCCCTGGAAGAACGGCGGCGGCATCACCGAAGACGTCTGGCTATATCCCGCTGGCGCCGGTCACGATGATTTCGACATCCGCCTGTCGCTGGCCGAGATCAGCCAGGACGGGCCGTTCTCGTCTTTTCCCGGCATTGACCGCACCATCACGCTGGTCGGCGGCGACCCCTTCGTGCTCGACTTCGGCGATGATGTCCGCCACGCGATGACGCACCTGAAGCCGTTGAGCTTTGATGGTGCGCTGACGCCGGACAGCCGGCTGGACGGCAAGCCGTCGCGTGATTTCAACGTGATGACAAGGCGCGGCCGCTGGAGCCACGAGGTCGCCATACATCGCGATGGCGGGTCGTTCACGATCTTTGCTCCGGAAGCCGTAGTGACCATTGTTCACGCCGTCTCCGGCCGATGGCAGGTGCGCGCGGCCAACATGCACGCAACCGCTGGCGCACGTGATACCGTGATCGTACAGGGCGAGCCGCACCTGACAGTTGAAGCCGCCGCAGGCAGCGAGGCGATTGTTGCCACGCTCTCCCCGTTGAACTGATGCTGCAGGGCGGTCGCGTGATCCTTGACGCAGGAACGTCGCATGAGCAACCCTGAACACCGGCCGGCAAAGCTGCATGCAATGGCGCTTCTGGTGCTGGCCGAAGTGCTGGTGTTGTCGCTGTGGTTCCTGTCCTCCGCCATCATGCCGGGCGTTCTGGCCGACGTGACAATATCGCCAACCCGTCAGGCGCTGATGTCCAGCGGGGTTCAGCTGGGTTTCGTCGCAGGCGCGCTGGTTTCGTCGGTGCTGGGCATTGCCGACCGGTTCGACCCGCGCCGGGTGTTCCTGCTGAGTGCATGTGCCGCGGGTCTCATCAACGCGCTGCTGCCGGTGCTGGAGCCGGGCAGCACACCTGCCATCCTGGCCCGGGCGGCAACCGGTGCGCTGATGGCAGGCGTCTATCCCGTCGGCATGAAGATCGCCACCGGGTGGGGTCTTAAGGACCGGGGCTTCCTTGTCGGCGTGCTGGTGGGTGCACTTACCTTCGGTTCGGCCTTGCCCCATCTGGTTACCGCGATCGGCGGGGCAGACTGGCGGCTGGCGGTCTATGTAACGTCTGCTGCGGCAATCGCCGGCGGCGTACTGGTGCAGTTTGCAGCGCTCGGCCCGCATCACGCCACCTCGCCCGCGTTCAGGCCCGGTGCCATTGCGCTGGCGTGGACCGACCGGCGCATCCGGCTGGCCTACGGCGGTTATCTTGGTCACATGTGGGAGCTTTATGCCATGTGGGCGTGGCTGCCGGTGGCGGCTGCGGCGTCCTATGCGATGACGCTCGACCCTGAACTGGCGGCCTCACGCGCCACCTGGACGGCGTTTCTGGCCATTGGGCTGGGAGCAGCGGGTGCGGTCTGGGCGGGCTACATGTCATCGCGGACCGGCAAGGCAAACGTGGCATTGATCGCGCTGGTGTGCTCGCTGATGGCGGGGCTGGCGACGGCGGCGAGTTTTGGCGGGCCGTGGTGGATCACTGCCATCTGCTTCATCATCTGGGGCATCACCATCATCCCCGACTCGGCACAGTTCTCGGCGCTGGTTGCCGATGCATCGCCGCCCGAACTGGCAGGCTCGCTGATGACTTTCCAGACCGCGCTGGGCTTTTTGCTGACTTTCGCCACCGTGCAACTGGCTCCGCTGATAGCAGGCGTCACCGGCTGGCAGGTGCTGCTGGCGGGCCTTGCACTGGGGCCTGCCTTCGGTATCGCGTGCATGTGGCCGTTGCGCGAGCGAAATTGAAGCCATGCACCAGTGGTAGCCAGTCCATGCGGCAGACCTGATTGCACTGGAGGGCGCGAGCGGGCAATAGTCGGCACCATCATGAGCGACGCAGTCACCCTTGCCATCACCATCATTATTCGGGCCGCGCCGGCGCTGTACGCCGCGCCGGGTCTCCGGCCCGCCAGGCCGGCAGGGGTACAGGCATGAGTTCGTGGCAGCCCTTGTTCGTGCGCGCCGCCCCGGTGCTGTTCCTGTTGCTGTGGTCGGGCGGCTATGCCACCGCCAAGCTGGGACTGGCCCATTCTGAGCCGATGTCGTTCCTGGCGTTGCGCTATGGTTGCGTGCTGGTGCTGATGTGGCCGGTCTACCTGGTGATGCGCCCGGCGCTGCCCACCGAACCGATGGCCTGGGTGCACCTTGCCGTCACCGGCCTGTTCATGCAGGCGCTGTACTTCGGCATGTCGTACCTGGCGTTCGCCGACGGGCTGTCGGCAGGCGGCGTGGCGCTGATCGTTTCGCTGCAGCCGATCCTGGTGGCGATTTTCGCCCCGATGTTCGTCACCGAGATTGTATCGCGCTATCGCTGGCTGGGCCTGCTGCTTGGCCTGGCTGGAGCGGCCATGGTGATCGGGGCACGGCAGGAAATCTCGACCGCGTCCTACATCGGCGTGGTATTCGCCGTAACCGCCCTGTTCGCCATGTCCGCCGGCTCCATCTATGAAAAGCGCTTCGGCGTGAAGCAGCACCCGGTGGTAGCGACCATCGTGCAGTTTACCGTCGGTTTCGTGGTGATCTGGCCGATCGCCGTGGTGCGCGAAGGCTTTGCGGTAGAGTACACGCCCGAGCTGCTGTTCGCGCTGGCTTACCTGGTGATCGGCAACTCCATCATTGCCATCTCGCTGCTTCTGTACCTGATCCGCGCAGGCGAGGTGAGCCGTGTGTCGGCGCTGCTGTTCCTGGTGCCGCCGGCTGCATCGCTGATCGCCTGGGCCGTGCTGGGCGAGGAAATGCCGCCTCTGGCGTGGGCGGGCATGGCGGTGGCGGGTGCAGGCGTGCTGATCGCCAGCCGCACAGGCCTTGCCCCGGCGACGAAGGCAACGGCGGCAGAACCGCCAGCGCCTGCAAGGCTCAGAACAGCTCGGTGATCTCGTCGTCGCGCTTGCCCACCGGGCCGGTTGCCTCCAGGCGCTGAAGAAACGCTGGTACGATGTCCGTGGCCCGATCCACCACATCAAAATTCACTTCCAGTCCTTCGCGGATGAAATGTTCTTCGTGCATGTGGGCAATCAGCGTCAGCAACGGCTGCCAGTAGTTGTTGATATTGGCGATGATGATTGGCTTCCTGTGGCGGCCAAGCTGCGCCCAGGTCGCGATCTCCACCAGTTCTTCCAGCGTGCCGATGCCTCCGGGCAGGGCCACAAAGCCGGAGGCGCGCTGGAACATCAGCATCTTGCGCTGGTGCATGTCATCTACGGTGATCAGTTCGTGCGTACCTTCATCGAGCATGCGCTCGCGCTTGACCAGGAAGTTGGGGATGATGCCGGTAACCTTGCCGCCCCCGCCAATGACACTGCGGGCAACTTCGCCCATCAGGCCAATGCTGCCGCCGCCGTAGACCAGATCCACGCTGGAGGCGGCCATGGACTGGCCGAGCGAGCGGGCTGCTTCCATGTAGGCGGGGTCCCGGCCTTCGCCGGAGCCGCAATAAACACACAACGCCAATGTATCGTCAGTCATCTGATTCTGTTTCATGGTGCGAGTGTGGCATGGGCGGTGCGCCATGCGTCAAGCCTTGAGCTTCGAGAGCCGCAAGGATCAGCCATATACGACAGGTTGATTGCGTCGTGGGCAAGTGCACTTTATGAATATCACAAAGGAATTGCAGCGACAGGAAACCCGATGAAGCCAATCGTTTTGTTCAGCTCTCTCGCAGCATTGTGTGCCGCCGGGCTGCTGGCCCTCAGCTACCAGGGCTGGCGAGACGATGAGTCGGTGGTGACGGCGCTCAACCAGCCGGCCGGCAGCGCGGTCCAGACGGTGTCCGGCCAGCCGTCGTCCGCGCCGGAAACGCCGCAGCAAGCCGCTCCGGAACAACAGGTCGCCGCCGTTCAACCAGACCAGCCACCAGCATCCGCTGACGTAACGCAACCGGCCACCGAAGGTGCGCCTGCCGCCACTGGCGAGGTCACGCCGGGTGCAGTTGTACCTACGTTCGACATGGTGCGCATTGAAGAAGACGGGTCTGCCGTGCTGGCGGGCCGGGCTGAACCGGGCGCCACCGTGACGGCGTTGCTGGACGGCAAGCCGATCGGCGAAGAAGTCGTCAACGAGCGCGGCGAGTGGGTGATTGTGCCCTCTGGCCAGGTGCCATCAGGCGCCCACCAGATGACGCTGCAGCAAACCCTGCCGTCTGGTACCGTCAACAGCTCCGACCAGACGGTCGCCTTTACCGTGCCTGACCAGCCGGGCACCCAGCCGCTGATTGTTCTCAGCGAGACATCCCAGCCGACCCGCGTGCTGCAAAAGCCAGTGGCGGAAGCCGCTCAGGCAACGCCCACCCAACAACCCGCTGTCGAGACTGCACAGGCAGACCAGCCCGTAGCGCCGGCCTCTGGTGGTGGGCAGCCCGCCAAGGCCGATGCCGGACCCTCAGTTGCGCCCGCGCCGGACACGCAGGATACCCAGGTTGCTGTCCTAGCTGACCCTGCCGCACCGGCCGAACCTGCCGCACCTGCCGTGCAGGATGCGTCTCGCAACCTGAACCTTGATGTCGTCGACTATGACGAGAGCGGCCGCACCATTTTTTCCGGAACGGCCAAGGCCGGCACCACGGTGAGGGTGTATGTGGGCAGTCTGTACGCTGGCGAGACAACGGCTGGTGAAGATGGCCGCTGGAACCTGACGGCGCAGAACGACATTCCTGCCGGCACCTATGCTTTGCGCGCCGACGCGGTTGGCGGCGAAGGCAAGGTGGCCGAGCGCATCGAGATGCCGTTCCTGCGCGAATCGCCTGAGCGCGTTGCCGCACTTCAGCAGCAGCGCCAGACCGGTTCCGGCACCGGAGCCGCAACTGAGCAAGATACCGGCATGTCGCAAGCGGCTGCTCCGGCCAGGGAAACCCCGCAAGATGCAACGGGTCAGGCCAGCGAACCTCAACCGGCTGAGCCACAGGTTGCAGCGGCACCAGAAGCCCAGTCTGAACCAGCTGCGACGGCTGGGCCGGCCACCTCAGCAGCGGAACCGCAAACAGGCGAATTGCTGCAAGCTGGCGAGGTTGCCGCAAGCAGCGAACAGTCCGAACAGGTCGCCGCGACTGCGGCACCGGAAGCCCAGCCAGCAGCCTCAGCCGAGCCCGCGGCCGCCGACCCGAACGAGCCCGGCAAGGTGGTTATCCAACCAGGCAACAACTTGTGGCAGATTTCGCGGGTGATCTATGGCAAGGGCGTGCAGTACACGGTGATCTACGAAGCCAACAAGAGCCAGATCCGCGATCCTGACCTGATCTATCCGGGCCAGATCTTTGAAACACCCGGCTCGCAGGCACCAGAGTCCATCGACCCTTCGTGCCGTGCGCCGCTGGACGAGTGCAAGGCCATGCAGGAGCAGTCAGAGCAGGGCGCAGCCCAGTAGCGCTGCGGCCCTGTCTGTACTTTTCGCACGCGTGCCTAGTGGCTCATGCCCTTGGCATCGCTCACCATCGCATTGATCTCGATTGTCCCGGCCTTCTCGAAGGTCAGTGTCAGCGGGATCATGGCACCCTTTGCCGGCAGCTCTTCGATGCCGAACAACATGATATGCAGCCCGCCCGATTTCAGTTCGGTGGTTGCATTGGCGGCAATGTCGATGGCTTCGATCTGGCGCATCTTCATCACGCCGTTGTCCATGGTGTGGGTGTGCAGTTCGACCCGGCCAGTCATTGGCGATGAAGCCGACAGCAACCGGTCTGCCTCGCCCTTGTTTTCTATGGTGAGGAACACTGCACCGGGCCGGCCTGCGATCATGAACCGGGCCATGGGCTGCGAGACGGTAATGTCACCAGCCGTCACGCTCATGGCGTGTTTCATTGCGGAGTCGGCGAGGGCGGGTAGCGCCGGCAGAAGCGCTGCTGCAGCCAGCGTGCTTGCGCCCAGAACGGCGGCAAGCGGAATCATCTTGAACTTTGACATCTGTGTAGTCCTCTGGAGTGGCTGATCCGCCATCGCTCAAACCTGGGCGCGCGCGGATGGTAGCCAGCATTGGTCTGGATTGGAAAAGTGCTCTGATCAGGTTGCGAACGGTGGCGCTCGCGGTGCGCCGTTCAAACCATCGCGCTTGCCGGTCAGATGCCGGTTCCGGTCATGGCCGAAACCGAGGATGAGGACGCTGGTTGCTACAGGAACGGCGAGATTTCCCGTGTCGGTTCCGCCCAGCCGCGCATTGACGGCACAGCAAACCATACCGCAATCGCACAGCGCTGCGTGTCCGCCGCCATCTTGCCGGCCGCCCTTCTGGGTGATGGTGCTGATGCCGTCAGGCGTGCAGATTACCAGTTGCAGACTGCCCGTACTGGTCAGCCGGCTTGTGTCCATGCGCGCCATCGCAGCCGATGACAGCGACGCCTGGAAGATGATCAGGCTGGCCAGCAGGAAACGGATGCCGATGCCGAGCGATGTGGTGCGCCAGTGCTGCATCCGTTCAAGCTGCCAGAGAGTTGCGCCTCGTGGAATGCGGCAAGTCGGCCCTTGTGTGCAGGGTCCTATCCATCGTATATCGGCGATGAACGATAATTTACGTTAACCGGGAACGGTTGTTATGTCCGATTTCGCGCGGCCCTCCGACAAAGCCACGGCGGCAAGCCTGGCAGCCTTGTCTCATCCAGCGCGCCTTGCCATCATGCGGCGGCTGGCCTCGAGTGATGCGTGTTGCTGCAACGACGTGGTGCGCCATCTCGACCTGGCCCAGTCGACCGTGTCGCAGCACCTGAAGGTGCTGGTGGCGGCGGGGCTGGTGTCGTATGAACTCAATCGGCCCCGCTCGCGTTATGTTCTCAACCGGTCTGCACTTAAGACTGCGCTGTCGTCGGTTGCCGGTATCGTCAATGAATGCTGTGAACCCGGTGGTTGTCACGCTGGCAACGGCTCGTCCAGCACCCAGTAACAAAGAAGGCACCTCTCTTGGCCGCTCCAAAGGTATCTGCTGACAGCGGATCCACCCTCGAAACCATCCGCAACTTGTGGCCCTACATGTGGCCGTCCGACCGCCCCGACCTGAAGATGCGGGTGGTGTGGGCGTTCGTCTTCCTGGTGCTGGCGAAGCTGGTGTTGGTGCTGGTGCCGTACTTCTTCAAGTTCGCCACTGATGCACTGAACGGCAAGCTGGAAGTGGACGGCATGCTGGCGGCGTTTCCGGCCTGGGCGCTGGTTCCGGTGATGCTGGTGCTGGCCTATAACATTGCCCGCATCGGCCAGTGGGGCTTCAACCAGTTGCGCGATGCGCTGTTTGCCCGCGTTGGCCAGCACGCGGTCCGCCAGCTTGCCTACAAGACCTTCATTCACATGCACCAGTTGTCGCTGCGCTTTCACCTGGAGCGGCGTACCGGCGGGCTGTCGCGGGTCATCGAGCGCGGCACCAAGGGCATCGAGACCATCGTCCGCTTCACCATCCTGAGTACCTTGCCAACGGTGCTCGAATTTGCGCTGACGGCAGTCATCTTCTGGTGGACCTACGGGCTGGCGTATGTGGCAATCATTGCCGCCATCGTGTGGCTGTACTCTTGGTTCACCGTGCGCGCGAGTGACTGGCGCATCACCATCCGCCACGAGATGAACCAGTCCGATACCGATGCCAACACCAAGGCCATCGACAGCCTGCTCAACTTCGAGACGGTGAAGTACTTCGGCAACGAAGAGATGGAGTCGCGCCGCTTTGACCAGTCGATGCAGCGCTATGAAAGTGCTGCCACGAAAACCTGGACTTCGCTGGGCTGGCTGAACTTCGGCCAGGGGCTGATCTTCGGCATCGGCATGACCATCATCATGATCATGTCCGCGCTGGAAGTGCAGGCGGGCCGACAGACGCTGGGCGACTTCGTGTTCATCAACGCCATGCTGATGCAGCTTTCCGTGCCGCTCAACTTCATCGGCTTCGTCTACCGCGAAATCCGCCAGGGGCTGGCCGACATCGAGCAGATGTTCAAGCTGCTGGCGATCGACCAGGAAATCGTCGACGATCCGGATGCCAAGCCGCTGGAAGTGAGCGATGCCACCATCCGCTTTAACGAGGTGGACTTCTCCTATGATGGCAAGCGGCGCATCCTGAAGGGGCTGGACTTCGAGGTGCCTGCAGGTCACACAGTGGCAATTGTCGGCCCGTCGGGTGCCGGCAAGTCAACCATCTCGCGGCTGCTGTTCAGGTTCTACGATGTGACCGGCGGTGCCGTGACCATCGACGGACAGGACATCCGCCACGTCACGCAGAAGTCGCTGCGCGCCGCCATTGGCATGGTGCCGCAGGATACTGTGCTGTTCAACGACACCATCCGCTACAACATCCGATATGGCCGGCCTGATGCGACCGATGCCGAGGTGGAAGAAGCCGCAAGGCTGGCGCAAATCCACGATTTCGTCATGTCATTGCCGGACGGCTATGACTCGATGGTCGGTGAACGCGGACTGAAGCTGTCGGGCGGCGAGAAGCAGCGTGTGTCGATTGCCCGCACCATTCTCAAGGCCCCGCCGATCCTGATCCTCGACGAGGCCACCTCCGCCCTCGACACCATGACCGAGCAGGAAATCCAGGCGGCGCTGAAACTGGTGTCGCAGGACCGCACCACGTTGGTCATCGCCCACCGGCTGTCCACGGTCATCGACGCCAACCAGATCATCGTGCTGAAGGATGGCGGCATTGCCGAGCGCGGCACACATGCGCAATTGCTCAAGAAGAAGGGCGAGTACGCGGCCATGTGGAATCGCCAGCGCGAGGCCGACGAGGCAATGCGCAAGCTGGCCGAGAACTACGAGGCGCGCGGCATCACTGCCGAGGCGCTTGCCTATGGTTTCAAGCCGGCGAAGTAAGCCTGCACGTGGCGGTCGTGGTCAGGTTTCGTCAACCACACTTCCAGGTTGAGTGGCCAGAGTGACCTGAAGGCCCGACCATATCGCTAAAATTTGCCTCTTGTTAAAATCTTCGCGCTTAAGTGGTGGCCATCACGAACGCGATTGTTCGTGGTGGCTTCAACAGGGTGAGACCGGCAGCATAGCCGGCCGCTGGGTTGAACGCCGGGGAGAGCACGGCTTGCAACACTTCGCCAGGGCAAGGGCGGTGTTGCGCGGCCGCAAACAGGGGACTGAAGACAATGCTCATTACCAATCTGCCTAACATCGCGGGTTACGAGATTTCGTGCGCCTACGGTATGGTTTCGACCACTGCGTCAATGACCCGCCGCATGCTGAAAGGCAGCATGGGTGGGGCACGTTGCAATCACGAATCCGGCGCGGACGGTTTCAGCGCCGAACTCGAGGACGCCCGCAAGAGGGCTTTTGCACAACTCCAGGACGAAGCAGTGGCGATCAACGCCCATGCCATCATCGGCGTCTCGGAACAGCTTCATCGCGTTGGAGAAAACGGCTACATGCTGTTGCTCACGGGCACGGCAGTTGACCTCAAGAAGGTCGAAGCACCGGCGGCGGTGCTGCCGGCCCAGCCACAGGTGATCTACGTCCAGGCAGAAGCTGCACAGGACGACCGGGATCCGGTTGTTGTCGAGGCAGTTGTTCGCGACAACATCATTTACCCGCAGTTCGCGCGGGGCTGAGCGGCGGACGGCTTACACAACGAATTCAAGGGTGCGCGCGTTCGCTGGGGGGCAGTGCGCACCTTTTGTTTGCTTGCAGTTGCGCGGCACTGGCTCTACCTAGAGGGCCACCACCAACTGTGCCCAACGTCTGTGAGCCGCCTGCCCATGCTTGACAGCATCATGTCCGTCTTCGTTCCGGTCCACCGCGAGGGATACCGGTTCATCGCCATTTTCGCGGGCGTCACACTGGTGCTGTTCTGGCTGCTGCCGGACGTGTTCGGCTGGATCGGTGTCATCCTTACGCTGTGGTGCGCCTACTTCTTCCGCGATCCGCCGCGCGTTACCCCGCTTGACCCGTCGCTGGTCATTTCACCGGCAGACGGCCTGATATCGGCCATCGAGAAGGTAGCGGTTCCGCCGGAACTGGCGCTCAGCGGTGAACGCCTCACCCGTATTTCGGTGTTCATGAACGTGTTCGATGTTCACGTGAACCGCTCACCGGTGGATGCCAGTGTAATCCAGAAAAGCTATGTGCCGGGCAAGTTCATCAACGCAGAGCTCGACAAGGCCAGCGAAGACAACGAGCGCATGGCGTTCACGCTCGAATTGGCTGATACTCGCCGCATCGGCGTGGTACAGATCGCCGGGCTGGTGGCACGGCGCATCGTGGCCTTTGCCGGCCAGGGTGACCGCTTGCAGGCCGGCGAGCGCTTTGGTCTTATAAGGTTCGGCTCGCGGGTCGATGTCTATCTGCCCGAAGGCTGTGCAGTGCGTGCCTGTGTCGGCCAGCGTGCCATCGCCGGTGAAACCGTGCTGGCTGACCTTAGTGCGCCCGGCACCCGTGCCGATCCGGTTGGCCGGACGGCCTGACCAGACCCGACAAGGAAGCGAGCAGCGTTACATGCCCCTCTCCGAGCGCAACGACAATGACCCGCGTCTTCGCCAGATCCCGATCCGCTATCTTGTGCCCAACATCGTCACACTGCTGGCGCTGTGTTCCGGCATCACCGCCATCCGGCTTGGCATGGACGGCCGGTTTGAACTGGCCGTCGCCTGCGTTATCCTTGCGGCATTGCTCGATGCGCTGGACGGGCGAATTGCGAGGGCATTGAAGGGCTCATCAAAGTTTGGTGCCGAGCTGGATTCTCTGGCTGACTTCGTGAATTTCGGCGTGGTCCCGGGCCTGCTCATCTACATGTGGTCGCTCAACGCGCTGAAGAGCCTTGGCTGGATCGTGGCCCTCACGCTGGCCCTGTGCTGCGCGCTGCGGCTGGCGCGGTTCAATGTGGCTGCGGAAGACCCGGACCGGCCGGCCTGGAAGATCAATTATTTCACCGGCGTTAACGCACCTGCAGGTGCCATGCTGGCCATGCTGCCGATGTACCTGGGCTTTCTTAAGCTGGTGCCGCCCGGCCCGGAGATTGCGCCTTACGTGCTGCCCTACATAGCGTTCGTGGCGTTCGCCATGGTATCGCGCGTGCCGACGTTCTCCGGCAAGGGTGTGGGCCGTGTCAGCCGTGAGGCGGTGCTGCCGTTGCTGGCCGCCGTCACCATCCTGGCCGTGCTGCTGGTTACCTACACCTGGGAAATGGTGACGCTGGCTGCCATCATCTACATTGTCCTCGTGCCGGTTTCATCATGGACCTACCTGCGCCAGAAGAAGGCCTGGCAGGAGCGGACCACCGGCGAAGAAGACCGCGGCCTTGCCACGGCGGACATCCACACGGAGAAGGACAAGGTTGCGGGTGAGTGATCATCCCCTCAGCATCGCCGACCTGCCCAACATTGATCCGGCTCACATGCAGCCGGTTGACGGGCGCGCACTGGCCGGGCCGGATGGACCGGCCCATCGCCCACGCGTACTGCTGCTGTACGGTTCACTCAGACCGCGGTCATTCTCGCGGCTGCTGGCCCGGGAAGCGCAACGCCTGCTCGAGTGGCATGGTTGCGAGACGAAGATGTTCGACCCTTCGGGCCTGCCGCTGCCCGATTCGGTAGATCCCGGCCACCCCAAGGTTGCGGAATTGCGTGAACTGGCGGTGTGGTCAGAAGCCATGGTGTGGGTGTCGCCGGAGCGTCACGGTGCCATGACCGGCATCATGAAGGCGCAGATCGACTGGTTGCCGCTGGAGCAGGGCGGCGTGCGCCCCACCCAGGGCAAGACGCTTGCCGTGATGCAGGTGTGCGGTGGCTCGCAAAGTTTCAACGCCGTCAACCAGATGCGTATCCTTGGCCGCTGGATGCGCATGATCACGATTCCCAACCAGTCGTCGGTGGCGCGTGCCTTCATGGAGTTCGACGGCAACGACCGCATGAAGCCATCTCCCTACTATAACCGCATCGTCGATGTGATCGAGGAACTGGTGAAGTTCACGTACCTCACCCGGGGCCGCTCCGATTACCTGGTGGACCGCTACTCCGAGCGGGTGGAAACCGCCGATGAAGTGTCGAAACGGGTCAACCAGCGCTCGATTTAGGCTTGACGGGCGGGGTCGCAATTGCAGCAATTGCGGCTGGCGACAAGCGCACCGGAGGCTGCCAAATGCGAAACCTTGATCCTTCTGTCTACGTCAACCCGGCAGTGTTCGAAGCCGAACGCCAGCGCATATTCTGGGCAAGCTGGCAACTGATCGGCCCGGCCTCGCGGCTGGCTGAACCTGGGCAGTACGTCGCCACTGAGATTGCCGGTGCCAAGGTCATGGCGGTGCGCGCCAGGGACGGCAAGCTGCGCGCCTTTCGCAATGTCTGCAGGCATCGCGGTGCCCGCATCCTCGAAGAGGGCGAAGGCCGTTGCAATATGCTGCGCTGCCAGTACCACAACTGGGTCTACGATCTCGACGGGTCGCTGAAGCAGGCACCGTGGTTCGGCGAGGATGCTGAATTCGTTGTGAAGGACTGGCCGCTCGAACAGATTTCCATCGATGAATGGCGCGGGCTTGCGTTCATTGCCATCAATCCGGCCACACCGCTGGCCCGGCAACTGGGCGACACGGTGCCGGAACTGGCTGATGAGCCGATCGAAACCTATCACGCGACTGCTGAACGACGCATGGTGTTCGACGCCAACTGGAAGGTCTATACCGACAACTTCGTCGAGGGTTATCATATCCCCGGCATTCACCCCGGTTTCTTCCAGGCCATCGAGTTCGAGCATTTCGAAACGACAGCCCACGACAACCTGGTGCGCATGACCGCACCGCCGCGCGAGGGCCTGTTCTACAAGGGCAAGTGGCTGTGGATGTGGCCCAACTGGACCCTGTCGCTGTTCGATGGCGGCATGAATACCTCGCGCATCAACCCGATCAGCGAAAACCGCACCGAACTGGTCTACAACTTCTACTTTGCCGACACCTCGGACGCGAAGGCCGCCGCGCGCGAGGACACCATCGCCCGCAACCTCGCCGTGATCGAGGAAGACTTCGAGATCTGCCTGGAGACCCAGAAGAACTACGCCACCGGCGGCTATTCGCCGGGGCCGCTGTCTCCGCGCCACGAGCAGGGCGTGGCGTGGTTCCAGAACCGCATCGCCGAAACGTTGGCGGGGTAGTGGCCTGACGTTACTCCGCTGCCTGCGGATAGGCCTCATCGCCCTTGGGCACCAGTGCCGGCTTGCTGCGTTCGCCCTGGTCGGCTGAGCCGTCATCAGGCGTGCCGCGCCAGCGCCGCCAGCCTTGCTTCCAAACGGTAGGCGCAGACAGCATGACCGGGCAGAACACCAGCGTGAGTATGGTGGCAAACGCAAGGCCGAACACCATGGCGGTGGACAGGTGCACCCACCACGCCGACGTCATCGACCCGATGCCGACGGTGCGGTGCAGGAAGTCCACATTGAGCTGGAACATCAGCGGCAACAGGCCAAGGATGGTGGTCACCGTGGTCAGCAGGATCGGCCGCAACCGCTGCGCTGCCGCGCGCAAGGTGGCGTCGACCGGCGTCATGCCCTTCTTGAGCAGGTTCTGGTAGGTGTCGATCAGCACGATGGCGTTGTTCACCACCACGCCTGCCAGCGCCACAAGGCCTGTACCGGTCATGATGATCGAGAAATACTGGCGCATCACCAGCATGCCGAGGATGACGCCCACGGACGACATGATCACCGTCACCAGCGTCAGCGCCGTGTGGTAGAATGAGTTGAACTGGATCACCAGGATCATGAACATCAGGAACAGCGAACCCAGCAGCGCCTTTTGCAGGAAGGCTGCGGATTCCTTCTGGTCTTCGTCCGCACCGCGGAAATTGAAGCTGACACCGGATGGCCACTCCTGCGACTTCAGCCAGCCATCCAGCTGCTGGATCTGCCCAAACGACTGGTAACCCGGTGCCGCGTTGGCCTTGACGAAGATCGACGGCTTGGCGTTGAACCGGTACAGCGTGTTGACCTGCTGGCGAACCTCGCGGGTGACGAAGTTTGACAGCGGCTGCAGGCCTTGCGGGGTTTGCAGCTTGAGCGTGTCAAGGGCGGCCAGCGAGCGTTGGTCCTCGGGCAGACGGACGCGGATTTCCAGTTCGTCGCGGCTGTCGTCGGGCCGGTAGGTGCCGATCATCGCGCCATTGGTGATGAGCTGCACCAGCGAACCGGCTGCGGCCACGGACGCGCCGAAACGGCCTGCCTCCTCGCGGTTGACGGCCAGTGCGATCTCGTAGCCGGGCAGGGGCGCATCGTCATCGATGTCGGCGAGGCCCTCGATGCTTGTTTCCATGTAGTCGCGGACCCGTGCGGCTGCGGCCAGTGCCACGTCGCGGTCGCTGGCCTGCACCTGCAGCCTTATGTCCTTGCCCGACTGCGGTCCGCCGGCAAGTTCGCGCACTTCGATGATGGTGCCGGGAACGCCGCTGGTGGCTTGTTCAAGTTCGGCCTTGACCGTATCCCAGTCCTTGCGCTGGCCGACTTGCTTGAGCTCGATCTGCACCTGGCCGATCAGGTCGCCGGGCACGTCCTGCGTGGCGCCAAGCCCGCCCTGGCCGCCGCTGTCTGTGCCGGCATAGGTGGTGGTGTTGTCAATGGCAGGGTTGCCGGCAATCCGGGCATAGACGGACTGAACCACGTCGAGCTTCTGCTCGTTCGACATGTTGCCGCGCGCCCTCACATAGACGATGGCAACTTCAGGCTCCGTATTGACGAAGAACTCGACACCGGTGGGCTTCAGGGCATAGGCATAGACGATGCCACTCATGCCCAGCAGCAGCACAATGACCACCTTGAGCGGATGGCGGATGATCCGGTTCAGGAAGCGGATGTAGCTGCCGGTCGCGCCGGGAATGGTCAGGATGTCGCCCTCGCCATCAGCTGCCAGGCGCGCAGCGGTGGCGCTGTCGGTGGTGTCTGCCTTGCCGAAAATGGCACCGATGGTCGGCAGGAAGATCATTGCGGTGATCAGCGACGCGCTGAGGACCACGATCACCGTCAGCGGCAGGTATTCCATGAAGTCGCCGGCCACACCGGGCCACAGCAGCATGGGCAGGAAGGCAGCCAGCGTTGTCGCGGTGGACGATACAATCGGCCAGAACATCCGCTGGGCGGCCTGGATATAGGCCTGCTTCTTGTCAAGACCCTCGGCCATCTTGCGGTCGGCGTACTCGATCATCACGATGGCGCCGTCGACCAGCATGCCGACGGTCAGCACGAGACCGAACATCAGCATGATGTTGACGGTGTAGCCGAGGAAGCCGAAGAACAGGAAGCCGATCATGAACGAGGTGGGGATGGCAAGCCCGACCATCAGCCCCGACCGCAGGCCAAGGGCGGCGACCACCAGCGTCATCACCAGCAGGATGGCCAGCAGGATGGACGAGGTGAGCGAGCCGAGTATGTCGCCGATCAGGCGCGACTGGTCGAGCGTCGTCTCCACCTTGATCGCTGCCGGCCAGTCCTTCGTGACCTCTGCGACGATGCGTTTGACCTCGGAATTGTTCTCCAGAATGTTGGAGCCGATGCGCTTGACCACCTCGATGGCGATGGTGCGGTCGCCATTGAACTCGGCAAACCGTGTGCGGTCCTTGAAGGTACGACGGATCTCGGCCACCTGGCCCAGCGTGACGGTGGTGCCTTCCGATGACTTGACCACGAGATTGAAGATGTCGCTGGCGTTCTCGAACAGGCCGGGGATCTTGACGTTATAGCGGCCCGACGGGTTGTTTACAGCGCCCGCCGCTATCAGCCGGTTGTTGAGACTGGCCGCACTCAGCAGTTCCTGCTGTGAAACGCCGTAGGCTTCCAGCTTTACCGGATCGACGATGATCTCGAGCAGTTCCTCGCGCTCGCCGCTCAGCTTGGCTTCAAGCACCGTGGAGATGCCTTCAAGCTCGTCCTGTAATTCGCGCGCTCGGGCGAACAGCGTGCGTTCCGGCACGTCGCCGGACAGGGTGACGACGATGGTCGGCTGCAGCGAGAAGTTGATCTCGTTGACGATCGGCTCTTCGGCATCAGCCGGCAGTTCGGCCTTGGCCAGGTCCAGCTTCTCGCGGGTGTCGGCAATGGCCTGGTCGATATCGACGCCGGTTTCGAAGCGCACGAAAATGCCGGCATGGCTTTCCGTTGCGATGCCGGTCATGTCCTTGATGCCGTCAAGCCCCTTCAGCTTGGTCTCGACGGGCTTGACCAGCAGTCGTTCAGAGTCTTCCGGGCTGATGCCGGGCAGCGGAATGGAGATATACACCGCTGGTATCTGGATGTCCGGATCGGCTTCCTTGGGTATCTCGACGAAACTCCAGATGCCGGCGATGAGCATCACCAGCATCAACGACAGCACCGCGCGCGGGCGCGAGAGGATTGCGGCAAGCATTGATGACATCAGCTTGTCTCCGCCGGCTTGGCCACCGGCTCAACCACCTGGCCTTCGATCACGAAGTCCTGCCCGCGGGTAATCACCGTCGCGGTGTCCGGCAGGCCGGAAACCCAGGCGCCATCAGTTTCCTGGGACAGGATTTTGAGCGGCACGAAACTGACCTTGTTGTCCGCATCCACAACGCGCACCCCGAACTTGCCATCATCGGCCAGTGTCAGGGCCGATGCCGGCAGCTTGTGCGCCATGGTTGACGGCAGCGGAATGTACAATTCCGTCGTCACCCCTTCGCGCAGGGCATAATCGGGGTTGGGTACGCTCAATTCGACGCGGAAGGTACGGGTCGCGCGGTCGGACGACATCGCCACCTTGGTGATCTTGCCGGTGACCTGCTGGCCGGTAACCAGCTTTGCCGCAGCATCCATGCCTTCGGATATGTTGGGCAACAGCCGCTCCGGCACGTTGGCGGCAACGGTAAGCGGGTCCATGACCGAAATCGTTCCGCATAGCCCGCCAGCCTGGATGTAGGTGCCGTCCTGGGCAGGATCAGCGGCGAGGATGCCGTCACGCGGGGCAGTGATCGTGGTCCATGACATGTCCAGTTCGACCTGCTGCACTTCGGCACTGGCCAGTTCCATGGCGGCCTTGTCCTGGGCGAGCTTGGACTTGGCCGCAAAGTTGTTCCTGGCCAGTTGCTGGGTGGCTTCATAGTCGCGCCGCGCCGACGCCAGTTGCGCCTTCACCTTGGCAAGCTGGGCGTTGCGTGCTGCTGCATCGAGCTGGCACAGCACGTCGCCCTGCTTGACGGCATCACCACTTTCGAAGGACTGGCCTTCGACGATGCCGGCGGTGCGCGCGCGCACCTCTACCTGCCGCAGCGCCTCGGTAAGGCCGCGCACCGGGAAGATCGAGGGCCGTTCAACCGCCTTGAAGGTCTCGACCATCACCGCGAACGGCTTGTCAGGAGCTTGCTCGGCAGGCGCCGCAGCCTCGCCTGATGGCTCATCGGGGCTGGCGGCCGGCAGGATGATGCCCGAGGCAAACCATCCGACGATTGCCAGCGCAAACAGCGATGACCAGATTTTCGATTTCGACATGCCTGACAACTCACTCTGCCGCATCAGGAACCTTGCCGGCCTGGCCAGCGAGCATTCCCGAGCGGGTTTTTTCCATGTATTCGATTGCCGCGCGCAGCACGGCCTGACCGTAGCCATTGACGAACTGGTGGCCTGATCCGGGCTCTGCCCTTGCGCTGCATTCCTCGACCTGGGCCAGTTCCTGGCGCAGGAAGGCAAGCTGGATTTCAAACACCTCGTTGAGGTGCTCCGGGTCCATGTCGGCCTTGAACAGGGCCTGGAACAGGAACTCGGACTTGTACTTGTCCTGCTTGGGCAGCACGTGCAGTGACTTGCGCAAGGCCGTGCGGCCCTTGGCGGTGATCGAGTAGACCTTCTTCGAGGGTTTGCCCGCGTGGGCTTCCTCGCGCACGGTGACGTGACCATCTGCCAGCATCTGGGTCAGGGCGGGGTAGATCGAGCCGTAGCTCGCATCGATGAAGTGGGCGAACATGCCATCCTCCACCGCCTTCTTGATTTCGTAACCCGACGCTTCCTCGAAAGCGAGAATGCCGAGACACAATGTGCGCACATTCATATGACGTATTTCCGCGTGACAGATTGCCAGTTTATATATCGATTTGATATATAGCGATTGTGAATATATCAAGATGAAATGTGCTGGCTCGCATCACGTGAATCACGTCGACGCTGGGTCAGGATTACGGCAAATCGGTCGCATGGGTTTCAATCCAAGGTAGTTGTATAGACAGCAACAATGAGCGGGCACCTTCTGATTTGCCGCTGAATTTTACGGGACAGGACATGCCGATCGATATTGCACGGGTGATTGCTGACAACGCCCCCAAGAGCAATGCCATGTATGCCGAGGGCGTCAATCCACGCTTTGCCAAGGCATTGAAAATAATCGGCTTTGATCGGAACTACATCAAGGCCAACGGTGCCTGGATGTGGGACGATAACGGCCGCAAGTACCTCGACATGCTGGCCGGGTACGGTGCCTTCAACATGGGCCGCAACCATCCCGCGATTCGCCAGGTTCTGAAGGATTTCATGGATGGCGACTATTGCTCGCTGGTCCAGATGGAGACGCCGGTGCTGTGCGGTGTTGTCGCACGTGAGCTCAAGGCCCGCGTCGGCTATGGCCTGTCCAAGGTGTACTTCTGCTCGACCGGAGCTGAAGGCAACGAGACAGCGATCAAGTTCGTGCGCCGCGCAACCGGTCGCAACCGCATCGTGTTTACCTCGTCAGCGTTCCACGGGCTGACCTCCGGCGCGCTGGCCCTGAACGGTGGCGAGGTGTTCCGCGAAAAGTTCGGCCAGCTGCTCGATACGGTCAAGGTGCCGTTTGGCGATCTCGATGCACTGGAGCGCGCACTGGCTGCCGGCGACGTGGCAGCCTTCTTCGTGGAGCCGGTGCAGGGCAAGGGCGTCAACATCGCACCGGCCGGCTATCTCGCGGCAGCAAGCAAGCTGTGCCACAAGCACGGCGCGCTGTTCGTCGCCGACGAAGTGCAGTCCGGCATGGGCCGCACCGGCAAGTTCCTGGCCATGCACCACGACGAAGGCGTCGAGCCGGACATGGTGATCCTGTCCAAGTCGCTGTCGGGCGGCTATGTGCCGGTCGGCGCGGTGCTGATGAACGAACGCATCTACAACGCCGTATTCTCCTCGCTTGACCGGGCGGTGGTTCATTCATCCACCTTCGGCAAGTCGAACTTCGCCATGGCTGCGGCACTGGCTTCGCTGACCGTGTTGGATGACGATCACCTGATGGAAAATGCCACCATCATGGGTGACCTGCTGGGCGAGCGCCTGACGGCGCTGGTGCCGAAGTACGAGTTCATCAAGGAAGTGCGCTGGCGCGGGCTGATGCTGGCGGTCGAGTTCCACAAGCCGAAGTCGCTGAAGCTGCGCACGGCGTGGGCGACGGTCAACTCGCTGAACGAGGACCTGTTCTGCCAGGCCATTACCATTCCGTTGCTGGCCGACTACGGCATCCTGACCCAGGTGGCCGGCAACCGCATGACCACCATCAAGCTCATTCCTCCGCTGATGATCACGGAAGCTGATGTGGACTGGTTCGTGACCGCCTTCGACAAGGTCATGGCAGATCTGCATCGTTTCCCCGGGCCGGCCTGGGAGAGCTTGACCCGCATAGCCAAGAACGCGCTCGGGCGCGGAGACGAGAAGATCAAGGCGACAGCATGACGACGGCGAAGCCCCGCAAGGGGCGCAAGAATACCGCCAAGACCGGTTCTGGCGGCAAGTCACCCGTGACAAAAGCCAAGGCGGCAAAGCAGGCTGCAGAGCCGTCGCCGGTTGATCCCGCCGCCCCGGCCAGCCCGGCTGCTGCGAGCCCGTCGTTCGTGCAGTCCGTGCGCGATGGCAGTTTCTTCGGCTCTATTGCGCGCTGGTCCTGCAACCATGCCTGGATGGTCCTACTTGCGTTCATCGCGCTGGCCATCGCCGGGGCCACGTTGGCGGCCAACAAGCTGACGGTCGATACCGACCCCGGCCTGATGATCTCCAGTGATCTTGAGTTCCGCAAGAAATTCAACGCCTTCAATGAAACCTTCCCGGCGGTGGATGCCAATTTCGTGTTCATCGTGGATGGCGAGGATCCGGAGGTCGCGCGTGATGCCGCCTACCGGCTGGCACAGCGCATGCGTCAGCAGCCAGATCTGTTCTCCCACGTAATGGCCCCCGGCACCGGCGAGTTCTTCGACAAGTATGGCGTGCTCTATGCTTCGCCGGAACAGGTCAAAGAGCTCGTGGATGGCATCGTGCAGTCTGCCCCGATGCTCAACGGGCTGGCCTCGCAACCAAACCTGGCAGGCCTGTCGGGTGTGCTAAACGAGGTGACGGCCTACACCCAGGCGGGCCGCGCGCCGGAAGGGTTTGACGGCTTCCTCAACAGCCTCGCTGCGACCGTCGAGGCTGAAACAGCCGGTACGCCGAAGCCGATGGACTGGCTGGCGATTGCCGATGACGAACCCGGCGTGACCGGCAACCGCTGGTTCGTGCTGACCAAGCCGGTGCTGGACTTTACCCAGCTTGAAGCCGCCGCCGGTCCGATGACAGCGGCACGCGCGCTGATCACCGATCCGCAGGTGACCGGCAATGGCGCAGTCACCATACGGCTGACCGGCGAAGGCGCCATGGATGCCGAGGAATTCGAGGCAGTCACCAAGGGCGCGGCCATTGCCGGCATCGTGTCGTTCATCATCGTGTCGGTCACCATCTTCTTCGGCATGCCCAGCCTGCGGCTGATCTTTCCGGCGATGGCGCTTATCGTGCTTGGCTTCCTGATCAATGCGGGCTTTGCCACCGTGTCGATCGGTTACCTCAACATGATCTCGGTGGCCTTTGCGGTGCTGTTCATCGGGTTGGGCGTGGACTATGCGGTGCACGTCATCCTGCGCTACGCCGAAGAGCGCGCACGCGGGTTTGACCGGACAGAAGCGGCGGTTAAGTCCGTGACCAAGATGGGACCTGCGCTGGGCCTGTGCACGCTGACCACGGCACTGGCGTTCCTGGCCTTCGTGCCGACCAGCTTCGTTGGCATGGCGCAGCTTGGCATCATTGCATCAGGCGGCATGGTGATCGCCTTCGTGGCGTCAATCACGCTGGTGCCGGCGGTGTTGAAACTGGTCCCGGACAACCAGCGCAAGATCGAGCGCAAGCTGTCTGCTGCGGCGGCACACGAGGCCGCACCCGGTGACAACAGGTCATATGTTCGCGCCATCGCATCCATCGTCGTGATCACCCTGGGCGTGATCGCCCTCGGCACCATTCCGCAAGCCCGCTTCGATGGTGACCCGGTCAACCTGAAGGATCCCGAGGCACCGTCCGTGGCGACATTCCTGGACGTGGCAAGAGACGAAGCCGGTGTTCATTACACCGCTGAATACGTGTCGCAACCCGGCGAGCCGGCCCGCGAGATGGCGCAGAAGTTCGCTGACCTGCAGATCGTCAATGACGTAGTCACCATCGAGAAGTTCCTGCCTGACCAGCAAGACGAGAAGCTTGCCCAGCTGGCGCGGTTGGAGGGCCTTGTAGCAAGCCAGGTTGAGGCTGATGCCGACATTGGCGCGCCTGCACGCGCGCGCATGCTCGAGGTGATGTCGACCAACATGGCGACGCTGGCGTCAGTTGAGGATGCACCTGCTGACCTGAGGAGCGCAGCGACGCGCATGGAGACTGCCGTTGAGGCGTTCCAGCAGGCCAGGGGCGATGATGCCGATGCCGTGCAGCAGCTTGAGACAAACCTGTTCTCTGGTCTGCCGGCGCTTCTGCAGCAGGTCAACCAGATGGCCTCGCTCGAACGCGTTACGGTGGAAACCCTTGATGAAAGCGTGCGCGAACGCTACGTCGCGCCGGACGGCAGCTGGCGGCTGGAAATTTCACCCAGCGGTGACATGCGCGATGCCGGCAAGCTGTACGAGTTCGTGGATGCGGTGAAGTCGGTTTCGCCGGACACCATCGGGGCAGCTGGCAACGTGGCAGGGTCTGCCCGCGCGGTGGCTGAAGCGATGGTGCTGGCAACGCTTGCCGCGTTTGCGCTGGTCATCCTGATCGTCTGGCCGGCGCTGCGCAATGTCAGGGACGTGGCACTGGTGCTGGCACCGCTGCTGCTGGCTGCAAGCCTGATGATCGGCTACACGGTGGTGTTCGACTCACCCTTCAACTTTGCCAACGTCATTGTGCTGCCGCTTTTGCTTGGCTTGGGTGTGGACTCAAGCATTCACTACGTCATGCGTGCCAGGGAAGGCGACAACGGCACCGACGTGACCGGCACATCAACTCCTCGTGCAGTGATGATTTCGGCCATGACAACCATCGGGTCGTTCGGCACATTGTGGCTGTCTGCCCACCGCGGCATGGCAAGCATGGGTGAACTTCTGACCATCGCCATTCTGGTAACGCTGGTATGTACCCTCATCGTGTTGCCCCAGCTTATCGAGTGG
Organism: uncultured Anderseniella sp.; assembly: GCA_964390445.1. Lineage (GTDB taxonomy): Bacteria > Pseudomonadota > Alphaproteobacteria > Rhizobiales > Aestuariivirgaceae > Anderseniella. The sequence goes on from CAYMJJ010000029.1 coordinate 24,317, forward strand.
GCCTACAAGAAGCGCGCCAGTGGCTAATCCGCACACCATGTGCAGGGTCTATTGACCTAAAAGCGATCTGGGGCAATTTAGACGCAATTCCGTTTGCCGGGGCCCGAAACGGACATGCAAAACAAGATAGCAAGGTATTGAAACCGTGACAGTTCCGTTCATGCAACAAGTGCGCGTTGGCGCCTATGTGATGAAACAGAAGCTCAAGGGCAACAAGCGCTACCCGCTGGTGCTGATGCTTGAGCCACTGTTCAAGTGCAACCTGGCCTGCGCCGGCTGTGGCAAGATAGATTATCCCAAGCCGATCCTGGACAAGCGCCTGTCACCGCAGGAGTGCTTTGACGCCGTTGATGAGTGCGGCGCACCCATTGTCGCCATCCCCGGCGGTGAGCCGCTGATCCACAAGGAAATCGGCGAGATCGTTGAAGGCCTGGTGGCGCGCAAGAAGTACGTGTCGCTGTGCACCAATGCGCTGTTGCTGGAAAAGAAGCTGCACCTGTTCAAGCCGTCACCCTACCTGTTCTTCTCCGTTCACCTCGACGGCCTGAAGGACCACCATGACAAGTCGGTGTGTCAGACCGGCGTGTTCGACCGCGCCATCTCCGCCATCAAGGCGGCGCAGGCCAAGGGCTTCCAGGTCAACGCCAACGCGACCATCTTCGACGGCCACGCGCCCGAGGACATCGCCAAGTTCCTCGACATGACCACGGCGATGGGCGTCAATGTTTCGATTTCTCCCGGCTTCATGTACGAGCGCGCGCCCGACCAGGAAAACTTCCTTTCGCGGCGCAAGACCAAGCAGTTGTTCCGTGACGTTTTCAAGCTGGGCAAGGGCAAGAAGTGGGCACTGTCACACTCGACCCTGTTCCTCGATTTCCTTGCCGGCAACCAGGAATACATGTGCTCGCCGTGGGGCATGCCGACCCGCAACGTGTTCGGCTGGCAAAAGCCGTGCTACCTGCTCGGTGAAGGCTACGTGAAGACCTACAAGGAACTCATGGAAACCACCGACTGGGAAAAGTACGGCACGGGCCGCTATGAAAAGTGCGCCAACTGCATGGCCCATTGCGGCTATGAGCCAACCGCTGCCGCAGATGCCACGTCCAACCCGCTGAAGGCCCTCGTGGTTGCCCTGCGCGGCGTCAAGACCGAAGGCGACTTCGCGCCAGAAATCGACCTGACGCAGGCACGCAAGGCCGACTACGACCTGCACGAAGAGCATGTGGCCAAGGTGATGAAGAACATTCATACCCCGACGAACATCGCGGCGGAGTAATCGCTGCGCAGCGGCAGGGCCACATGGGTCCTTCAGATGTCGAACGAGAAAATGCCCTGGCTGGATGGCCGGGGCATTTTGGTTTCAGGCTGGCAGGCCGAACCCCGCTCCAAGTGCCTTGCAAACGGCACTGAGCTGCTTTTGCGCACGAGACGACTTGCGACCGAGCGCGATGAGCCCTGGCAGGTCTGCCGGGTGGTTCATCAGCCCCTTGAGCAATCCCTTCAGATCGAGGTTGCCATCGGACTTGACGGCATTTGCCGTGGCGCGGGGCAGGCTGTCAGTTGCCTCGTCCACTATGATGCGAATGGCCAGGAACGGCACATTCAGACGTCTTGCGGCATGGGCGATGCCCGCGCTTTCCATGTCCACGGCACAGGCACCAAGTCGCGTTGCGATGTCGTGCTTGTCCGCGGTGGACGAGATGACGTCCTGGGCGGTGAACAACCGGCCGGCGTGCGGGTCGAGGTGGGACAGCTGCGTCATGACAGTCGCATGCCAGTTCACGTTTGCGTCGAAGCGCTCATCAGCTTCCCGGGTGATGACGGTCTCCGGGACGATGACGCTGCCGCTGCGCAGTGCCAGGTCCAACCCGCCACAAAACCCGACGGAAACCAGCCCGGCGAGCCTGCCACGGCCGCGCCCCAGCTGTTCTGCGGCCAGATAACCGGCAGCCCGCCCCATGCCTGCCTGGACCAGCCTGAACTGTGCGCAGTCGCCGCCCAGCACCTTGCGCGCTACCCCGTATTCCTGGGCAAGCGCGGTGACGACGCCGACTGGCGCCGCTATTGCGGATTGGACCGTCATGATGGGGAGCAAGTGACGCGGAAACCGAGGAACGTCAAGAAGGAACTACATTCCCCACTGCACGCGCTTGGAGTTGCCGCTCATGAGCCTGGCATACCGGCCCAGTGCCCAGGTCGGGAAGTAGGCCGAGTAGCCGTGATAGCGCAGGTAGAACACGCGCGGAAAACCGACAGCAGTATACCAGGGTTCGTCCCACTTGGCGCCGTCGCGAGGTGCATTGGTGATATACTGCGCGCCACGGGCAACGCTGTCGTGCTCGACTTCGCCGGCAGCCATCAGGCCCATCATTGCCCACGCGGTCTGCGACGGCGTTGAGGCCTTTGCCTCGCCGCGGCGTTCCTTCCAGTAGGTTGCGCCGTCTTCGCCCCAGCCAC
>CAYMJJ010000030.1:0-26736 GCA_964390445.1 uncultured Anderseniella sp.
GCGGGCGAGCCGTTGTCGCAACATGCCGCCGGCATCTTCTTTGAACTGGCCGCCGCCGCCGTGGCCCCGGACGCAGCGCCTGAAACCGTTACCGCGCTGCTTGCACACGAGCTGGCAGGTGCCAGCCTTGGCGCCGGGGATGACCCGCGCGAGCTGGCCCGTCAACTCGAGATCGCGGTGTTTCGCCCGCTGCTGTCCGGTCATGACATTGCCGGATTGGCAGCTCGCACGGCACAGGCCCGGCAGATGGCCGATCAGCGCCACGCCCACCCGTCGGTCAAGCGGCTGGTCACCACCGGGCAATGGCCCGCCATCGAGGCATACGCCCTACGCATTGCCAGGGTTTGCCAGCCATTGCTTTCGCTCGCGCGTTCTGGCGAGGCGCAACCCCTGGACACGCTGCTTGCCACGCACATCCAGCTGGCCGAGGCGCTGTCCCATGACGGCGAAGATGCGCCCTGCAGACTGTGGCAGGGCGAGGCGGGCCAGTCTCTGTCGATGTTGTTGCGCACGGTGCTGGATCACGCAGCGTCTGCGCCGGCCATGGTGTTCGAGGACTATTGCATCTGGCTGGCCGACCAATTGGCGCAAGTGCCGGTGCGGCGGCGCTATCAATTGCATCCGAAGCTGTCCATCCTCGGCCTGCTCGAAGCCCGCCTGGTACAGCCGGAGGTCGTCATTCTCGGCAGCCTGAACGAAGGCGTGTGGCCGGCTGCAGCTGATCCGGGGCCGTGGCTGTCGCGTCCGCAGCACACGACGCTTCAGCTGCAGTTGCCGGAACGCCGCCTTGGCCTGGCAGCTCACGACTTTGCCCAGAACCTGGGTGCGCGCGAGGTCATGCTGGCGTGGACACGCAAGTCCGGCGGCACGCCGCTGGTGCGCTCGCGCTGGCTGTTGCGGCTTGACGCCGTGCTGCAGGCAGCAGGCCTGGAAGCCGAGGCTGCACCGGATACGGAGTTGTCGTCCATCTGCAACCAGCTCGATGCTCACGCCCGGGTCCCCGGCATGGAGCCGAAAGCCCCGGCTCCCAAACCACCGGTGAAGGATCGCCCGCGCCGCCTGTCCGTCACCCGGGTCACCCGGCTGCTGCATGATCCTTACTGGGCCTATGCGTTTTACGTGCTGAACCTGCAGCCGCTGCCCCCGCTTGGCCAGCAACCCGGCCCGGCAGAGCGCGGCCAGTTCACCCATGCCGTGGTCGAACGGTTTGCGCGCGAATATCCCGATGCAATGCCGGACAACGCGCTGGAGCTGTTGAAGGCCATGGCGGCTGAGATGGCGGAAAAAGACATCGCAGATGATGCGCAACGGCTGGTCTGGCTGCAGCAGTTGCGCCGTGCGCTTGAATGGTTCGTACCCATTGACGACGACTTGCACCAGAGCGCTCGCCGCATTCATGTCGAGGCAAATGGCAGGCTTGAGGTGAACATCAATGATGAGACATTTACGCTGACCGGCAAGGCCGACCGCATTGATGAACTGAACACCGGCACCGGGCGCATCATCGACTTCAAGACCGGGCAGGCCAGCTTCTCGAAGGCCACCGCTAAGGGATATTCGCCCCAGCTTGAGCTGGAAGGCTGGATGCTGGCCGACGGCGCATTTGCAGGTATCGGTCCGCTTGTGGCCAGCGAACTCATGTACATCCGCCTGTCCGGCGGCACCCCCGCCGGCGAGGTCATCAGGCCCAAGGAAAACGATCCCGTCGAGGCGCGTATCGAGCAGGCCCGCGACGGTTTCATCCGCCTGATGCAGCACTACGTCCAACCTGACGCCACCTACCCCGCTCGCGCAGGCGACGAAGCCTGGGGCCGACGCTCAGATTATGATCACCTGTCGCGCTGGCGCGAATGGGGTCTGGGCCGCCAGCCGGATTCGGCCGGAGGTGATGAATGAGCGCGCCGGTGCAGACCGAACAACAGATCAGGGATGGTGCCTCCAGCCAGCAGCACGAAGCGTCCGAGCCCGCAGCATCGGCGTTCGTGATGGCCAACGCAGGCACCGGAAAGACCCACCTGCTGGTGGGCCGCGTCATCCGGTTGATGCTGGATGGCGTCGAGCCGGAACGCATCCTGTGTCTCACCTATACCCGCGCCGCTGCGGCCGAGATGTCGACGCGGTTGTTTGAGACCCTGTCCGGGTTCATCGCCATGGACGGCGAAAAGCTGATCACCACCATCCATGACAAGATCGGTCATGCGGAGTTCAAACCTGACCAGTTGGACCTTGCCCGGCGGCTGTTCACCCGGGCGCTGGAAACACCGGGTGGGCTCAAGGTGCAGACCATCCACGCCTTCTGCGAACGCTTGCTGCAGCGCTTTCCGGTCGAGGCCGGCATCATGCCCGGCTTTTCGGTGCTGGACGAACCCGCCGAACGCGAACTGCTGGCGCAGGCCCGCCGCGAGGTGCTCGGCAACGCCGATGCGAAGCTGGCAACGCAGGTTGCCACGGTTCTCAACTACACCAGCGAGATGACCTTTGACCGGCTGTTGCTGGAGCTGCTTGGCAAGCGCAAGGGCCTGCTCGATTCGTTTGGGTCGGACAATGCGTTCTCGCAGTTGCACGACGGCTTGAATGCGCGGTTGGGCCTGACTGACAGCGATACTGCAGATGATATCAGGCAGGATTTCCTGTCGACCCTCGATTGGTCCGCCCTGGACCACGCCGCCGATGCCCTGAGCGCGTCGGCCAGCACGACCGACCAGTCGCAGGCTGCCAGGATCAAGGAAGCGAGCAACGCGGCTTCGCATGAGGACCGGTTCGCGGCACTGCAGTCTGTGCTGTTGAAAGCCGATGGTGATCCGAAAGCGTCCAAGAGCTTGATGACCAAGAAAGTCGGTGACGCTCACCCGGACATACGGCCAATGCTGGAGGATCTGCAGCAATCCTGCCTTGACGCCTGCCAGCAAATCCGCGCACTTGCCGTGCGTGATGCGACCGAGGCGCTGGTCGCCGTGGCGCTGCAGGTCACAAGGCGCTTCACCAGCTTGAAGCAGCGGGCCTCTGCCTATGACTACGCCGACCTGATCGAGCGCACCAACGAACTGCTGACCGGTTCGAACCAGGCCGCCTGGGTACTCTACAAGCTGGACCAGGGCCTGGACCACATCCTCATCGACGAGGCGCAAGACACCAGCCTTGAGCAATGGCGGATCATCAACGCGCTGACCGACGAGTTCTTTGCCGGCGAAGGCGCGCGCGACATCAGCGGTCGAACCATCTTCGCCGTGGGTGACCGCAAGCAGTCGATCTACTCGTTCCAGGGGGCCGACCCCGAGGTGTTCGACCGCCAGCGTGACCACTACAAGCAGGCGGTCAATGGTGCGCACGGCAAGTTCATCTCGGTCGAGTTGCAGACCTCGTTCCGCTCGTCCTGCAAGGTGCTTGAGGCCGTTGACCTCGTCTTTGCCCACGACGACACAAAGGATGGGGTCACCTCGACTGACCAGCCCGACGTAAGGCACATCGCCAGCCGCATTCGTGATGAAGGCATCGTGGAGATCTGGGACATCGAGCGCCAGCCACGCGCTGAGTCACCTGACCGCTGGCTGCCACCTGAAACCGCCGGCGGCGCAGCGCAATTGCCTGCCAACGTCCGGCTTGCCAATGCCATCGCCCGCAAGATTCAAGGCTGGTTGTATGTCCAGCCACTGGAGATGTTGGCACCTGACCGTCCGGTGCGCCCATCGGATATCCTCATCCTGCTGCGTGAACGCTCCAGCCTGATGGAAGCCATCGTGCGCGCGCTGAAGGACCACAACGTTCCCGTGGCTGGTGCAGACCGGTTGCACCTGCTTGACCACATCGCCGTGCAGGACCTGATTGCGCTGGGCCGCTTCGTGGTGCTGCCGGAGGATGATCTGAACCTTGCAAGCCTGCTGAAGAGCCCGCTGCTGTTGCGTGATGATGGCGAGCGGTTCAACGATGATGACGACATCTTTCACCTTGCCAACGGGCGCGGCAACGACACCGTGTGGCAGAGCCTGCAAGGCGCGTCCGGCTGCACACATGCGGTCGGCAAGCTTCGCCGCTGGCGCGATGATGCAGCCTCCACCGGCGTCTACCGGTTCTACGCCAACGTGCTGTCACGCGATGAGGGACGCGCCCACATCCTGTCGGCAATCGGCAATGAGGCCGGTGAGCCGGTTGACGCCTTCCTGCAGCAATGCCTCGAATATGAGCGCACCAACCTGTCTTCCATCGCAGGGTTTCTGGCCTGGCTGGAAGCCACCTCGGCCAGCCTGAAACGAGACATGGAACAGGCTGCCGGCGAAGTGCGCGTGATGACGGTGCACGGTGCCAAGGGTCTCGAAGCACCCATCGTGTTCCTGCCGGACACCTGCACAAAACCGGACGGCAGGAAGGTCGCCGGAGTATTGTTTGACGAGGACGCCGATGATCTGCCGGTCTGGCGTATCAAGAAGGAGTTTTCCGTCGACGCGACAAGGCAACTCGAAGAGGCCCGGAAGGCAGCCATGCAGCGCGAACACAATCGGCTGCTGTACGTCGCCATGACCCGCGCCCGCGACCGGCTCTACGTGTGCGGGTTCCTGAAGTCGAAGAAGGCGGATGGATGGGAAAATGATGAACCGGAATATGGTACCTGGTATCACGCCATCCGCCGGGCACTGGTCGAGGAAGGCCTGGCCAGCACAGTCGATGACGAAGGCAGGATCGTCTGGCGGTTTGGCTCGGGCGCGATCACGTCGACCGGCAAGTCAGACGAGCTCGTTCGCGAGACCCGTGATGTCGACATGCCCGCCTGGGCGACCTCGGCCGTGCCCGCTGTCGACCGGCCGATGCGCTGGTTGACACCATCAGGGCTTGGCGAGGCTGATTCGTCCGCAAGCCGCGATGGCTGGTCGCCCGAGGTCGCCCTGTCGCCGTTGGCTGCTGCCCACGACCGGCGCTACCGGCGCGGATCACTGGTGCACCGGCTGCTGCAATCACTGCCGGACCTGCCGGCAGAGGCCCGTGAATCTGCTGCCCGCCGCTACCTTGCCCGCAATGGCGTGACCGAGCCTGATCTGTCGGCCACCGCCGGAGAAGTCATGGCCCTGTTTGCAGACGACCGCTTTGCCGGCGTGTTCGCCAGTGATGCCCGCGCCGAGGTGTCCATCTCGGCCATGCTGTCACCACCCGGTGCTGCCAGATTCGGCATCTCCGGCCAGATCGACCGCCTGCTGGTGACACCAGACAAAGTGCTGATCGTCGACTTCAAGACCAATCGGCCTCCGCCTGAAACCGTCGACCAGGTGCCGGCGTCCTATCTGCGCCAGCTTGCTGCCTACGCGCACGTGCTGCATGACATCTATCCCGCCCACGCCATCGAGTGCGCACTTTTGTGGACCGATGCCCCGAGATTGATGCCGGTGCCGCAATCCATGCTGGACGCGGCCTGGGGAGAACGAATGTTCAAAACCGCGTAAAGCATCCACCAGCCGCTTGACCCGGTAGTGGTCTGTTCCTACTTATGGGCCAGCGTTAACGCCAGTTTTCATGAAAGGGCTTCACATGGCCACAAACCCGGTTACCGATGCATCCTTCGAGCAGGACGTGCTCAAGTCCGACACCCCCGTCGTGGTGGATTTCTGGGCGGAGTGGTGCGGCCCCTGCAAGATGATCGGCCCGTCGCTGGAAGAGCTGTCCGAGGAATTCGGCGCAGACGTCAAGATCGTCAAGATCAACATCGATGAGAACCCGTCGGTGCCGTCCAAGTACGGCGTGCGCGGCATCCCCACCCTGATGGTGTTCAAGGGCGGCGAAGTGGCTGCAACGCAGGTTGGTGCAAACCCGAAGGGCAAGATCGCCGACTGGATCAAGGCATCCATCTGAGCCATAGGGGCACATCCGCGCCCTGATAACTTGACAGGATTTCGAGCGGTCCGGACCCCAGGTCCGGGCCGCTGCTGATTCAGCGCCGTGCCGTGCCGCTGACGTGGCTCGGTGTCTCGTTGCGATGCATAGCCAGTACATTGCCTGCCAGATACAGCGACCCGCCAATGACGATACGCGCCGGGTTGCCTGCGCCGGTCACCTGCCCGGCCAGCCTGACCGCATCTTCAATGCTTGATGCAGGTTGCGCATCCAATCCGGCGTCGCTTGCCAGTCTGGCCAGCTCTGCCGCAGGAATGGTATTCTCCTCGCCGGGAATGGCGATGGTCAACACCTTCTGCACCAGCCCTGCAAACGGCTCCAGATAGCCGGATGACCTCTTGGTGTTGAGCAGGCCCGCCACCAGCACCAGCGGCCGCGGTGAACGCTCGTCAAGGTCGGCCAGTGCAGCCGCCACAGCCCGCCCGGCGGACGGGTTGTGCCCGCCATCAAGCCAGATCTCGGTACCTTCGGGCACCAGCGCATGAAGTTCGCCCTGCTCCAGCAACTGCATGCGCGCCGGCCACCGCGTCGCGGCTAGCCCTGCTGCAATGTGCTCGTTGGAAATGCGCTCGTCCGCCAGCAGCCGTACCGTCTTGATGGCAAGGCCGGCGTTGTCCAGCTGGAACCTGCCCGGCAGCGGCGGCAGGTCCAGGTCGATCAGTGCGCTGTCATCCTGGAACACCATCCGGCCATATTGCTCGAAGCACTGGTAGTCCTGGTTGGCGAAATACATCAGCGCACCGACCTTGTCGCCTTGCGCCTCTATGGCGTTGCGCGCTTCGTCGTGCTGCACGCCAACGGCCGCCGGAACGCCCGGTTTCAGGATGCCGGCCTTCTCGAAGGCAATCTTGCCAAGGGTATTGCCGAGGTACTGCTCGTGGTCCATGTCCACTGGTGTGATAACGGTCACTGCAGGCCGGGCGACGATGTTGGTGGCGTCGAGCCGTCCGCCCAGCCCCACCTCGAGCAACAGGTAATCGGCCGGTTCGCGTGAAAATGCCAGCATGGCGGCCGCCGTGGTAATCTCGAAGAAGGTGATCGGCTCACCAGCATTGGCGGCTTCGCATTCCTCCAGCAGCGCGCTGAGCGAGGCTTCGCTGATCAGTTCGCCGTTGCCCGGTTTGCCCAGCCTGATGCGTTCATGAAACCGCACCAGGTGCGGCGACGTGTAGGCGTGAACGCTCAATCCCGCTGCTTCCAGCATCGAGCGCACATAGGCGAGCGTCGATCCCTTGCCGTTGGTGCCGGCGATATGAACCACCGGAGGCAACGCATGTTGGGGGTTGTCCAGCCGCTCCAGCAATCGCCACATCCGGTCCAGCGACAGGTCGATGATCTTCGGGTGCAGCTCGAGCAGCCGCGTCAGGATGGCGTCGCTGACGGCCATGATGGTCAGCCTTCGGCATCGCTGGTCGCGGCTTCCGCCTCGACCGGAGCTTCAACCGGCGGCTCTTTTGCTACCGGTTGCTTCATCAGCATGTGCAGTACCCGAGACAGCGTGGCGCGCAGCTCATGGCGGTGCACCACCATGTCCACCATCCCGTGATCCTTCAGGTATTCCGACCGCTGGAAGCCGTCCGGCAGCTTCTCGCGGATGGTCTGCTCGATCACCCGCGGCCCGGCAAACCCGATCAGCGCGCCCGGCTCTGCAATGTGGATGTCGCCCAGCATCGCATAGGACGCCGTGACGCCGCCGGTGGTCGGGTGGGTCAGCACGACGATGTAGGGCAGTCCCGCCTCGCGCAGCCGCTGCACGCCCACCGTGGTGCGTGGCAACTGCATCAGCGACAGGATGCCTTCCTGCATTCGCGCCCCGCCCGACGCGGCGTACAGCACCAGTGGCATGTTTTTGTCGGCTGCCTCGAACATCGCCGTGATGATGCCTTCACCGGCCGCCATGCCAAGCGAACCGCCCATGAAGGCGAAATCCTGTACCACTGCCATGACAGCCAGACCGTCGATCTCACCGTGCCCGGCAACAATGGCGTCGCGCCGGTTGGTCTTGGCCCGGGCTTCCTTCAGCCGGTCGCCATACTTGCGCTCGTCGCGAAACTTGAGCGGGTCGGCTACCGCGTCCGGAAGCTCGATCTGGGTGTACTTGCCGCCGTCAAACGTGTGCGCCAGCCGCACCTCGGGCTCCATGCGCATGTGGTAGCCGGAATTGGGAATGACGAACTGGTTCGCTTCAAGGTCCTTGTAGAACACCATCTCCCCGGTTTCGGGGCACTTGATCCACATGTTCTCCGCCACATCCCGCTTGGTGCCGAGGATGCCGCGAATCTTTGGACGGACGAAGTTCTTGATCCAGTTCATGGGCTGTTAGGGGCGCTCAGGCCCTGCCTTTCTTCACACCGCCGGCCAGTTCACTGACCAGCGTCGTCACCGCGGATACCGTCTTGTCGGTAGCCTTGCCGTCACCGTCAAGGCTGTCACGCACCGCGCTCACAAGCGCCGAGCCGACGACCACGCCATCTGCACCTGCGGCAATGCCTGCGGCCTGTTCGGCAGTTCTCACGCCAAAGCCAACGGCAACCGGCAGGTCCGTATGGCGCTTGATGCGGGCCACCGCCTCGTTGACCCGGCTCACGTCCGGTGCCTTCGAGCCGGTAATGCCCGTCACTGACACGTAGTACACGAACCCGGACGTGTTGGTCAGCACCTTTGGCAACCGCTTGTCATCTGTCGTGGGCGTGGCCAGCCGGATGAAGTTGAGCCCGGCATCAAGCGCCGGCAGGCACAGTTCACTGTCTTCCTCGGGTGGCAGGTCCACCACGATCAGCCCGTCGACACCGGCCTTGTTGGCGTCTTCGAGGAAGCGGTCCACGCCATAGATGTAGACCGGGTTGTAGTAGCCCATCAGCACGATCGGTGTGGTATCGTCCTGTTCGCGAAATTCGCTGACCATCTTCAGCGTCTTGATCATGTTCTGCCCGGCGTTGAGAGCCCGCAGGCTTGCCGCCTGGATGGCTGGTCCATCGGCCATGGGGTCAGTAAAGGGCATGCCAAGTTCGATGACGTCTGCCCCGGCTGCCGGCAGCGCCCTGAGCAGGGCAAGCGAGGTGTCGTAGTCCGGATCACCTGCGGTCACGAATGTCACCAGCGCGGCGCGGCCTTGCGACTTCAGGTCTGCAAAGCGCTGTTCGATACGGGTAGGCTGGCTCACAGCTTCACCCCCAGGTGCTGGGCAACGGTGAAGATGTCCTTGTCGCCGCGGCCGCACATGTTCATCACCATCAGGTGGTCCTTGTCCATCGTGGGCGCAAGGTCGATCACCTTGGCCAGCGCGTGGCTTGGTTCGAGTGCGGGAATGATGCCTTCCAGCTTGCAACACAGCTTGAACGCATCGAGTGCTTCATCATCTGTTGCGGAAATGTAGTTGACCCTGCCGATATCGTGCAGGAACGAATGCTCCGGTCCGATTCCGGGGTAGTCGAGACCGGCCGAGATCGAGTGTGCCTCAGTGATCTGGCCGTCATCGTCCATCAACAGGTAGGTGCGGTTGCCGTGCAAGACGCCCGGACGGCCGCCAGTAATGGAGGCGGCGTGTTCATCGGTGTCAACGCCTTTGCCGGCCGCTTCGACGCCATAAATCGCGACAGACGTGTCATCAAGGAACGGATAGAATAGGCCCATCGCGTTGGACCCGCCGCCGATGGCTGCAATCAGCGAGTCCGGCAGGCGGCCTTCGCGTTGCATCATCTGGCGCTTGGTTTCCTCGCCGATCACCGACTGGAAGTCGCGCACCATGGCCGGGTAGGGGTGCGGGCCCGCCACCGTGCCGATGCAGTAGAACGTGTCCTCGACGTTCGACACCCAGTCGCGCAGGGCTTCGTTCATGGCGTCCTTGAGGGTTGAGCGGCCTGATGTTACCGGCACCACTTCCGCGCCCAGCAGCTTCATCCGGAACACGTTCGGTGCCTGCCGCTCCACGTCGGTCGCGCCCATGTAGACGATGCACTGCAAGCCGAAGCGCGCACACGCGGTGGCGGTTGCCACGCCGTGCTGGCCCGCACCGGTTTCGGCGATAATGCGGGTCTTGCCCATGCGCCGCGCCAGCAGGATCTGGCCCATCACATTGTTGATCTTGTGCGCGCCGGTGTGGTTCAGCTCGTCGCGCTTGAGATAGATCTTCGCCCCGCCCAGGTGCTCGGTCAGCCGCTCGGCAAAATACAGCGGCGACGGCCTTCCAACGTAATGTTCGAGGAATTCGTCAAGCTCTGCCTTGTAGGCCGGATCCTGCCGGGCGGCCTTGTAGGCGGCTTCCAGCTCGAGGATGTTGGGCATCAGCGTTTCGGCCACGAAGCGCCCGCCGAAGATGCCGAACAGGCCGTTCTCATCCGGTCCGGTGCGGTACGAATTGGGTGCAGGAGATGTCATCAACTCTCGCTTTCTCAAACTTACTATCAGGCGGATTAACGGGTGAATTGAACCCTTGTGAATGCCTGTTCTACCCGTGCTGCCGCACGGCCTCAATGAATTTGATGATGGCTGCGTCATCCTTGCGGCCGGGCGCGCTTTCGACGCCTGACGACACGTCCACCATCGGCGCGCCGGTGATGTCGATGGCCTTGCCGACATTGCCTGCATCCAGCCCGCCCGACAGCATGAAGTCATAGCCGCTGCGCTCGCGCGACAACAGCGTCCAGTCGAACGCCAGCCCGTTGCCGCCGGGCAGTGCGCCATCCAGCGTCTCCGGCGCCTTGGCGTCGAACAGGATGATCGCGACGTTACCGGCATAGGCTGAAGCGCCTTCGATGTCTGACAGCTCGCGCACCTTGATCGCCTTGATCACCGGCACGCCGGTACGCACCTGCACTTCGCTGCATCGCTCAGGTGTTTCCGAGCCGTGCAGTTGGAAGTAGTCGGGCTTCAGTCCGGTGTTGATGACATCGATAAGCCCATCATCGGCATCGACCACCAGCGCCACGATCTTTGCCCGCCCGCGTGCCGGGGCGGCAAGCGCCTGGGCGGCCGCAATGGACACATTGCGCGGGCTTGGACCGTAGAATACGAACCCCACGAATCCGGCCCCCGCCTCGACGGCGGTGCGCACGTGCCGCTGCTCGGACAGGCCGCAAATCTTGATCTGGACGTCCGCGGTCATCATGCGTCCTTCACGGCGGCGGCAATGGCTGCTGCCGCGGTGGCCGGATCATCAGCCTGGGTAATCGGCCGGCCGATGACTAGAATGTCAGCACCGGCGGCGCGCGCGGCTTCAGGCGTCGCGATGCGCTTCTGGTCCTGCGCGTCGGCTCCGGCAGGCCGCACCCCCGGCACCACGGTCATGAATCCGGTGCCGCACGCCTGCTTGATGGCGGCGATATCGAGTGGCGAGCACACCACCCCGTCAAGCCCGCACTGCTTTGACAGTTCAGCCAGCTTCACCGCCATTTCCGCGGCGCCGGCAGCGGGGTCGAAACCTGAGGCATGAATATCGCTGTCGGACAGGCTGGTAAGGATGGTCACTGCGATCAGCTTTGCCCGTCCGTCCACGGCGCGTGCGGCGGCCTCCAGCATGGCTGGCCCGCCCGAGGCATGCACGTTGACGATGGCGGGCGCCGGCGCCAGGTTGAGCAGCGAGTTGAGCCCCTGGGCGACGGTGTTGGGAATGTCGTGCAGCTTCAGGTCGAGGAATACCGGCACGCCTTCGGCGGCCACGCGCTCATAGCCGTCGCGGCCCTGCGCATAGAACTGCTCCATCCCGACCTTCACCAGGCCAACAGCCCCACGCAATGAGCGCGCAAGCAGGGCAGCCTTGCCGGCGTCGGGCGTATCCAGCGCCACGCAGATCGGGTTGTCGAACATTGAAGGCTCCGTAACGGCTGCCGGTTGATGGCCCGGCGTTGTCTCGCGGGGTCTTATAGACCGCGCGCGGGGCTGTTGCCAATGCGGCCCTTGGCGTCAGGCCGCGGGTCCTGAAATCCGGGTCAGGCCGGTGCCGGGCTGCTGTACCGGTGATGCCGGTGAGGATGGTGTGTAGGGGGAGTTGACGACACCGGCTGCCTGCGCCTTCCGGGCCTGCTTGCGCCACTTGCCCTGGCGCCACCAGGTGACCATGCCACCCACAACCAGACCGAGGAATATGCCAATGAACAGCAACAGGAAGGCGGGCATGGACACTGAAAGCCACGGCGTTTCACGGCTTATCGGGTCCAGCGAGACAGTGATCCACTGCCGGTTTGCCACGGCAAAGCTGATCAGCAGTATCGCCACCGGAATGCCGAAAAGCCATGAAATGAAGCGTTTTGTAGTCACGGTCGAAAGTCTTTCCCGGTTCGTCGATGGCATGCCGGGCTTTCGGCAGTGCTGCAAGCGTCAGCTGCGCCCGGAGCCGGCATCAGTTGTCATTGTCGTCATCATCATCGTTGCCGATGTGCGTGCCGCCATTAAGGCGCTCGCGCAGTTCCTTGCCGGTCTTGAAAAACGGCACCCGCTTGGCGTCGACCTTGACCGGCTCTCCGGTGCGTGGATTGCGGCCCAACCGGCCATCCCTTTCCTTGATGGAAAAGGCACCGAATCCTCGCAACTCGACGCGATGGCCGTCTGCCATCGCCTGGGTGATCTCGTCGAGAATGGTGTTGACGATCCGCTCAACGTCCCGCTGGAACAGGTGCGGATGCCGCATCGCGATCTCCTGGATCAGTTCCGATTTTATCATTTTTGCTGTGCCCCTCCCTGCGTTGCAGCACACATGCGCAGGATTGGGGCAACTGCACCACCAAAATCGCAGTCAACCCTTGCCACGCCCGCTCTCATCTCAATTCAGGGTGCCAAAGCGCCAATAGTCCGTCAAGTCTCACTATCTGATCTGTGGCATGTTCGAAAATGCCACCAAAACCAAGCTTCTGGGCGATCATCCGCAGTCCGAACAGGCCAAGCCCCCTTGAGCTCGCCTCCGCTTCAGGTTTCCAGTCGACGGCTTTCAGGCTTGAGGCGATGGAGTGCTGCTTCTGCAACCAGTCGCGCGCTTCTTCCTCGCCGCCGATGCTGTCCACCAGTTTCGCGGCAATCGCCTGGCGTCCGGTAAACACGCGTCCGTCAGAAATCAGTGCCATCTGTTGCGCGTCCAGCCCGCGACGTTCCCTGACCAGCCCGGTGAACCAGTTGAAGCTGTCGCGGATCATGGCGTCGGTAACGGCAAGCGTCTCTTCGCTCGGTTCGTTGAACATGTTCGGCTCGGCCTTCAAGTCGCCCGACTTGCGCTCGCGGAACTGGACGCCGAGCGTGTTGAGCAGATCCTTGACCTGCGCCCACTGGAAGATCACGCCAATTGACCCGGTAATGGTGTTGCCGCGCGCCACGATGTGATCAGCGCCGATGGCGGTGATATATCCGCCGGACGCAGCCACCGTGCCCATGACCGCCACGACGGGCCGCTCTTTCGCGATCAGCCGCAGCCGTTCATAGATCGCCTCGGAGCCTGCCGTCGTGCCACCGGGACTGTCGATCAGCACCATCAGTGCCTTGACCTGCTTGGCCGCCTCGATGTCTTTCAGCATCTTCAAGGTATTGGTATCGCCGGTGATCAGCCCTTCCACCCGGATGCGCGCCACGTGGTCAGTGCTTTTGCCCAGGTCAAAACCGCCTTTTGAACCGGCTGCCCAGGTCAGCGCCACAAGCGTTGCGCCGGCCAGCACCAGCGCCAACGTCCGCCAGAATGAGACGCGGTTGCGCAACTTGCGTTTTGCCACAATGGTATCGGCCTCCAGCGGCATCCTGATCATCCCTTGGTTCTTGGTCCGGTAGCGGCGTTATAGAACTGTTGACCGGGTCTGCAAAATGAAACCGGCCGGTTCCGAAAATCGAAACCGGCCGGCAGTATACGTCAAGTCTCGTGAAAGCGATGCGGCTTACTTGCCGTCATCGCCGTCCTTGGCCTTGTTCAGGGCAGCGCCCAGAATGTCGCCCAGCGATGCGCCCGAGTCCGACGAACCGTACTGCTCGACGGCAGCCTTTTCCTCGGCAATCTCGAGCGCCTTGATCGACAGGCCGATCTTGTTGGCGTTCTTGTCGAACTGGGTGACGCGTGCGTCGACCTTTTCTCCGACAGCGAAGCGTTCAGGCCGCTGGTCAGACCGCTCGCGAGCAAGGTCCGAGCGGCGAATGAACGCCGTCATGTCGCTGCCTGCGACCTTCACCTCGATGCCGTTTTCCTGCACCTCGGTCACTTCACAGGTCACCGTAGCACCCTTGCGCACGCCACCGGCCGAAGCGCTTTCAGCCGGCGAGCCGCCAAGCTGCTTGATGCCGAGCGAGATGCGCTCCTTGTCCTGGTCCACGTCGAGCACGACAGCCTTGACGACGTCGCCCTTGTTGTAGTCCTGGATGGCGTCTTCGCCGGACCGGTTCCAGTCCAGGTCGGACAGGTGAACCATGCCGTCGACATCGCCTTCGAGACCGATGAACAGACCGAACTCGGTGATGTTCTTGATCTCGCCTTCGACGAGCGTGCCGGCCGGGTAACGGTCGGAGAACGATGCCCACGGGTTCTCGGTGGTCTGCTTGAGGCCCAGCGAAACGCGGCGCTTGGCCGGGTCCACTTCGAGCACTTCCACTTCGATCTCTTCCGAGGTGGAAACGATCTTGCCAGGGTGCACGTTCTTCTTTGTCCAGCTCATTTCCGACACGTGGACAAGGCCTTCGATGCCTTCTTCCAGTTCGACGAATGCGCCGTAGTCGGTGATGTTGGTCACGCGGCCCTTGACGCGCATGCCGACCGGGTACTTGGCTTCGACACCATCCCACGGATCGCTTTCCAGCTGCTTCATGCCAAGGCTGATACGCTGGGTGTCCGGGTTGATCTTGATGATCTGCACGTTGACGGACTGGCCAACCGACAGCACGTCGGTCGGATGGTTGACGCGCTTCCACGAGATATCGGTGACGTGCAGCAGGCCGTCGATGCCGCCGAGGTCGACGAACGCACCGTAATCGGTGATGTTCTTGACCACACCTTCGACCACCTGGCCTTCAGCGAGGTTCTGCACCAGTTCCGAACGCTGTTCGGCGCGGGTTTCTTCCATGATGGCACGGCGCGATACGACGATGTTGCCGCGGCGCTTGTCCATCTTCAGGATCTGGAACGGCTGCGTCATGTTCATCAGCGGCGTGACGTCGCGCACCGGGCGGATGTCGACCTGCGAACCGGGCAGGAATGCAACAGCACCGCCGAGGTCGACCGTGAAGCCACCCTTGACGCGGCCGAAGATCACGCCGTCGACGCGATCATTGTCTTCGAATGACTTTTCAAGGCGAACCCAGGCTTCCTCGCGCCGTGCCTTGTCGCGCGACAGGACGGCTTCGCCCATGGCGTTTTCGATGCGGTCCAGGAACACTTCCACTTCGTCGCCGACAACGAGGTCGATGTCGGAACCGGGGCTGCGGAATTCGCGCAGCGCCACGCGGCCTTCGGTCTTGAGCCCAACGTCGATGATGGCCAGATCGTTTTCAATGGCAACGATCCTGCCTTTTACGACGGTACCTTCGGCATTGGTTTCTTCGTTGAAGCTCGCATCGAGCATGGCCGCGAAGTCGTCGCGGCTCGGATTGAGGGAACTGGTTTCAGCCATTCACTTGCCTTCTTTCAATCAAGGTATCTGTCTGGCCCACGGTAATTGCCGCAGGACATCCCGGTTTGCGCTGATAACCTGCCGGAAATGGCAGGTAGGGTTGGGCAGCACGGGCACCAAACAATGAGTGTTTCCGGCCATCATCAAACGGCAGCGCGCCCAGGCGTCCAGGCTGCAGTCGCGCGCTGTCGAGTGCGATGTCCAGAAACGAATGAAGGGGCGCTACTGCCGTCAGGCAGGCTGCCCCCGCTCATGCAAAACACTCTCGACTAGGTCAAGAGCGGCCTGGAACGCGGCTTCTATACCCAATTCTGTCGTATCGAGCAAGTGAGCGTCGTGGGCCGGCGTGAGCGGGGCGACCGCGCGGCTCGAGTCACGCTCGTCGCGGCGGCGGATATCTGCCAGCACGTCTTCGTAGGAAATGTCCTCGCCGCGGCCGAGATGTTCGAGGTGGCGGCGCTGGGCGCGGGTTTCCGGCAGGGCGGTGACGAAAAGTTTCGCATCCGCATCGGGGCAGACCACGGTGCCGATGTCGCGCCCGTCCAGCACGGCACCGGGCAGGGTTTCGGCAAACTGGCGCTGGTAGGCCAGCAACTGCTGGCGCACCGGCGGCAGTGCGGCCACCCGCGAGGCAGCTTCGCCCGCACCGGGGCTGCGCAACTGGTCATCGGTGAAGCGGCGCGGGTCAAGCGCGCGTGCGGCGTTGAGTGCAGCAGCTTCGTCGCCGGGGTCGCCGCCGGCCAGCATCACCGCAAGGCCGGTGGCCCGGTACAGCGAGCCGGTGTCGAGGTAACCGAGCCCGTAATGCGCGGCCAGCCGGCGCGCCAGGGTGCCCTTGCCCGATGCGGCCGGGCCGTCAACGGCAATGACAAGGGGGCTGGCGGTCGACGTGCTCAATGCCCGGTGTCCTCGAAACGCGCACCCAAGTTGCTCATGAACGTACGGAAGCCCGGGAAGCTGGTGGCCATCACGTTGCCGTCGTCAACGGCCACAGGCGCTGTACTGGCAAGCCCCATTACCAGGAACGACATGGCAATGCGGTGATCGAGGTGCGTGGTCACCATGCCGCCACCGGCAACCTTGCCATCACCACCGGTTACCTCGAGCCAGTCGTCACCGGTCTCGCACGCAACACCGTTTGCCTTCAACCCGGCCGCCACGGCAGCCAGCCGGTCGCTTTCCTTGACGCGCAGTTCGTGCAGGCCCTCCATCCGTGTGGTGCCACGCGCGTAAGCGGCGGCCACCGCCAGTACCGGATATTCGTCGATCATGGACGGCGCGCGCGAGGCCGGCACGGTGACGCCGCGAAGCCGGCTTGAGCGCGCCGTCACGTCGCCCACCGGTTCGCCGCCCGACAGGTGCTGGTTGGCGATGGTGATGTCGGCCCCCATCTCGACCAGCGTGGTGATCAGTCCGGTGCGGGTTGGGTTGAGCAGTACGTTCTCGATGGTGATCTCGCTGTCTTGCGTGATCAGCGCAGCCACCAGCGGAAACGCTGCCGACGACGGATCACCCGGCACCTCGATGCGCTGGCCGGTCAGTTCCACGTGGCCCCTGACGGTGATGGTACGCGCGCCATCATCCGCCTCGCCATAGGAAAGCTGTGCGCCGAAGCCCTCGAGCATCTTCTCGGTATGGTCGCGGGTGGCTTCCGGTTCGATCACCGTGGTGGTGCCGGGTGCATTCAACCCCGCCAGCAGCACCGCGGACTTGACCTGCGCCGAGGCTACCGGCAGCCGGTACTCGACCGGCACGGGGTCGTGTGCACCATGCACGGTCAGCGGCATCCGCCCGCCCTCTGCGGTTTCGAAGCGGGCGCCGAACGCCTGCAGCGGCGTCACGATGCGGCTCATTGGCCGTGAGCGCAGCGAGGCATCGCCCGACATCCGCGCCGAGATGGGCGAGGTGGCGATGAGGCCCATGACGAGGCGCGCACCGGTGCCGGAGTTGCCGAAGTCGATGGTTTGCGCCGGCGCCGCGAAGCCGCCCAGCCCGACGCCTGTGACATGCCAGCTGGCATCATCGTTCCACCGTTCCACCCGTGCGCCCAGCGCCGCCATGGCCTTTGCGGTGTTGAGCACGTCCTCGCCTTCCAACAGCCCGGTTACGACAGTTTCGCCCAGTGCCATGGACCCGAACATCAGCGAACGGTGCGAGATTGACTTGTCGCCGGGCACCCGTGCGCGCCCCGAGAGTGCGGGCGATACGAGGCAGGCAAGTGGTTGTTGAGGGCGATCGGACAAGGGCGCGGGTTTCCACTGGGATGGGATTGGACACAAGCCGGCAGGCCGGCAGGGGCGCTGCGTACCATACACTGCGATGCCATGCCATATTTGCTGCGTACAAATTGGCTTTTGACAAGCCTGCCTTCGCATGGCATGGGAACCGCAAATCAATCAACCGGCATCTGTCGAATGAAGGGACGTTGAACCCGTGGTCAGCGACGAACTTGGCACGAAGCGCACCTGCCCGAGCTGCGGCGCACGCTTCTATGATTTGCAAAAGACACCGATCGTCTGCCCGAAGTGCGATACGAACTTCGTGGCTGAAGCAGTGCTGCCGTCCAAGGCGGATGGACCTGCTCCCAGGCACAAGGCGGCACCGAAGGTGGTCGAGAAGGAAGAAGTGGACGACATCGAGGACAACGACACGCTGGTCAGCCTCGAAGATCTCGACGATGATGCCGATGACGCCGATGATGATGAAACCGCAGGCATCGAAGACGTCGAACTCGACGATGACGATGATGATGACACCGCTGATGTGTTCCTCGACGATGACGAGGAAGAAGGTGACGCGGGCGTCGGCGACCTGATCGGTGGCGGCAAGCCGGGCGAAGACGAGGTCTGATTAAGCCTTCTGGCACGATTACCCGGATTGACATCGGCACGGTAGGCCGGTATCACGCCGCAGGCTGGATGGAGCAGGTGGCTTCATCCCGCCGTTTTGGCCCGCTGCCCAAGCCGGGCCTGTTTGGAAGGAACGGGGTCATAGCTCAGTTGGGAGAGCGCTACAATGGCATTGTAGAGGTCGGCGGTTCGATTCCGCCTGGCTCCACCACTCCTCCAGGAACTCAATCAAACCTTCAAGAACACCATCTGCCGCCGGTTCCGTAGTCAGCCTTTGACCCGGTCCGCGCCGGGGTCGTACATCGGTTCCAGCCACACCCTCGCCGGCACCCGGTCTCCGGCCACCACCAGTTCATAGCTGCCCGCCCCGATCCACTCATCGTCGACACCGTCTGCCCTGCGCAGGTAGCCATAGCCCACCGGTTTGCCGAGTGTATGGCCGAACCCGCCCGAAGACAGATAACCGGCAAATGTGCCATTGCGCAGCACCGTTTCACGGCCAAGCAGGATGACGTCGGGGTCGTCCACGGTGAAGCCCACCATGCGCTTCTTGAGCGGGTTCGCAGCAGCGCGTTCTGCTGCTTCGCGGCCCATGAAATCCAGATTGCGCTTCAGCTTCACCGCCCAGCCGAGACCAGCCTCGAAGGGGGAATCATTGGGGGTGATGTCAGACCCCCACGCACGGTAACCCTTCTCCAGCCGAAGGCTTTCGATGGCGCGGTATCCCGCAGGCTTGAGGCCCAGCGGCTGGCCCGCCGCCATCAATGCATCGAACACGTCGCCAGCACCCGCAATCGGCATGTGCAACTCCCAGCCAAGCTCGCCGACATAGGTCACTCGAAGCGCCCGAACACGATGCCCGGCAATGGCGATCTCGCGCACATGGCCAAACGGAAATACCTCGTTCGAGACATCTGCATCCGTTACCGCAGCCAGGATGTCCCGCGCCTTTGGCCCCATCAGCGACAGTGTACCCCAGTCCTCGGTCACGTCGGTGAGATGCGCCTTGCAGCCAGCTGGTATGTGCGAGCGGATCCAGTGGGTATCATGCGCGCGAAAGCCTGTGCCGGTAACGATGTAGAACAGGTCATCCTCCAGCCGCGCCACCGTGAGGTCTGCCTCGATGCCGCCGCGCGAATTGAGCATTTGGGTATAGGTCAACCGGCCCGGCTGCTTGCTGACGTGGTTGGCGCAAATCCAGTCGAGCGCCTGGGCAGCACCGGGGCCGGACAGCTCGAACTTGGCGAACGAGGACTGGTCGAACACGCCGGCGGCCTCGCGCACCGCACGGTGCTCTGCGGCCACGGCGTCGAACCAGTTCTGCCGGCCCATGCTGTATTCGTCGCGCGGCTCCATGCCGTCGGGCGCAAACCAGTTGGGCCGCTCCCAGCCCAGCTTGGACCCGAATACGGCACGGTACCCCTGTAGCCGCTCGTACAGTGGCGAGACGATGCGCGGCCTGCCGGAGGTATACTCCTCGTGCGGGAAGCCGATGGTGTAGTGCTTGCCATAGGCTTCCAGCGTGCGCTCGCAGACCCAGTCGCGGTCCTTGTGCAGTTCGGAAAACCGCAGGATGTCAACCACCCACAGGTCCATCGGTGCCTCGCCGGAGTTGACCCACTCGGCGAGAACCCAGCCCGCCCCACCGCCCGAGGCAATGCCGAACGCGTTGAAGCCCGCGCCGACATACATGTTGGCGCACTCCGGTGCCACGCCCAGGATGAAGTTGCCATCCGGCGTGAAACTTTCCGGTCCGTTGATCATCTGCTTGACGCCGGTATCAGCCAGCACCGGCACCCGCGCGATGGCCTGACCCAGGTGCTGTTCGAAGTGGTCCCAGTCATCATCGAACAGCTGGAACTGGAAGTCGTGCGGAACGTCGCCGGTGGTCCATGCTATGGGATCCGGTTCATAACCGCCCATCACCAGCCCACCGACTTCCTCCTTGAAGTAGGTGCGCCGGTCCGGGTCCCGGATGGTGGCGGCTTCAGATGACAGGCCTTCGATCGCCTCGGTGATGATGTACTGGTGCTTGACCGGTTGCAGCGGCACGTTGATGCCGGCCATGGCACCCACCTGGCGTGCCCATTGCCCGGCGCAGTTGACCACCTTCTCGCATTCGATCACGCCCTGGCTGGTCTCGACGTGGGTGATCCGGTCGCCGTGCTTGCGGAATCCTGTGACCCGCACGCCCTCGACCAGTTTCGCGCCGTGCATGCGTGCGCCCTTGGCCAGCGACTGGGTGATGTCGGACGGGCTGGCCTGGCCATCGGTGGGCAGATAGCTGGCCCCGACGAGGTCCTGGGTTTCCATCAGCGGCCACATCTTCTTCACTTCGGACGGCGACAGCAATTGCATGTCCATGCCGAAGCTGCGCGCGGTGGTGGCGAGGCGCTTGTACTCGGTCCAGCGGTCCTCGTTGCAGGCCAGCCGCAGGCAGCCGGTCATCTTCCATCCGGTTTCCAGCCCGGTCTCGTCCTTCAGCCGCTTGTAGAGGTCGACCGAGTATTTCAGTACCTGGGTGATCGAGGCTGACGAGCGCAACTGCCCCACCAGCCCGGCTGCATGCCAGGTGGATCCGGAGGTCAACTGGCCCTGTTCAAGCAACAACACGTCGGCCTTGTGGTCACGCGCCAGGTGATAGGCCGTCGAACAGCCGATGATGCCGCCGCCAATGACGATGATCTGCGCCTTGTCTGGCAATGAGTTCATGGCCGTTCAGACCTTTCCGTAAGCGGTTTGATATGTGTCGAGACTGGCGCGCAGCCGGTCGAGATTTTCTGTGGTGTAGGCTTCATAGTCGACACCGGGTGCATTGAGATGAAGCTCCGACACCATGCTCCACATCGCCTCGCGCAGCAGCGATGCACATTGCATCGCGGCATGGGACTGGCGCAGCGCTGCCGACGGAGCGGTGTCGAAATAGACCGCCAGCAACTGGTCTGCTTCGGCCTCGTTGAACCCGGCGTTGGAGGCGATGCCGGCAAGGTCGAACATGGCGGTGCCGAAGCCTGCGTACTCGAAATCGATCAGCCACAAGCGGTTGCCGTCATGGATGAAGTTTGCTGGCAGCAGGTCGTGATGGCCGAACACGATCGGCAACGGTTGCTGCACCGCTTCGAGCCGTGCCGCGAGATCGACATAGCCAGGCACCTCACCCGCAAGGCGGCTGTTGCCTGCCACCAGCGTGTGGCCGTAGTCGCGGATCACGTGAAACACCCAGAAGATGAAGCCCGCGCCCGACACATGGCCGGGCATTGCGATGTGAAACCGCCGCATCAGCCGGGCGATGTCAGCGAGGTTGTCTCGCACGTCCTGCTCGCCATAGGTGACGCCGTTGATGAAGCGCGACACCATCAGCCCGGGCTCTGCATGCACCACTTCCGGCGCAAACCCTGCCGCGTGGGCGGCACGCGCCGTCATCAGTTCGCGTTCGCGCGACACGTGGTGGAACGGGTAGTTCGAGCCCAACCGTACCACGTATTTTTCGGCCCCCGACGCGACCGTGTAACTCTCATTGGACAATCCGCCCTTCAGCGGTTCGATCTCGACAGGGCCTTTCCAGATGGCCAGTGCGGCAATCCGGTCGCGGGCATCGCTCATTGCGCTGCCTCCTGTTGTGAAAGGCCGAAGCGTGCCCGCAACCGCACCGCTCCGGCGGTGATCAGCCGGTCTGCAATGATGGCAATGAAGGCAACCGCAAGGCCAGCGACCAGTCCGCGCCCGGTATCGGCCTTGGTCAGCGCGATATAGACCTCCTGACCAAGATCGCGGGTGCCGACGAGCGCGGTGATCACCAGCATCGACAATGCCAGCATCACGGTCTGGTTGATGCCCAGCATGATCTCGGGCATGGCCAGCTTGAGCTTGATCTTGGTCATCAATTGCCAGTCGGTGCAGCCGGTGGCGCGGCCCGCCTCGATCAGGTTTTCCGGCACCCGTTGCAGGCCCAGTGCGGTATACCGGATGACCGGTGACACCGCATAAGCCACCACCGCCAGCATGGCAGTGAAATCGCCGACCCGGAACAGCATCACCGCCGGCATCAGGTAGACGAACGAGGGCAGCGTTTGCAGGGTGTCGATGACAGCCTCGACCCAGTTCCACAGCCGCCGGCTGGACGCGGTGAAGATGCCGACGGGTATGCCGATCAGGCAGGCCAGCACCACCGAGATGCCGCACAGGTAGACGGTGACCATGGCCTTTTCCCACTGGCCGGTCGCCGCAATCAGGAAGGCCAGCACCCCCGTCAGCAGAGCCAGCCGCACCCCGCCGAGGCTCCACCCCGCCAGCGCCACGAGGCCCACGACGCCGGCCCACGGCAGGTCCGTCAGGAAGCGCTTGAACGGGATCATCACGTTGAGCAGCAGCGCATTCTTGACCGCTTCCAGCTGGTCGAAATAGTTGATGTTGATCCACTTGACGACGTCGTTCCAGAAATCGCCCGTGGTCAGCCGCATGGCTTCGGGAAACGACTGGATGGCCGGCAGCACCAGCCCGGCAAGCCCCGTCATGAGCACCAGCGCCAGCGCCGCGAACGTATAGGGATGGCGCGCAACCAGACTGCTTCCCGGCCTATCAACATGGTGGTGCGAGGTGGCGCGCCTGGCCAGCGCCTGCGACAACCGGTCAAGCGCCACGGCCAGCGCCACGATGGCAAAGCCTGCCTCCACCCCGGCGCCGATATCAAGCCGGCGCAGCGCGGTCAACACTTCGAAGCCAAGCCCGCCTGCGCCGATCATGGAGGCGATGATCACCATGTTGAGCGACAGCATGATCACCTGGTTGACGCCCACCATCAGGCTCTGCATGGCCGACGGCACCATGATCCGCCACACCATCTGCCGATGCGTGCAGCCGACCATGTTGCCGAGGTCCTTGATCTCTGCAGCAACGCCGCGCAGCGCCAGCGTGGTGATGCGGGTCATCGGCGGCATGGCATAGATGATGGTGGCGATGATGGCCGACGTCGGGCCGAACCCGAACAGCACGAGGATCGGCACCAGGTAGGCAAACACCGGGATCGTCTGCATAAGGTCCAGCACCGGGCGCAAGCCGGTGTCGACCCCCGGCCAGCGCCACGCGGCAATGCCCAGCAGCATCCCGCCCACCGTGCCGATTGGCACCGCGATCAGGATCGAGGCCAGCGTGATCATGGCGTTGTTCCACTGGCCGAACAGCGCAATGAAGGCGAAGCACCCGCCGACCAGCAGCGCCAGCCGAAGCCCGCCTGCATAGAGGGCCGTAATCGCAAACACGCCGATGACCGCGATCCATGATGCCGGTGGCAGCAGTTGCACTGCGTCCGAACCCTGACCGGAAACGAACCCCGACGACAGCAGGTTGAGCGCCAGCCGGTAGGGCGCTTCGATGACGCTGGCCAGGAACCGCGTGAACTCGGTGAAGGTGAACAACCCGAACGTTGCGTGCCCGACCAGCCAGTCCATGCCGTCGCCGATCCAGGTGCGCGCCGGAATGCGCATCTCGCGCGGCACCTTGAACGCCCACGGAAACACGTCCTTGCCCCACATCCACAGCGCCAGCACAGCCATGACCGCCGCCATCCAGATCATCCGCATGGGACTCATGACCGGTGTGCGGCGGGCGGGTTCGAAGGACAGGTCGTTTCCGGCAACGCTCATCGGGTCAGCCCTGCATCATCAGCTTGACCACGTCAGCCTGGTCAAGCTCACCGACCGGCTTGCCATCCGGGGCGATCACGCGCAGCGGCTTGTCCGCCCCGAGGAATGCAGGCGCGGCCTCGGCAATGCGCAGGTCTGCCGCGATGTCGGCTGCATAACCGCCCCGCGGGGCCCGCTTCGGCAGCGGCTTCATCAGTGCTGCAACCCGCACCACCTTGGACTTTGACACATTGCGGGTGAACTCGGCGACGTAGTCATCGGCCGGT
Source organism: uncultured Anderseniella sp. (assembly GCA_964390445.1). Lineage (GTDB taxonomy): Bacteria > Pseudomonadota > Alphaproteobacteria > Rhizobiales > Aestuariivirgaceae > Anderseniella. The sequence continues at coordinate 24,204 of CAYMJJ010000030.1, forward strand.
GCCATCACCAGCTCCTCGGGCGTGCCGATCTGCACCACCGCGCCATCCTTCATGATGGCGATGCGGTCTGCCACGCGGATCGCCTCGTCGAAGTCGTGGGTGATGAACACGATGGATTTCTTCAATACCGCTTGCAGCCGCATGAACTCGTCCTGCATCTCGCGCCGGATCAGCGGGTCCAGCGCGGAGAACGGCTCGTCGAGGAACCACACATCGGGCTCCACCGCGAGTGACCGCGCAATGCCGACACGCTGCTGCTGCCCGCCGGACAACTCGCGCGGATAGAAGCCTTCGCGCCCGCCAAGGCCCACCAGTTCGATCATCTCGCGGGCCCGCGCCTCGCGCGCGGTGCGCGCCGCGCCCTGCACCTCCAGCGGAAACGCCACGTTGCCCAGCACGTTCAGGTGCGGCAGCAAGGCGAAATGCTGGAACACCATGCCCATCCGGTGCCGGCGGATCTCGATCAACCGTTGCGCCGACACTGCCAGCAGGTTCTCGCCATTGAACAGGATTTCACCGGCTGTCGGCTCGATCAGGCGTGACATGCACCTCACCAGCGTTGACTTGCCGGAGCCCGACAGCCCCATGATGACGAAGCACTCACCTTCATGCACATCTAGGCTGACATTGCGCACGGCCGGCACGATGGCGCGCTCGCGCAGCAACTGCGGTGAGGGGTTGCCGCCGGCTTCGCGCAGGGTGGCCTCTGCGCCGTCGCCGAACAGCTTCCACACCGACTTCAGACCAAGGCTAACCTTGCGGGCGGATGGTTCTGTCATGTCTCGATATCTTGAATGCAGCCCGGCCGCGGCTCACCGGTTTGAGCCGCAGCCAGAAGCATCAGGTTTGATCAGGCAGCCCGGGGGAACTACTTGACCCAATCCGACCAGCGGCTTTCATTCTTGGACATCCAGTCTGCAACGACGTCTTCGAGTTTCTTGCCGTTGAGGTCGACTTCGGTGATCATCGCGCCCATCTCGTCGTTGTTGATGGTGAACGCCTGGATGGCCTTGTGGGCACCGGGCCACTTGTCCTTCACACCGGACCACGCAACTTTCCAGATCGGACCGCGCGGCTTGCCGCAGTCATACTTGGCGTCCGGGTTGGAGCCCCACGAGGCGTCCTCGTAGCATTCCTTGGTGTAGGCCGGAAACTCGACCCACTCGCCCTTGTACTTGGCGGGCGCCCAGTGGGGTGCATACACCCACAGCATGATCGGCGCCTGGCGCTGGTAAGCGGACTCCAGTTCTGCGAAAAGCGCAGCATCCGTGCCGGCGTGAACCACTTCGAACGGCAGTTCCAGGGCTTCCACGCGTTCATCGTCATAGCCGCCCCAGGTCACCGGACCACCCAGGTAGCGGCCCTTCGGCGCCGTTTCAGCGGTGGCGAAGGCCTCGGCACATTTCTCGTCCTTCAAGGCTTCCCAATTGGGCAGGCCGGGGCATTTTTCCTTCATGTAGCTGGGGAACCACCATTCCTCGATGGCCTGCATGCCGGTTTCGCCGAGGTTTTCCACGGTGCCGGTAGCGGTGGCTTCATCCATGGCATCGCGGCCCGTCGTCTCCCAGATTTCCATGGCGACGTGCAGGTCGCCGGTCTTCAGTCCGGCAAACTGGGCGATATAGTCGGCTTGCACATACTCGACGTTGTAGCCGGCCTTCTTTAGGGCTTCGCCCATAATGCGGGTCGTGATCAACTGGCCTGTCCAGTCATGCAGCGTCAGCTTGATCGGGTCCTTCGATTCAACCTCGGCCCATGCCGATGTAAACGTCATGGCGGTTGCCAGTGTCATTGCCGCGGCGAGACCGGCCGTTCGCGCGATACCCTTGGTTTTCATGTCGAAACACTCTCCTGTTGCTGCCTGACCATCGATCTGAAGCGGTGCCGTTTCATTGCTGCCGTGCGGAACCACTTCGACCCTGCCGGGAAGTGTGAGGCGTACCGTCGCATGGTGTCAATGTGGGTTGTGGATTTGATGTGGTTTTTTGTGGGTTCATGTGGCAAATTTGACAGTGAAGGCATCATTATTCTGCAAATGCCACAAGATTTGGCCATATTGTCACATGAAACACACGGATCGCAGCCCGAGGCAGCAACAGATCATGCAGCTTTTGCGCGCGGGCGGCAGCTTGCGCATTGGCGATCTTGCGGCACGGCTTGCCGTTTCGCGCGAAACGGTGCGCCGTGACGTAGCTCCGTTGGCCCGGTCCGGCGAGCTGGTGAAGGTGCATGGCTCGGTCCGCGCTGCCGTCCAGGCAAGCGAGGCACCTTTTGAACGCCGCATGCGCGAGAACGCCACTGCCAAGCAGCGCCTAGCGGCCCATGTGGCCGCCATGATCGAGGATGGCGACAGCATCATGCTCGACACCGGCACGACCACCAGCTTCCTGGCGCGGGCGCTGCTCAACAAGTCCGCCCTCACTGTCGTGACCAATTCCTCGGACGTGGCGAGGACGCTTGCCACGGTGAACGGCAACACCGTCTACATGGCCGGCGGTGAACTGCACGGTGACAATGGTGCCGCCTTCGGGCG
>CAYMJJ010000031.1:0-26581 GCA_964390445.1 uncultured Anderseniella sp.
CCGACTCGATCAATGCGCTGGTGGCCAAGCTGAAGACCCAGAAGGGCATCAAGATTGACCACGAGGTGATGCCCGACACCAACCACTTCTTCGAAGGCAAGATCCCCGAACTGACCAAAATCTGCGCCAGCTACCTCGACAAGCGGCTCAAGCAGGACCTCAAGGAGGACTGATGTCCTCCATCGGCGCGGACACGGATCTTCTTGCCTTCCAGGACTGGACATTTCCGGTGCCGATTGCTTACGGCCCAGGACGGCTTTGCGAAATCGGCGTACGGTGTGCCGGCATGGGCATCCGCAATCCGCTCATCGTGACCGATCGCGGCAGCCGTAACCTGCCGTTCATTGCCGAACTGCAGGGGCACCTCGCTGAAGCCGGCCTGAGTTGCGCCATGTTTTCCGACATTTCTCCAAACCCGCGTGACGACGAGATCGGGGCCGGACGGGATGCATTCCGAACAGGTGATCACGACGCAATCATCGCGATCGGCGGCGGCAGCGCCATGGACGGCGGCAAGGCGGTTTGCCTGACAGCCAACAACGATGTGGACCTTTGGGCATTCGAGTTCGAGCAAGCAGTGCCAGTAATCGCCCCTGATCAACCTTTTCCGACACTGATCACCATCCCGACCACCGCCGGAACCGGCGCTGAAACGGAAAGCACGGCGATGGTGACGCACGTCGAAAAAGGAATGAAGTTCTGCATCTGGCACCCGGGCCTGAAACCCTCACTGGCGCTGCTCGACCCTGCCCTAACGGTGGGCTTGCCGGCCAACCTGACGGCGTGGACCGGCGCCGACGCGCTCACCCATGCCATCGAGGCCTATTGCGTGCCGGGCTTTCATCCGCTGTGTGATGGGCTGGCGCTTGAAGGCCTGCACCTGATTGCCCGGTCGTTGCCGGTGGCGGTTCGCGAGCCGGAAAACATGACCGCCCGAGGCGGAATGCTGGTCGGGTCATGCCTGGCCGGCATCGCCTTCCTGAAGGGATTGGGCATGGTGCATGCGATCTCCCACATGGTCGGCGCAGAGTTCAACACCCAGCACGGGCTGACCAATGCGATCATTCTGCCGGTGGTACTGCGCTACAACCTGCCGGGCATGGACGCAAAGGTCCTGCGGATGGCACAGGCGATGCAACTGGACGACACCTCGGTCGAGGGATTCATTGCAGCCGTCGAGCAGTTGCTGGATGACCTGAACATCCCGCGCTCGCTCAGCGAAATCGGTGTTCCGTCTGATTGCGTCGAGCGGATCGCGGAAAAATCGCTCAAGGACAGCGCTGCCGGCACCAACCCGCGCAAGCCCTCACCCGACGACGCACGGACGCTGTTGGAACAGGCTATAGCAGCCGCTCGTGCCAGTTCGACAGGCGGCTTAAGCAGGACCCGCGTGAAGACTGAGCGCACGGGCCGCATTGCCGGCGCCAAGCGAACTGAACTCTTCGCCGGACAACGTGACGTGCCAGATGTCTTCAGTTCGACGCCTTCATTTCGATCAGCATCTTGCGGTGGACTTCACTACCATGCATCCAGTACTGCATGAGGCCATCGCCGGTCGCGAACTCGCCGCGCAGGCTATTGCTGTTCATGTAGTCCTGCCACTCCTTCGACTCGTACACAGCCTGGAAAAGCTGGCTGTAGAACTCGCCAGCTTCCGGATCCATGCCGGGTGGGCCGACGATTGAACGCTGCATGAAGTAGGCAAGGTCGCGCCCCTTTTCTGCGAAGGTGGGCACATCGGGATATTGCTCCAGCCGCTCCGGTGTAAAGGCGGCAATCGGCACCGACTTACCCTCCCGGTAGAAGTCATCCTGTTCGGAGGGATTGTTCACGGTGGAGTTGGCCTTCATCTCGACCAGTTCGCGCGCCACGTCGCCGCCGCCCTTGAACGCCCGGTACTCCATGCGCAGGCCGAACTCATGGTTCATCAGGTTGGTAAGCAGGTTGTCCTCACCGCTCTTGCCGGTGCCGGCCATGACCCAGTTGGTGCCCTGGTCCTTTGCCAGTTCGAGGAACTGCTCAAGGCTGGTAATGCCGCTGTCCCTGGCGACCCACAACATGAAGATGTCTTCAGCCATGCGGGCAATGGGGGTGAACTTGCTGATGTCGATGTCCAGGTCAGGCTGCGTCAGTGGCGTGGTGTAGAAGCTGTTGAGCGTCACCATGACGACATGCGGATTGCCATTGTTCTGCTTGAGGAACGTCAGCGCCTCACCCCCGGAACCACCTGCCATATTGACCGGTTCGAACGGCACGGGAGAGAGACCTTCGTCTTCTATGATCTTGGCGAACATGCGGGCCATCTTGTCGGCCCCGCCACCCTTGCCAGCCATGATGACCAGTTTCACCGGCTCACTGGGATACCACTGTGCGGCAGCGCGTGCCGAAATCAGTGACAGGGACACGAGTGCCGCAAGGGCAAGCAGGTTCATACGGCAAATGATTGTTGCTACGGACATGGTGTTCTTCGTGATTCTGGAGCTGGCGGGTGTGCCGGCAAGGGTGAACTGGCGAATGGCAGGCTACTGTTGAACAGGCTGGGTCTTGACCCATTCCTGGAAGCCGATGAACAGCTTCTCGGCGTCCGCTTTCGAGATTTCACCTGTAAGCTGGATATTAGCTTCCGTTAAGTACGCGTTCAGGGCCGCACGAAGGTCGCCCGGGCTGCACTGTCGCGGGGCAGCGGCCAGGGGGCCGAGCCTTGCGACCGCCTGGGTTGCAGCGTCAATGCGCTTCCAGTTCGGCAAGCGGGCCGACAGGTTGATCTCACGCCACTTCGGATGGTTGGCTGAACCCGCCAGTTCCCCGACGTTAGAGAACATCTGGTTGATGAAGGTCGCGACTTTCTTGTAGCGGCTGGTGTCCTGTTTCCAGTTAAAGGCAACCAGGACATTCTGGGTGGCGATCGTGTCGATGGTTTCGCCTTCCGGCACGAGACCGGGGTAGTCTGTGGCGTTCAGCGTCGCGGGCAAATAGCTCGTCATGGCATTGACATCGTACTTCACCGGCAGCAGTCGCAGCTTTGCGTCGCCAAGCCCCTCAAGGGCACGCAGCGGCTTGCCTGACACCATGACCACGGCGTCGAGATCGCCCTGCTTCAGCAGCATCATGGCGGTGGGATAGTCGGCATGTACGGGTTCATATGAAACGTTTGCCGTCTGGAAAATGGCCTGTGCGGAGTAATCGCCGCTGGCACCACGAGGACCAACTCCAACCTTCCTGCCCGCCAGGCTGGTAATGTCCGTCGCATCCTGACGTGCAACAATGTGCACTTCCTCATTGAACAGCTTGGTCACGTAGGCAATGCGCCGGTCAAGGTTCGGGAATACGTTCTCGGCCTTTACCCGCTCCAGTGTGTCCAGGGACACGATGGTGAGATCGATGTCACGCAGGTAGAGCAGGTCGGAAATGTTGTCCACGCCGCCCTGGCCGGCAATCGGGATAAGCCGCAGGCCATTCTTGCGCGCCAGCAGGTTGGACATGTCCGCGGCCACCCTCAGTGACGTGCTGCTGATGTCGCCTACGATGATCCTGATGGAGCTGTCCGCCGACTGCTGGCGCAGCTTCCACTCGCTGGCGTCAGTGGTCTGCGCAGCTGCGGAATTGCCGTAAATCGTGGGTAGAAGAACAAGACCGAGGACCGGAAGGATCGCCCTCGCAAATCGTGCCGCCATGACAGACCTTTCTGCCGGTGCACATAACAGCAGCAGATGCGCCTTTTCCAAAGGCAGGCATTCGCTGGGTTTGACACCGGTACATATCCAATCATGCCGTCACGTGGAACAATTGCGGCTAATTGTGTTTTCAGTTCGCATGACCCGCGACCAAAGCGCGGCGAAAGAAGGGTAACAATGCGATGTAGTTAACCAGTTTGATCCCTCAGTGCTCAGCGGCTTGATCTCTGAGACATCCGCCCGAACTTTCTGCATTCTCCATGCCGTAGTTGGTTTGCAGGTTCATCAATCAGGCAGGCAGGTTCTTGCAACCGCACATGCCGGTGTTGCCCTTGACAAGCCGCAGTGACACCCGCCGAGCCGATCGATGCGCTGGTGGCCAAGCTGAAGACCCGGAAAAATCGCTCAAGGACAGCGCAGCCGGCACCAACCCGCGCAAGTCCTCACCCGGCGACGCACGGACGCTGGAGGAACAGGCTATAGCAGCCGCTCGGGCTAGCCCGACAGGCGGCTGAAGAGGTTCCTCGCCCCTCGTCTTCAGGTGCCGGGGCGCAGCTGGATCTTCTCGGGGTTCAGTTCATAGCCCCAGGGAAGTTGCGAGTTCTTCCAGCCGTTCTTCGTACGCCAGGGCCCGTTCGGATTGTCCTTGGCAACGCTGCCTTCAAAGCCGTCGACAACGACGTAGACAGCCTTCAGGCCGAGGTCCTCAAGAGCCTTGGCAGAAGGCGCGCCGCGTTCGCCGCCTGACCGGCACATCAGGATGACCGGCGTGGACTTGTCCAGCCCGCGATCTTCCAGCGCCTTGGCCACGCCTGCCGCGAAATCCTTGTTGATCTCCATGGCCAGCACAGGCTTGTTAGGGTGCCACTTCGACGGGTTGACCTGCATGTAGGGCACGTTCACGTCGACCACGTCGGTGAAGCCGGTGAACATCATCTCGACAGGTTCGCGCACGTCGATGAACAGCACCTTGTCACCTTCGGCCTGCTTCATGTCGAAGGCTTCCTTCGCAGTGAGGTACAGCCCCCACGAGGTCTGCCGGTCGGGATTTTCGGGTGCAGGAGCCGCCACAGCAGGGGTCGCGAGCAACAGGCTGATGCCCAGCACAAATGCGTGTTTCCACATCGGTCTATCTCCTCAAAATGACAGCAGTCGGGTGTTGTCTGCGAGCAGGCGGCCCGCCATTTCATCGGGCTTGGCCGGCGCGATGCCATCGAGCAGTGCGTCTTGGCCAACCCCCTTGTTGGGCAGGTAGATGGCGCACACCTCAACGGTGCCGCCGCTCGACATGATCTTCTGCATCAGGCCCTGCGGGCTCATGCCCTTGGGCTTTTGCGGTGCAGTCGCGGATGCAGGCGCGTCCTTGAGAGCCAGATCACCGGCGGCCCCGCACAACAGGATGTGAATCTTCGAGCCCTGCTGCATGGCCTGCATGGACAACACCATGCTCATCAACTGTGCCTGTGCATCGTCTGCGGTCAGAACGGTGACCAGGTTGGGCTTGTCGGCTGCCTGGGCGGAGGTAGCCAGCAGCGCTGCAAAAAGGCCGGACAGAACAGTGCGTTTCATCGTCGAGTTCCCTATCTGTTATACACATCTTAATTCATGAATATGTTTACCCTCGCGCATTGCCAAAAGCAATACTGTAGATATAACTTTTTGTCGCATGCGGAGAGAACAACCATGAAACTGACCAGCTACACCAACTATGCCCTGCGTTCGCTGCAACTGGCGGCGCTACGCTCGCCTGACCTGGTGCGGGTCGATGACGTGGTGGCGGTGCACCGCCTGTCGCGGCCGCACATCGTCAAGATCGTGCATGAACTGGGCAAGGCGGGGTTTGTGGAAACAGTGCGCGGGCGCAACGGCGGCTTCCGGCTGGCGCGTCCGGCGCACGAGATCATCGTAGGCGACGTGGTGCGGATCACTGAAGGAAACCTCGAAGTGGTCGAATGCTTCAACCCCGACACCAACACCTGCCCGCTGATCGGCGTCTGCAAGCTGTCCAGCGCAATCAAGCGCGCCACGCGCGCGTTCATGCAGGTGCTGGATGAAGTTAGCCTGGCCGACATTGCGTCAAACCGCAGCGAGTTGCTGAGGCGTCTTGAGCCGGAAACCGCATCGCTGGGCGACAGGCTGTCACCTGTCCCGGCTGATTGACGCAAGGCAGGTGGCGATGAAAGCTGCAAACACCAGCAGCGCACTTGCAGCGTGACCGTATTCCCAGTGCCTGCGCAACAGCTCCCAGTTTTCCGGCTTGGTCGTCCAGTTGGCCGTCTGCTGGTTGCCTGGCAATACCCATGTGAAGAACACGGCCAGGCTGGTCGCGATCAGTCCAGCAGCAATTCCAGCATGAATTGCGCGCCAGTCCGCGCGGCGCCAGTACACGATCATCAGCGCCAGGTTGGCAAGGATGGCCGCGAAAATCGGCAGGCCGAACATCGACCACCCGGCGTAAATCGATTGCACGGTGAAGTACGCGTCACGTGCCAGGTCGATCTTGCCGGGCAGTTCGAACAGGTGGGCAGCGCTGGGCACGAGCGCGACAGCCGTGAGCACAATGGCAAGCAGCTTGAGCACGACGATCATGCCTCACCTCACCTCGACCGGAACTGACGCCCAGGATGTTGCCAGCGCGGTAATGATCAGCGCGGCAATGGCCGATACGGCACCAGCAATGGCTGCACTGGTAAGCGTGCGCCACGGATGCATCACGCGGGCCGCCGACCACAGCAGGAACAGGCCAGTGAACACACTGAAGAATATGACGATGGGGTCTGTCAGGAGTGCCGTCATGGCGAAACTCCTCCTATCAACCGTATCGGATAGGAGAAAACGCACGGTTGCGCCTGAGGTTCCTGTCCAGCATTCGTGGTTGGTCAGCAGGTTTCATCCAGCAGGCAGGCGTTGGGTTCAAGCAGGCTCGAACAGCACCCCGCCCGACACCGGCGTGCTGACACCGGTGGTCGTGGGCCACGTGAGCGGCAAGCCTCGCAGCGAACGTACCGCAAGATAGGCCCAGGCTTCGGCCTCGATGGCATCGCCGTTCAGCCCGATGGCCTCGGCCGGCACTACAGGTGTTTCGACCAGCCCGGCAAGGCATTCCATGACAAACCGGTTCTTGCGGCCACCGCCACAGATCACCCAGTACTTCGGCGGCTGGTGGGCCCAGGCGGCGGCATCGGCAATCGAATGCGCGGTGAACCAGGCAAGCGTCGCCGCGCCATCGGCAGGTGACAATCCGCGCACATCGTCGAGCGTGAAGCTGCCCCGGTCGAGCGACTTTGGCGGCGGCTCGCGGAAGAACGCGTGCGCGCGCAGGCGCTGCAATACGGCGCCGTCCGGCGTGCCGGAGCGCGCCAGCGCACCATCGATGTCGACCGGCTTGCCGGTATGTGCGGCGCACCAGTCGTCCATCAGCGCATTGCCGGGACCTGTATCGAAGGCAGTCAACGTGCCGTCGGTATCGACGAAGGTGACGTTACCGACACCGCCGACATTGACGAACGCCACCGGCAGGTCGGGCACCTTGTGCGCGAGGCAGCCATGCCATGCCGGGGCCAGCGGCGCGCCCTGCCCACCGTGCACCATGTCGTTGGAGCGCATGTCGGCAACCACGCGAAGCCCGGTCAGGGTTGCCAGCAACTGCCCGTCGCCCAACTGGATGGTGAGACCGATCTCGGGCCGGTGCAGCACGGTCTGGCCGTGAAAGCCGATTACCGAGTCAGTTGAATCGGTTAGCGAATGTTTCTGGCGGAATGAGTCAACCGCATCGGCATGCCAGCGGGTCAGGTCCGCCTCTATCAGTGCCAGTTCACCGGGGCGATCAGTACGGTCGGTCAACCCGGCCGACAGAATGAGCGCGCGGGCCAGCGTTTCGCGCTGCGCACGCGAATATTCGAAAGCCTCGAAGCCAAGCACCTCTGCCTGTGCCTCGCCGTCGGTGCGCAACATCGCGACATCGATACCATCCATCGACGTGCCGCTCATCAACCCGATTGCAGTGACGGGATTTGCCATTCGCCCTCTTCGTGTTATGAGGCGCCAACCTTACCACACCGAGTGTTTACATGCCGTTCAAATCCGACTTCCTGCGCGTGCTCGACGAGCGCGGCTTCATCCATCAGATCTCCGACCCGGAAGGCCTCGACGACCGGGTCATGCAAGGCCCGATCACGGCCTATATCGGGTTTGACTGCACCGCGCGCTCGCTGCACATCGGCTCGATGCTGCCGATCATGATGCTGCACTGGCTGCAGCAGACCGGCAACAAGCCGATTGCGCTGATGGGCGGCGGCACCACCAAGGTGGGTGATCCGTCCGGCAAGGACGAGGCGCGCAAGCTGCTGACCGACGCAGACATCGCCGCCAACATGGCTGGCATACAGCAGGTTTTTGCGAAGTTTCTGAGGTTCGGCGACGGCAAGACTGACGCTATGATGGTCAACAATGCCGAGTGGCTGGACGAGCTCAACTACATCGCGTTCCTGCGTGATTATGGCCCGCATTTCACCATCAACAGGATGATGACATTCGACTCGGTGAAGCTGCGTCTGGAACGCGAACAGCCGCTCACCTTCCTCGAGTTCAACTACATGATCCTGCAGGCCTACGACTTCGTGGAGTTGTCGCGCCGCTATGCTTGCGAACTGCAGATGGGCGGCTCGGACCAGTGGGGCAACATCATCAACGGCATGGAGCTTGGCCGCCGCGTCGGCGAAAAGCAGATGTATGCACTCACGGCACCACTGCTGACCACGTCATCCGGGGCCAAGATGGGCAAGACCGCCGCCGGTGCCGTGTGGCTCAACGCCGACATGCTGAGCCCCTATGACTACTGGCAGTACTGGCGCAACACCGAAGACGCCGACGTGGAGCGGTTCCTGAAACTGTTCACCACCCTGCCGCTCGACGAGATCGCGCGGCTGGCGGCGCTCAAGGGGGCGGAAGTCAACGAAGCCAAGAAGGTGCTGGCCAACGAGGCGACGGAACTCCTGCACGGGGCCGATGCTGCCCGCGCGGCGGCAGATACCGCGCAGAAGACCTTCGATGAAGGCGGTGCGGGCGAAGATCTCCCGACCATTGCCGGCAAGCCCGGCGACGGGTTGCTGGCGTTGTTCGTGGCGGCGGGGCTGGCGGCCAGCAACGGCGAGGTGCGCCGCGCCGTCACCGGCAATTCGGTCAGCGTCAATGACGTCAAGGTGACGGACCCCGGCTACGCGCTGGTGGACACCGATTTCAGTGCCGATGGCCTGGTGAAGCTGTCGCTTGGCAAGAAGCGTCACGCGCTGGTGCGCAGGTCCTGACCACGCTTTTGCGTTAGCGGTTGGTCTTCAACTCGCGGGTGCGCTGGCGTTGCTGCGAGCCTGAACCATTGCGCGCGGTGCCGTCTGCATTGGTCTGGCCGCCACCGATGTTGAACAGGTTGCGGAAGATTCCCGGTGCGATGGCCGATACCGGGTTCACCAGGAAGCGCGGGTCGTTCATTGAACCCTGCAGCGCGAAATTGAGGCCGAACACGCCCTGTCCCTTGCCGCCGGTCAGCACGTCGCCGAGCAACGGCACGCCGGAGATGGCCGAGTTGAGCGCATAGGCGGGAATGATGGTGCCGCCAATGTCCATCGCCAGGTCCTGCTTGCGGATGATGCCTTGCGCCGAGGCCCCTATCTCCGGGCCCTGCACCAGCGCATCGCCAATACGCACGTAGCTGTTGTCGACTGAGAACGGCACCGACATGCGCGAAAACCGCAAGCCGTCATTGCGCGGCCCGCGCCCGCCGCGCCCTGCCTGCCGGGTGGTACGATCGATCTCGGTCAGCGCCGCCTCGTTCTGGACGGAGAAATTGCGCACCTCCAGCATGCCGCGCTGGATGGCGCCCTGGCCCGGATTGCCGAGGATGGCGCCAAAGTCGATGGTGCCGCCGGACATCTTGGAATAGAGGTTCACAGCGCGCAAGGTTGCGCCCGCATCCCGGCCCGTGACACGCATCCGCCGCTCACCGGACGCATCGCGGGTGACACGCATGGTGATCGGTGCGCCGTTGACGTAGGTGCCGTTAATGTCGGCCTGCTGCACCGCCCCGCCCCTGATGACAAGGCTGCCCTTCAGGTTGTTCACCAGTTCACCGCGATGCACATAGATGCGGCTGATGTTGGTGTTGATGGAAACCGGCGGGCCGGTGTTCTCGCCCGGCTTTGCAACCTTGCTCGACATCATGTCGCCGATCAGAGGCCGCGCATCGAGGCTTGCGCCGCCAACGCCCATGCGCAGGTTGCCGTCGGAATTGTCGATTTCGAGAGCCAGCTGGTTGGTGTCACTGAGGATGAACCTTGGCAACGAGGCATCGATCAGGCCGCCCGCTTTGGACACCCGCACCTTGCCGACGATCTTCAGGTCCTTGCCTTCAATCTCCAGGTCCTCGATGTTGATGACCTTCGCATCGGCCATGTTGACCTTGAACGTCGCCTTTGTGCCTTTCGCCGGGGCCCTGCTCCAGCCAAGCGCCTCCAGTTCCATGCGCGTTTGCGACAGGTCAGCCTCGACCCTGGCTGAAACGATCTCGGTGCCGCGGCGCACCATCGATACCTCTACCGGTGTCGGACCCACCAAGTAGGGGTCCAGGCTGATACCCAGCTTCTGCCGGTCACGGTCGGTGAGCGAGGCGGAGATGGTGAAGTCCTCGTCGGCATTGGCCGACTTGGTCAACGGCCTGCGCCACGAGATCCTGGCGCGCTTTTCCCCCAGCATGGCGCTGCCCTTGCCGCTGATCACCGTATCATCCAGCGTCAGGTCGAAATCGGCATCGGTCAGGTCGAGACCCTCGATGGCGTTCCGGATGGTGCCATTGGTCAGCTTGGCGGCTGCCGATACCTCGAAATCCGCCGAAGAGATACCCGGCTTCAACGGCATTGCCAGGTTGAGCGTGACCTGGCCGTCGCCGGTCACCGTGTTCACATCGAAGTTCGAGTCCTTCACCAGTTCCAGCGGCGGCAGGTCGGCATACTCGTGGAAGCCCGCCACATCACTTGCCAGCTTGATGGTCATCGTTGCAGGTGATACCGGCAGCGCAAGCTTGGTGATCTGCATCTGCCCACCAGTCACCTTCAGAGACTTGCCGGACGGCAACGGGATGGTTGCCTTGTTGAAGGTGATGTCGAACTTGGTTCCATCCAGCGCAAACACGCCTTGACCGTCAACGATGCGCGGCAGGTCGTCAGCATAGGTGAACTCGACATTGTCGGCGTCGAACTTCATGTCCACCGCGTCGTCCGGCAGGGGAGATCCGCCCAACGCAGCCTCGATCTGGGCGCCGGACAGCTTGACCCGGAATTCAGCGTCGGTCACGGTGCCGCCGATCACATTGTCGCGGAACCAGCTACGCGATTGCGGTGCCATGACAGGTGGCCACAACTTGCGGATAAGCTCGTGGTTGAGCGCGCGGCCGCGCCCGGCAAGGTAGACCCCGACCGCATTGCCATCGTCGATGAACTGGCCCCGCACCCGCACGCCGCCCTCGCCGGACAGCATGATCAGGTCGTCCACCACGAAACGGCGCTCACCCAGCATGGCGTGCCCCTGAAGCTTGAACTCGTCTATGGCGCTGCGCGTACCAGGGTTGGCATTCGGGGTGTCGATGTTGAGATTGCGGGCGTTCAATTCGATCCGGGCCGACACCACCTTGTTCTGCTCATCCCGCAGCGGCGCGATGCGGCCACTGAAGCGGGCTTCCGCGCCGCGAATGACCAGCGTTGAATCACGGATCACCAGATGCCCGGTTTCCGGCTCGAACGCGATGCGCATCAGCCCTTCGTCAATCAGGACCGGATCAGCAATGTAATCGGGGAACGACACCTTGCCGGCCTGTATTGCCAGTACGCCCGCAGCGCCCAGCAAGGTGCCTTCGCTGTTGATGTCGATCTGCATTTCACCGGAAAGCGGCAGGTTGAAGTTGGCCAGCTGGTCGAAGGAAAACAGTTTTCGGGCAAGATCGGCCGGGGTGACGTCAAACACCTTGGTAATGATCTTGTAGACGTTTGAATCAGCGCGGTAGGTGGTCAGCAGCTCGGTTCGCCAGGTCGGGCCATCGGCGCTTATGTCGGCATCGACGAATACGGCAAAACCACCTTCGGCCTTCTTGAAGCGCAGGTTGGCACGCGGTGAAATCCACAGCTGGTCCTGGATTTCGTCCTTGAACGAGATCTGGGCGTTGGTCACGTCGATCGCTTCAAGCGAGTGAGCTGCACTGGGTTCGCCACTTCCTTGCAGGACGGTGGAGATGGTCTGCGCAATCGAACTGGCTGACTCGCGCTGGGCCGCGTCGGTTGTGAGTTCGACCACCTGCGAGGAGGGCCCGGCGTCGGATTTGCCGGTCTGTGAAATCGGGTTGGTGAAGCCCATGGCAATGCTGCCATCAACCTTGCGGCGCGCGAGGATGCGGGCACCGATCAGTTCAAGGCGCCTGGGCTTGATGGTGCCGGACAGGATTTCGCCGATGTCGACCGAGATTGCTGCACGCGGCGCGCGCGCAATCAGGTTGCCCTCATCATCAGTGAGACGGACATTGGCCAGCCGCAGCGTGGGGTGGGCCTTGCCGTCTTCCTGCTCGATGACCACGTCATCAAGGTCGAGGCGCACGCCGGGTATCGAGTCAGACACCCGCTCGCGGACTGTTTCCTTGAGGAAACCAACGCTCAGCGGTCCGGAATTGAGCGCAAACAACACATAGCCGGCTGCGGCAATGATCATTGCCAGCAGCACAACCATTATCCAGGCCATTGACTTTATTGCCCGGTTGGCCACCTTCGCGTTCTCACATCCCGCCAGGTCGATATGCCCGGCCTGCTGTTGCTGTCAGGAAGCCCCGATTCCCCCGGCTGGCCACCTGTCTCTTCGTTCCGTCACACAAAGCATCCGCTTAAGGCTCAAATGTGACTGCCGTTTCCACATTCCGGTTTCACGTTGTCCGCAAGGTCATGGAACCCAGTGGACCGGTCGCGCATTCTTGTAAAAGACTATAGCGCAACACACATTTAGCAACTCTTTACCATAGCGGAGACCTTACATGAGCACCCGACCGGGCGAAGGCGACCAGATTCCCGAATTTGCTCTTGATACCGATGGCAACGGACGGATCACCAGCGAGGACCTGCACGGGTCAACCTCGGTCATTTTCTTCTATCCGAAGGACGACACGCCAGGCTGCACCAAGGAAGCGATTGCCTTTTCCAGCCTCAAGCCTGAGTTCGACAAGGCCGGCATCAAGCTGGTCGGCATTTCCGCCGATCCGCCTGCCAAGCACGACCGTTTCAAGGAAAAGTACAACCTGGACGTCACGCTTGGAGCAGATCCGGAGCTGGAAAGCCTGAAGGCCTTCGGTGTATGGGTGGAAAAAGCCATGTATGGCCGCAAATACTATGGCGTCGAGCGCACCACGTTCCTGGTCGGCGAGGACGGCAGGATCGCGAGGGTCTGGCACAAGGTCAAGGTTCCCGGTCACGCCGAAGAGGTTCTCAACGCCGCCAGGGAGCTTTGACCCCCTGCGTCGCTCTTGCTGCCCGTACAGCAAGCACATGTTGCATTTGAGCGGATTGTTTTCATAATCAGTCCCTGCACACCGGCAGCCTGTTGCCGGTACAGACAGACTGCAGAGCGTGGCCCTGGCCTGTCCCGGTCTTGACAAGACCGGCCGTCCGGGTGCCTTTGCGCGTGAATGCAGCCATGACAGGCAGGAAACAGGGAGGGGTCATGCGGCAAAGACGGCGCCACCTTGGCCAGCGCCAGCGGCGCGGGCTGTTCTCGCGCATTCGCTATGCATTTCGGGAACGCCAGATCTACCTGCGCTCCGAAGGCGAAGTCCAGTTCATCACGCTGCGGCCGTGGGTGCAGGTGGCGGTGATGTTCACCTTCTGCGCGGGCCTGTTCTGGGTCGCGTATGCCACGGTGAATGTTGCCTTCAAGGACCAGATCCTGGCGCTGAAGGAACGCAACGAGTACCGCGCCCGGCTGGAATATGAAGACCGGATCACCGAATTGCGCTCCAATATCGACCGGCTGAACCGCCGCCTGCTGCTGGACCAGCGTGCCTATCTTGCCAAGGTCGACGAGGTGCGCAGCGAACACGACAAGCTGATCGACCGGCATGAGCGGCTGGCTGAGTTTTTCCAGAACGGATGGCTGCCCAAGCCTGCTGCCTCGTCCACCCCCGGTGCTGGCCAACCCGGCAGCAATGCAGCACCAGCGCCCGAAAAACAGGGCAACGCGGTCATACCTCGCGGCAGCATAGGCACGCCATCCGATCTCGCCGTCGTGAGCTTTGCCCCGCCGCTGGCGCAACGCCAGTTCACAGCCGAATTCACCACTGTTCAGGAATCCCTGCAGCCGCTTGATACCTTGCGATCCTACATGGGCCAGATGGAAACCCGCGAGGCAAGCCTGCTGTCGCAAGTGACCGAATACATGGACAGCCGCAACGCGGAACTCGGCCAGGTCTATCGGATGCTGGGCATCGATGCCGGCAAGGTGGCCAGCACATCGGGCTACACCCCGGAAAATATCGGCGGGCCGTTCATTGCCGCTTCGTCGACGCAACTGGGCTCAAGCCTGCTCGCAGCCCATGTCAACGACCTGGCGGACCGGCTGGAGACCTGGGAACGGCTGAAATACGAGGCGTCGCACTTGCCGCTGACCCGCCCCATGCCACCCGAACACGAAACCACCAGCGGCTTCGGCTTGCGCAAGGACCCGTTCCGCCGCCGCCCCGCCATGCATGCAGGCATCGACTTCCGCGGTCCGGTGGGCTCGCCGGTGATGGCTGCGGCCCCAGGCACGGTGATCAAGGCTGGATACAGTGGCGGATATGGCAGACTTGTCGAGCTACGCCACGAAAATGGCGTAACTACGCGCTACGCCCATTTAAGCATGATCAACGTTCGCACTGGCCAGAAGGTCAAGAGCGGTGATATGATTGGCAAATTGGGCAATACGGGCCGCAGTACAGGCCCGCATCTGCATTATGAAACACGCGTGGGCGGCCGCGCTATCGATCCGCTGAAGTTTTGGAAGGCACGCGATGTTCTTCAGGAAATCACGCGCTAAGGCGCAAAAAGGGGCACACGGCACGGGACGTCAGCGTTCAAGGTCCGGCCCGTCACTGCTGTCACTTGATCTGGTCATCGACGGCTCCGTCTCTACCGGTGGCGAATTGCAGATTGACGGCACCATCAACGGGTCCGTACGTGCGCGCGCAGTGGTGATAGATGCCAACGGCGTCGTCTACGGCGACATCGCCGCCGAGGAAGTCATCGTGCGGGGCCGCGTCATTGGCCCGATCCGGGCGCTGCACATCCACATCTACGCTGGTGCCCACATCGAAGGCGACGTGATCAACCAGACCCTGTCGATCGAAAACGGCGCTCATGTCGACGGCAAGATCCGCCGGGTGGAAGACCCGTTGTCCGAGCCGCTGGATGAGGGCGGATACGGCGGTTGGGGCCAGAGCTACGGTGGCTATGACCAGTATCCGCCGCAGGAAAACGTCTACAACCTGCCTGGCAGCACGCAGATGACGGATGATGAGGATTTCACCGCCCCTGCCCCGGTGCGAAAGCCCAAGGCGGCTGAGTGACACTTCGCTCGCGTTCACCCGCGCTAGACTGTCCCGCGTTCCGGAAATCCCTCGTACCACTCAGCGTGTGAACCTTCGTGGTTGTCCATGCCGGGTTTTGTCAGGCAGCCCTTTGGCGGCACGTAGCTGTCGATGCGCCGTTCCGGCTGTTCGCGCCAGCGCAGGTTGAACGCGGCGAGCTTCGGGAAGAAGTACATCGATGAATACGGCAGGTGGTCATGGATCCACCACGCCAGCGCGCGCCAGTCTTCGCCCTTCTCATAGCGGTCGGCAAACCACGGGATGACGATGCAGGCGGTTGCGCCCATGCGGCCTTCGCTGTCGCGCCGGTCCCAGATGTGTCCGGCAAAGTTGTATTCATTGGAGGCGCACTTGTAGGCGCCATTGCCGGCCTGTTGCAGACGTGAGCCATAGCCGTTCACCTCGCAAGAGCGATAGGCCGAGCGGATGGCGATTCGCCCGAATGTGGCTTCAAGCGGTTCCAGAAGCTCTTCACACAGCCTTGTTCCTGCAGCGATGGCGAGGTCCGGGTCATCGGGAATGTTGGGCACGCCGTGCAGGTTGGTAATGTCGGAAAACAGGAAGTCGCGCATGAAGAAGTGCTTCGACAGCCGCACCCGGCCCAGTGCTTCAAGCGCCTGAATGGTGGCCGGTTGCTTCATGCTGTTCCCGCTTTTCGGATTGCGCTTAATCGATATCCGCCACGTCGTCCGGTCCGCCGCCATGTACGCGCTGGGCCAGCGATGCCTCGATGAACTCGTTGATATCTCCATCGAGCACCGCAGCCGGGTTGGTGCTTTCGTGGCCGGTGCGCAGGTCCTTCACCAACTGGTACGGCTGCAGGACATACGACCGGATCTGGTGGCCCCAGCCGATATCGGTCTTGTTGGCCTCTTCGGCGTTGGCGGCTTCCTCGCGCTTTTGCAGCTCTAGCTCATACAGGCGCGCGCGCAACATGTTCCAGGCGGTCGCCCGGTTCTTGTGCTGGGAGCGTTCGTTCTGGCACTGCACCACGATGCCGGTCGGCTTGTGGGTGATGCGCACGGCGGAGTCGGTGGTGTTGACGTGCTGGCCGCCGGCACCCGAAGCGCGGTAGGTGTCGATGCGGCAATCGCTTTCGTTGATGTCGATGTCGATATTGTCGTCGACCACCGGATAGGCCCACACGGACGCAAACGAGGTGTGACGGCGCGCGTTGGAATCGTACGGCGATATGCGCACCAGCCGGTGCACGCCGCTTTCGGTCTTCATGCGGCCATAGGCATTGTGCCCGCTCAGCTTCAGCGTGGCAGACTTGATGCCGGCTTCTTCGCCGTCATGCATTTCGATGATCTCGACCTTGTATCCCTGCTTTTCGGCCCAGCGGGTGTACATGCGGTTGAGCATCGAGGCCCAGTCCTGGCTTTCGGTACCGCCGGCGCCGGCGTGCACTTCCACGAAGCTGTCGTTGGAATCAGCCTCACCGGACAGCAGCGTCTCGATTTCCAGCTTGCCGATTTCCGGCTGCAGCGCCTTGATCTGGTTCTCGGCGTCCTCGATCACCGAGGCATCGTTTTCCATCTCGCCCATTTCGATCAGCTCAATCGAATCGGCAATGGTCTGCTCCAGCCGCTTCACGGTGGAAACGCGGGTTTCCAGGTCCTGGCGCTTGCGCATGATCGCCTGCGCCTTGTCCGGGTCATTCCAAAGATCAGGGTCTTCGGCGCGGGCATTCAACTGGTCGAGGTCTCTCAGGGCCTGATCCCAGTCAAAGATGCCTCCTCAGCAGTCCTATGGACTGCTTCATTTCGTCAACCAGCTGTTCGATTTCGGCTCGCATGGGCCAGGCTTCTCCGTGTGCGGGACAGGATAGATACGTCGGTCGGCTGGTCAGTACAAGCCGCCAGTACCGGTCGTCAACCCGCCTTCGGACACAGCGGCCGCGCCACCGTCATTGCCGCCCTGGATGACCACGCCGCCACCATCAGACCCGCCCGTGTTGATGCCGCTTGCAGCAAGCGCATCGCCGCCGGTCACGAGGCGCTGGCGCGACGGCGGCTCCTCGCCCGGCTTGAAGGCTTCGAGGATCACATCATCCTCGCCGTAGATGCCGCGCTTGCCGGATTTCGGGTCGATCGGGATGAGGCGCACGCCGGACGGCACGCGGAACGGAATGCCCGGGGTGTCCGACAGCGCCATCTTCATGAAGTTTGCCACGATGGGGGCTGCCAGCGCGCCACCGGTCTGGCCCTTGCCCATGGCGCGGGGCCGGTCGTAGCCCACGTACACGCCCACCACCATGTCGGGCGTGTAACCGATGAACCACGCATCGCGCTCGTCGTTGGTGGTGCCGGTCTTGCCCGCGACCGGCTTGCCAACTTCCTTCAGCGCGCTTGCGGTGCCACGCTCCACCACCCCTTCCAGCATCGAGGTGATCTGGTAGGCCGTGTAGGGGTTCATCACTTCCTCGCGGGTATCGATGAACTCGGGCTCGGGCTGGTTGGTCCATTCCGGAGCGTTGCATCCGGTGCACTCGCGCTTGTCGTGGCGCCACACGGTGCGCCCATAGCGGTCCTGGATGCGGTCCAGCAAGGTGGGCTCCACCTTCTTGCCGCCATTGGCCAGGATCGAGTAGGCCGTGGTCATCTTGACCAGCGTGGTTTCACCGGAGCCGAGCGACGTCGCCAGCAGCGGGGGAAGCCGGTCGTAGACGCCCAGCCTTTCGGTCATGCCGGTAAAGCGTTCAATGCCCATGTCCTGCGCCAGCCGTACGGTCATGACGTTCCGGGAAAACTCGACGCCGCGCCTCAGGGTCGAGGGGCCATAGAACTTGTTGGAATAGTTCGACGGCTTCCAGGTCTCGCCATTGGCCAGCTTGATCTCGATGGGCGCGTCGAGCACCGTGGACGACGGCGTATAGCCATTGTCCAGGGCTGCGGCATAGACAAACGGCTTGATCGCCGAACCGGGCTGACGCTTGGCCTGCATGGCGCGGTCGAACTGGCTGCGGTTGTAGGAGAACCCGCCGGCCAGTGCCAGCACGCGGCCGGTGTGCGGGTCCATCGCCACCAGCGCGCCCTCCACTTCCGGCATCTGCACAAGGTGGTAGCTGTCGCCCTTGCCGGTGGGGGCGGCGTAAACCACGTCACCTGCTTTCAGCACCTGCGTGGCAGACGTGATCTTGTCGCCCAGCATTGCGCCGTTCTTGCCGACCCCGCGCGACTCGCGCGCCCAGGTCAGGTTTTCCAGCGGAATGGTGCCCTGCTCCACCTTGCCGGCAACCTTGCCCTTGATGACCCGCTTGGGACGAAGGCCGATGGTCGCTGCCTCGTCGGAGACATCGAGCACCACCGCGAGCTGCCACGGATAAACGTCGCTGTACTGCTTCATCGCAGCCAGTTTCACCGGCCACTCGTCGTTCACCGCAAGGCTGGACAGTGCCCCGCGCCAGCCGTGGTTGCGGTCGAACCGGATCAGGCCGGCTGCCAGCGCCTGGCGTGCGATGATCTGCAGCTTGGGGTCAATGGTCGTGCGCACGGACAACCCGCCGGTGCGCAACACCTCAGGGCCATAGATCTTCTCGACGGCAATGCGGGCTTCCTCGGTAAAGTACTCGGCGGCAAACTGCTTGGCTCCAAACGGGCGCAGCGTGACCTCGATCTCCTTGGCCTGGGCTTCGACCATCTGGGCTTGCGAGATGTAGCCGTTGTCGTACATGCGCTCGAGCACCCAGTTGCGCCGCTCGATGGCGCGATCACGATTGCGCACGGGATGATAGTTGGACGGTCCCTTCGGCAATGCGGCAAGATAGGCCACCTGCGCCAGGTCGAGGTCATTCAGCGACTTGCCGAAATAGTTCAGCGATGCCGCAGCAACGCCATAAGAGCCTTGCCCAAGGAAAATCTCGTTCAGATAGAGTTCCAGGATCTGCTGCTTGGTGAACGAGCCCTCCATGCGAATCGCAATCAGGGCCTCGCGCAGCTTGCGCTGGAACGAGCGCTCATTGGTGAGCAGGAAATTCTTGGCAACCTGCTGGGTGATCGTCGATGCACCGATCAGGCGGCGGTTCGAGCCCTTGGCGATCGACTGGATGTTGGACACCACCGCGCGGGCAAGCGCTTCCGGATCAACGCCCGGGTGCGAAAAGAAGTTCTTGTCCTCGGCCGAGATCACTGCCTGCACCAGACGCTCAGGGATGGCGGTATACGGCACGAAAAGGCGGCGTTCCTTGGCATATTCAGCCAGCAGGGAGCCGTCACCAGCGTGAATGCGTGTCATTACCGGGGGCTCGTAACGGGCCAGGCTTTCATGAGACGGCAAGGTCTTTGATGCGTCGTAGATGATGTACGCCACCGCCACGGCCACCGCGATACCCATCGCGAGCCCAAACGTGAACAGGTACTTCAGGAACTTGAACATGCTGATAAGGAACCCCGGACTTTTCCCTTGCCCAAAGAGATACTGCAAGGCGCCATGCGACGCAAACATGCAGGTCTTGTCATCCGTGCACGTGGAACCTAGGTTTCATCGCACAAATGTGGCGAGGCCACGGCGGCGGCAATGGGAGCGTGTGTTACTGCCTGGTGGAAGACTGGCGCGCCGCCACCTCGGGCGAGAAGAATGCGTCCACCGCCTCGGCCACGGACGCTGCCGCCTTGTGCCGCCACTTGGCCGAAACGAGGTTCTTCTCGTCAAGCCGGTTGGACAGGTAGCCCAGTTCAAGCAGCACCGACGGCACGTCAGGCGCCTTCAGCACCTTGAATCCGGCTGAACGCAGCGGGCGCTTGTTGAGCGGCGACACCGGCCCAAGCGATTTCACCACCCGGCGCGCAAAATAGATCGAATGATTCTTGGTTTCGCGGAGCGCGAGGTCCATCAGTATGCCACCGATTTCCTCGTCGACGTCTTCACCAAGGTCGATACCGCCAATCACGTCGGCGGAGTTTTCCTTCTCGGCCAGTGCGGCGGCCTCGGCATCCGATGCGGTTTCCGACAGGGTATAGACGGTGGCCCCCCTGACCCGCGTCTGGCGCAGGCTGTCGGCGTGGATGGCGATGAACAGGTCGGCGCGGGCACTGCGGGCGATCCTGACGCGCTTGCCCAGCGAAATGAAGGTATCGTCATTGCGGGTCATGCGCACGTCATAGCGGCCAGACTTGAGCAGTTCCCTTTTCAACTCGCGCGCGAATTCCAGGACGATTTCCTTTTCCTTTACGCCGCTGATCGAGGTGGTGCCGCCGTCGACGCCACCGTGGCCGGGATCGAGCACAATCACCGGTTTGCGTACAGGCCCGTCGGGCTTCACCTGTGCTGCCAGATCTCGAGTTGGACTGGCAAGCGCTGCCACGCGGCGTGGGTTTGGCCGGGGAATCGGCACCGCAGAGGTTTCAGGTCCAACACCCTCGCGCGCAAGCAGTTCAGCCAGGTTGGCTGGCTCATCAGATCTCGGTGCGCCGGCGGGCTCGATCTTTGGTTGTTGCGGCTCCAGTGCGGCAGTTGATGACTGCTCGGTCGCCTTGACGCGGGCAAAGGTGCGCTGGTCGGTCCGGATCAGATCGATGACCATGCGGGCAGGCTCGCCATTTTCGGCATTGAGCACGAAAGACTTCTCGATCAGCACCGGGCCTGTGGTGTCGATGACGATGCGTGACTGGCCCGGCGCTACCTGGCCGAACCTGAACCCCTTGATCAGCCCCTTTCCCGCATCTCCGGCGCTGGCTGGCATGGTGAATTTGGTGCCCGGCATGTCCACCACCACCCGGTAGGGATCGCCGATCACGTATACAGAGTAGCTTACCGGGGTATCGAGATCGGCCACGAAGCGCGTGCGCTGGTCATTGCCGGCAACGCGTGCAGCGGCGACCTCGGCGATGGCGGGAAGCGCCCTGGCCGCATTCACCGGCATCGCCAGGTGCATGGCAGCCAGCATCGACAGCACCGCAGCCAGGATCGGCCACAGACTGCGCATCGCGTTGCTGGTCACGGTGTGTCGGAACACCCTGCTACTCCCCCTGCCCGGCCTGCTCGAAATGACCGGTTGTGTATGTGGGGCGCAGTCTAGGCGGTGCGTGGTTAACCTTTCCTTAGCGGTCGGCGCGAACGGCAGGCTGGCAATTCGGCCTGACGGCAAGGCCGCTCAGTTGATGACGTTACGGAAATAATGAAAGTCGCTATTGCGGGCGGCTGCTTTCGTGCTACAAGGTCAATTGTGGTCCCCGACAGTGGAAAGCAATGCCGCCATGCGGTGCTGTACGCGCCAGGGGAAACAGATTTCCCGCGTCGGAGAAGTACCGGGCAGCACAAGTGCCGCTTTTCCGATCAGCGAGTGTCTCCGCCCTGAACCGGACTCTTTTGGCCAATCGAGCCCTTAATCGAGTTCCAATCAGTAACGGGCGGTCGAGTGAACCGCTCCCGCTCAAGCCATCATGGCGCGGGGGCAGATGTGGAAACAGGTATGAGCGCGGCAAAAGACAAAGCCAGCCGGATCGCCCCCGCAAGCGGGTGGATCGACGCTGCTGGTTTGCCAACAGGCAACTTGCGCGCCACCAGCCAATATTTTCGTATGTCAGACCGTCACCTGTCAGCTGCGCCGCCCGGTCGCGCAGCAGGCCGGATGCTCGCGCTGGCGTGCGATGAGGAATTGCCGTCATGGCCAGCAAAATGCTTATCGACGCCGCCCACCCGGAAGAGACCCGTGTCGCCGTGGTGCGTGGAAACCGCCTTGAAGAATTCGACTACGAATCCGCTTCCCGCCGCCCTCTGAAGGGCAATATCTATCTCGCCAAGGTCACCCGCGTAGAACCGTCGCTGCAAGCGGCGTTCGTCGAGTATGGCGGCAACCGGCACGGCTTCCTGGCATTCAGCGAAATTCATCCGGACTACTACCAGATCCCGGTGGCAGACCGTCAGGCGCTGCTTGAGGCCGAGGCTGAAGATGCCCGCCTTGCCCGAGAGGAAGAAGACAACGAGGACGAAGGCCGCAAGAAACCGCGCCGGCGCCGCTCGCACTCGGCAAAGTCGCACGACGACAAGGTGGAAGGCGAAGCTGGTGAGGGCGACGCCGATGACTCCGACAGCGACGTGGCAGACGACTCATCCGAAGACAACGGCGACGCCGTGTCTGCCCGTGACGACAACGGTGACGACCAGGACTACAATGAAAACGGCGACGACGAAGTCGACACCGTCGCCGAAGACATCGAGGAAGATCACTCGACTTCTGCGCCCAAGCCGCGCAAGCGTGCACCGCGCAAGGCCTACAAGATCCAGGAAGTCATCAAGCGCCGTCAGGTGCTGCTGATCCAGGTGGTCAAGGAAGAGCGCGGCAACAAGGGCGCAGCGCTCACCACCTACCTGTCGCTGGCAGGCCGCTATTGCGTGCTGATGCCCAATACCGCGCGTGGCGGCGGCATTTCCCGCAAGATATCCGACGTCAGCGACCGCCGCCGGCTGAAGGACGTGATCAAGGAGATCGAGGTTTCCGAAGGCATGGGCCTGATCGTGCGGACTGCCGGTGCGCAGCGCACCAAGACCGAGATCAAGCGCGATTACGACTACCTGATGCGGATGTGGGAATCGGTGCGCGAGCTGACGCTGAGGTCGTCGGCACCTACCCTGGTCTACGAGGAAGGCAACCTGATCAAGCGTTCGATCCGCGACCTGTATTCCAAGGACATCGAGGAAATCCAGGTCGAGGGCGAGGAAGGCTACAAGGAAGCCAAAGAGTTCATGAAGATGCTCATGCCCAGTCATGCGCGCAACGTGAAGCTCTACAAGGACAACCGGCAGCTGTTCACCCGGCACCAGATCGAAAGCCAGCTTGACGGGCTGTTCACGCCCACCGTCACGCTGCCTTCGGGCGGCTACATCGTGATGAACCAGACCGAGGCGCTGGTGTCGATCGACATCAACTCGGGCAAGGCGACGCGCGAACACAACATCGAGGACACTGCCCTCAAGACCAACATCGAGGCCTCTGTCGAGATTGCACGGCAACTGCGCCTGCGCGACCTGGCCGGACTGATCGTGATCGACTTCATCGACATGGAGGAGAATCGCAACAACCGGGCTGTCGAGCGCAAGCTGAAAGACGCGCTCAAGAACGACCGGGCGCGCATCCAGGTCGGCAGGATTTCGCACTTCGGCCTGCTGGAAATGTCGCGCCAGCGGCTTCGCCAGGGCATGATGGAAAGCTCAACCCGGCAATGTCCGCATTGTGAAGGCACTGGCGTCATCCGCGCCGTGTCCAGCTGTGCGCTGTCGGTGCTGCGTGGCGTGGAAGAGCACCTGATGTCGCGCAAGGCCGAGAGCATCGACGTGCACGTGCACCCGGAAGTTGCCAACTACATCTTCAATGAAAAGCGCGAGCACCTGCTCAACCTCGAACTGAACAACGGCGTGTCGATCTACATCATCCCGGATCGCGACTGCCCGCAGGCCGACAGCCGCATCGAGCGCAAGCCCGAGCGCAAGGGCCCGGCGCAACGCCCGGTCGCCTCCGAGACCGCCGTTGCGATGGGCGCCGAACTGGACGGCGAAGAAGATATCATCGTCGAAGACGATTACGACGACAGCGACGAGGATGAGGCCGGCTCCAGGGCAGAGGCGTCCAATGGTGTCGACGCCGGCGAGCTTGATGAAAACGGCGAACCGCGCAAGAAGCGCCGCCGCCGCCGTGGCCGGCGCGGAGGCCGCCGCCAGCGTGAAGAACGCGACGGCGACGAGGCGTTCGCCGATGGTGAGGACCGCGAGGACGGTGAACCGTACGAAGCCGGCGAGTCCGGTTCAGACGACAGCGAGCGCACCAGCGAAGCCGCCAGTGACCGGGAAGCCGGAAGCGAGGGCGACGACGACAAGCCAAAAAAGCGGCGGCGTCGCCGTGGTGGCCGTGGACGTGGTTCACGCGGCGAAACCGGTGACGCTAACGAGGCCAACGGCAATGCAAGCGCCGGCAGCAGTGACGGCGAGGACGATGCAGTCGCGGCCAGCGCAGATGAAGCCGGCACCGAAAATGCACCTGCAGATGAGGCTGAAGCTGAAGCCGTGGCAACGGCGGACACCGGCGAAAAGCCTGCCCGCAAACCGCGCAAGCGGGCTGCCAGGAAGGCCAGGGCCGACGACGAGACCACGGCTGAGACGGCCGGCGACGGCGAGGCTGGTGAAGACACACCGGCAGCGAAGGCGCCGCGCAAGCGTGCCGCGAAAAAGTCTGCCAGTGCCAGCGCGCCTGTAGACCAGCCCGCCAGCGACGAGACGCCTGCCCCGGCTTCCGAGTCCAAGGCTAACGGCAGCAGCGAGGCTGCACGTGCACCGGAACCCAAGGCTGCTACACGTGCACCGGAATCCAAGGCCGACGCAGAGCCGGAACCACCACGGTGGCAGCCGCCCGCTCCCACGGTTGATCCTGCAACGGCACCGAAGAAGTCGGGCTGGTGGGGCAAGCGGTCCTGATAGCTGACGCGACTGCACGAAGGCGGTTTCCATGACCTGGAACCGCCTTCTGCTGTTGGTCATGGCCAGCGTGGTCATCTACCTCGGCCACAACCTGTACCAGCGCGAGCGCGTCAACCTTGGCCGGCTGAACGTCGAACGGGTGGGCGACGCGGTGGTGCTGGAGTGGCGCTCAGCGGTCGACATCCCCATGGTCACGCGCTTCACCGAGGCCTTCGACGCGTGGCAGGGCCGAACCGGAAGGTTCGTCATCAAGCTGCATTCGCCCGGTGGGTCGATCCGTGAAGGGCGTGAACTGATCGAACTGATCGGCCGCATCAAGCGCACCGCCACCGTTGACACCCTGGTCGCGGACGGCGACAGGTGTGCATCGATGTGCGTGCCGATCTACCTGCAGGGCCAGTCGCGCATTGCCGGTCCGCGTGCGCGCTTCATGTTCCATGAGCCGCGCCGCTATGCCACCCACACCGGCGAGCGCGTCAACCAGCCAGGCTGGGAGCAACGCGCCATGACGCAGCGCTTCTTTGACCGCTACCTGCTCAACTCGCCGATGAGTGCGGACTGGCTTGCCCAGCTCGAAAGGGAGTGGACTGGCAAGGACATCTGGAAGACGGCTACGGAACTGGTTCGTGAAGGTTCGGGCGTGGTCACCGACCTGCGCTGAGCCTGTAGAGCATCATTCAAGCAAAGCGGCTGGTGCTCTAAAGCAGCCCCGCTACCAGCTTCGCCGCCAACGCCCACATCACCAGCCCGATCGCGATGTCCAGCACCTGCCAGCTGCGCGGCCGGGCGAACACCGGGGCCAGCATGCGCGCGCCGTATCCAAGCGTGAAGAACCAGGTGAACGACCCCGCGCATGCGCCCAGCGCGTAGGCCAGCCGGTCGACGCCTTCATAGCGCGCAGACAGTCCGCCCAGCAGCACCACCGTGTCGAGATAGACATGCGGATTGAGGAAAGTGAACGCCAGGCAGGCCGCAACCGCCTGCTTTAACGGCAGTGACGGCCCTGCTCCCGCCTTCAGCACATCCGGCGACAGGGCGCGGCGAAACGCCATCACGCCGTAGGCAAACAGGAAGATTGCTCCACCGAGGCTCACCGCCAGAAGGGCAGCCGGATACCGGCGGATCAGCGTACCCAGGCCGGCAACGCCAGCGCCGATCAGCACGGCATCGGCCAGTGCACAGATCAGGCACAGCACGAACACATGCTCACGCTTGAGCCCCTGACGCAGGATGAACGCGTTTTGCGCGCCAATCGCCATGATCAGCGAGATCGCCAGCAGATAGCCAGCCAACGCTGCTGCAACCATGTTGCGTCCCCCCCCTGTCGCCATTCTGGTGACACCAGCACTAGCGACTTGGCTTCAGATAAGACAAACTGATTGTTCTAAGCCTGAATTAGGATTTCTAATGCAACTGGACTACAACCATCTCGCCGCGCTGGCCGCAGTGATCCGCACCGGCAGCTTCGACAAGGCAGCCACTGCGCTTGGTGTGACGCCGTCGGCGGTTTCCCAGCGCATCAAGTTGCTGGAAGAGCGCACAGGCACCGTACTGGTGGTGCGTGCCGCGCCGTGTACCGCTACTTCCGCCGGGCTCCGGCTGGTCCGGCACGCCGAAGACGTCAGCGTGCTGGAAGCCTCGCTCGGGGCAGACATCGGGGCACTTCAGCAAGGCGGCGAGCGCACCACGTTGCGCCTTGCAGTCAATGCAGACAGCCTCGCCACGTGGTTCATCCCCGCGCTTGCGGCAACGCACGGCTTCCTGTTCGACCTCGTGATCGACGACGAGGGCCACAGCGCAGACTGGCTCAGGCGGGGCGAGGTATCGGCTGCAGTCACCAGCACATCGCGCG
>CAYMJJ010000032.1:0-25080 GCA_964390445.1 uncultured Anderseniella sp.
ACGGGTTGAAGTTGATCTCGCTGATTTCGCTGGTGACGATCGGGGATGGCCGCTCGGGCTTGCCGACGATGACGGCATGGCTCGACGTGACCCGGCCATTGTCGACGGCCTCAAGCTTGGCTGCCGGAATATTGACCGTCACGTATCTTCCCTGCAGGCCCTTTGTATACTCGGGCAAGCGGATCACGTTGGCACGCATGGTTTCGAGGCGGGACTCGACCGGAACTGACATGGCCTGGGCGGTCGTGGCGTCCACGCGGCCGGTAACCGGCAAGCCGTAATTTTCCTGGAATGCGGCAACGGCCGCGACAACCTGCTTGTCGTACACATCGCCTGCAGCAGCACCTGACGGCAGATACCCTTCAACCGCGAGACGGCGGCGAATTGCCTGGACCGCGCCGCCCTTCGCACCGGTGCGAACGGCCTTGGTCACGGTGACCTTGCCCCAACCGCCCTGCCGGGCGATTGATTCATAGTCGGAGATGGCGGACTGAAGGGCTGCTTCGCTGCGCGGATTAAGGATCGGCGCAACCGTGCGCGCCGTGTCATAGACCTTGGTGCGGGCGGACAATGCTGCATCGGGTGCAATGCCGGTATCGGTGAAAAGGTTGGCCGGCGAAGTTGCAGCACGCTCCTCGGTGGAGGACACGATCGAGGGTTCCGGAGCCAGCGCGGGTGCGCTCGCACCGCCGGTATTGAAGTTGAAACTGCTGTTGCCGATCACCTTGCGGCCGGTCTGCCATTCCCGCTCGACGGATTCGGCATGGGCCTGCACCCCGCCACCAACGAACATCAGTCCCGCCGCAGCTGCGACCGAAAGCCGAAAAGATCGAGAAATCATCAATTTATCCCTGCGCCCCGGAGCATCAATCCATAGCGATATACAGCATCGCCCTGAAGGTGGAAAGTAGATGCCGCAGAAATCAGGCCGCATTGCGGCCAACGCCTTGCACGCTGTTGCCTGTAAACGCAAAACCCGCAGAAAACCACTGGTTTTCCGCGGGCCTGGAACCTGATTGTAACCCCTTGTTGGCGGGGTGTCAGCGAGACGGATCAGAGACGGTAGAGAATCTGGTCGGTCCAGAATCGCTCGAGACGGGTCAGCGCCTTGTTCAGGCGGTCAAACTCGTCCACGTCGATGCCGGCAACTTCCTGCAGCGAGAGCAGCTGGCGGTTGTACAGTGCGTCAACCTGTTCGCGGATCACCTGGCCCTTGTCGGTCAGCGAAACGCGCACCGAACGCTTGTCGGCATTGGAGCGCTCGTGGCTGACATAGCCCTGGTCGACCAGCTTCTTGAGGTTGTAGGAGACGTTTGAGCCCTGGTAGTAGCCGCGGGTCTTCAGTTCGCCGGCGGTCAGCTCGCTGTCGCCGATGTTGAACAACAGCAGCGCCTGCACGGAGTTGACCTCCTGTTCGCCATTGCGCTCGAACTCGTCCTTGATCACATCCAGGAGGCGGCGATGCAGACGCTCGATCAGCGTCAGTGCCTCGAGGTAGCGATGCTTGATTTCTGGGTTACCCTGATCCGCGTCACCGCGGACCGCAACTGCGGTCATTCTGTTCATGTTTGATACCTGCCCGTATGTTCATCTGTTAGATCTTGATGTTTGTGACAGGTGTTTTGTTTGTTCCCCTGCCTTGACGTTGACTCTAGGGCCGGGCTTTTAAGATCATCCGAACGAGATAGGTAAACTCGAACCTAATTTGCATCCAATTTGACTGAGATGAGCGTAGAGTTATCAAACTCTTGTTTGGGCATAAAAAGTCCAGTTTTCTGCTATTTTTCGGCTTTCAGGTAACGGATGATGCCGGAGAAGTCGGTATCCGAACCACCGGCATCTATAAACTCCTGGTAAACCTCAAGTGCGCGCAGGCCCATCGGCGTGTTGGCGTCGGCAGCACTGGCGGCATCGGCGGCCAGCGCCAGATCCTTGATCATCATGGCCGCTGCAAACCCCGGTTTGTAGTCATTGTTGGCAGGCGACGTGGGCACCGGGCCAGGTGCCGGGCAATAGGTGGTCATCGACCAGCACTGGCCCGACGCTGTGGACGAGATATCGAAGAAGGTCTGCGCATCAAGCCCCAGTGCTTCGGCCAGATTGAAGGCCTCGGCCGTCCCGATCATCGAGATGCCCAACAGCATGTTGTTGCAGACCTTGGCCGCCTGGCCGTTGCCCGCGCCACCAGCGTGGAAGATGTTCTTGCCCATGTTCTGCAGGTACGGCTTTGCAGCAGCAAACGCCTCGTGCGAACCGCCACACATGAATGTCAGCGTGCCGGCGGCAGCACCGGTGATGCCCCCCGAGACGGGTGCATCAAGCATCATGTGGCCGGCGGCTTCGGCTGCGGCATTCACGACGCGGGCGGTGGTCACGTCAATCGTGGAGCAATCGATGAACAAGGTGCCGGGTTTGCACGTGGCAATCAGACCGCCATCATCCATGTAGACCAAGTGTACATGCTTGCCGGCCGGCAGCATGGTCACCACAACCTCGGCACCCGTTACTGCCTCGGCGGCAGTTTCGGTTCGCGTTCCGCCTGTGCCGGCGAACCGGTCGAGGCTATCGCGGGACAGGTCATGGCCGTGCACGTCATGGCCGGCCTTCACCAGGTTCGCCGCCATCGGGCCGCCCATGTTGCCCAATCCGATAAAGCCGATCCGTGCCATAATGCTGTCCTCCGCGTTTTCAGTTTGCTTGCGCCATCGCAGCCAAGATGGCAAGGCTTGGCGTTCCCATGCAAGAGGCAGCCAGCGCATGCACACATCAACACTTGAAGACGCCATCTCGTTCGCCATGTCGCACGAGGTGGGCTGGACCCGCTCGCCGGACGGCGTGCCCTGGGGCGTCCACCAGAGCGACCCGGCGCCGTGGAACAAGCTATTCGGACCGGTGCACGAGCGCGGCGGGGTGTCGGGCGTGATCATGCAGCATGGCGATTTGCTTGCCAGCTTCGGCGAGCCGCACCGCGCCGACCTGACCTTTTCGGTCGCAAAGACGTACCTGGCACTGATTGCCGGTGTGGCGCATGGCCAGGGCCTGCTGCCCGACTTGCATGAACCGGTTTGCGTCCGTGCTCCCGGCATAGGCTTCGATGATGACCACAACAGCGCGGTGACGTGGCATCACCTGCTGCAGCAAACCAGCGAATGGACCGGCGAGTGTTTTGGCATCCCGGATCAGGTGGATCACTATCGTCACCTCGAATTCGCGCCTCCCACAGGCGGGGTCAAAGGCGAGAGGCGGCCGCTGAATGCACCCGGCAGCTACTGGGAATACAATGATGTGCGCATCAACCAGTTGTCGCTGGCGCTGCTGCACCTGTTCAGGCGGCCCCTGCCCGAGGTGTTTGGCGAATTCATTGCAACGCCCTGCGGCCTTTCGGACAGCTGGGCGTGGCGCGGCTATGACCACGCCTTCGTCGAGATCGACGGCAAGCGGATGCAGTCTGTGCCCGGCGGCACGCACTGGGGCGGCGGCGTATCGATCAGCGCCGAGGATCAGGCGCGCATCGGGCAGTTGCTGCTGGACGGTGGCATGGCATCAGGCCATCAGGTATTGCCAAAGGGCTGGGTCGACGCCATGCGCACGCCCTGCCCGCTTGCGCCGTTCTATGGCTACCTGGTGTGGCTCAATGACGAGCGCCGCATCTTTCCGTCAGTGCCGGAGAGCAGCTACTTCGCGCTCGGTGCGGGTGGCAACTATACGTTCGTGCAACCTGACCGGCAGGTTGTCGTGGTGGTGCGATGGCTGGACGATGATCATGCCGACAGCCTGTTTACACAGATCCTGAGCGCGCTCGCCTGAGTTTCCAAAATGGGCGGGGCGAAGATCCGGCCCCTTCCCCCTGGCACCCGATCCCCGCCCCAGCCTCCCCTGCAAAGGGAAGGATTGAACCTCAAAACTCAGTTTTGGCCGATAATCGACAGGCCTTCGCGCACCAGGCCGGCGGTACGTCTGCCGCAGCCGCCTGCTGCGTCGGCCATGGCCATGGCTTGCGCCTTGGCCCGCTTCACGGCAGCGCGGTCATGCCTCGACAAGACGGAATTGTGACTGGCGACCACCTGCTGCCAGAAGCGCACGGCTTGACCGTGGGCCAGGTGCTGGCAGCGACGCTCGACATAGTATGCGGCGGTAGCTCGGGTGTAATGCGCCAGCGAGGCCGTTGAACCTGCATCAGCGTGTTCCTGCAGTGGATTCACCTGCATTGGTGCATTGTCCCCCGCAGCGGGCAGCGACACCTGGACCACGTTGGCTGCTTCTTCCTCGATCTGGATTGCGGGCTGTTCTGCCAGCGTCGTCCTGATTTCTGGGGTGCCTGCATTTGCCTGCTGCATGGCTGCGCGGGCCGCTTCCATTGCGGACAGCGCAAGGTCTTCGGTCTCGTCGCCGCAAGCCATGGCGAGGCCATTCTCGCGGCCCTGCTTCATCACTCGCAGAACGTCTTCAACGCCGATTTCGGAGGCTACGACAACTTCTGCCACATTGGCATACCCGGACAGTTCATCGCGCAGTTCAACGGTCAGGTGACCGCACTTTTCGGCCGCTGCAGCCGCGCGCGCAAGGTGCGCTGCCGCTTCGGATGGGCCAAGGATTTCCTCAGCCAGAACAGGCTTTGCCACCATCGCGCCCATCGGAAAGGCGGCAAGGCAAAGCGAAATCAGAATTCGGGACGACGTACGCATTCCCACCAACTCCCACGCAACACAAGGGGTACGAACTCACATGCATGCAAGGTTAGGCGCGCGTGGTTAACGGCCATTCAAGGTTCGAAACAACGTGAAAGCAGGGTTAATGAATTACTTCGAACTTTAACGATTCACACCGGCAGCTCGTCGGCCAGTGGCGCAAAGTACTCATCGATGTCCGACGGGCGAATCTGGCCGAGCGTGGCCGGACGCCAGTTCGGCGCATTGTCCTTGTCGATGACGACCGCACGGGTGCCCTCGAAGAAGTCGTGCCCTGTGAAGATGCGATTGACGATGCGGTACTCGAGTTTCATGCAGCTTCTGAAGTCGAGCGTCAGGCCGTCCCGCAACTGGCGATGACAGATCATCAGGCTGGTTGGTGACTTGGTGTCGATAATCGCCGCCTGCTTCTGCGCCCAGTCGGACGGGTCGGCGCGCAGGCTGTCAAGCACGCCTTGCGCCGAGGCTTGCAGGAAGTGCCGGTCAATGGTGCCCCGGTGCATCGACAGCGTTTCGGATTCGTAGCGCGAGGCAAAAAGCGCGATCGTCTGGTCGATATCATCGGCGCCGGTCAGCGCGTCGCGCAGCGCGGCCAGCACGTCACTGGCGACAAAGTGTGTGGCGATGCCTGCATAGAGCGCATCACCGGCCTTGAGCCGCGCTCCGGTCAGGCCGATGTACATGCCCGTCTCACCGGGGCAACGCGGCAGGAAGTAGGTGCTGCCCACATCCGGAAACAGCCCGATGCCGGTTTCCGGCATGGCGAAGGTCGAGCGCTCGGTGACGATGCGGTGGCTGCCATGCACCGACACGCCCACGCCACCACCCATGTAGATGCCGTCGATCAGCGCGATGTACGGCTTGGGATAGTGCTTGATGTAGGTGTTGAGCACGTACTCCTCGCGGAACAGGTCGAGGAAGCGGCCATCCATCGCCAGTCCCCAGTCGTACAGGGCGCGAATATCTCCGCCGGCGCAAAACGCCCGGTCGCCTGCACCCTCGATGATGATGCGCTCGACGCGGCTATCGGTTTCCCACTCTACAAGCTGGCGGTGCAGGGCGCGAAACATTTCCAGGGTAATGGCATTCAGCGCGCGTGGCCGGTTGAGCAGGACACATCCTGCCCGGCCCTCAATGCTGAAGATGATGTCACTGTCACCGGTCATGGGAAACTATTGCCGCAGCATGTCGCGCGAGATGATGACGCGCATGATTTCGTTGGTTCCTTCAAGGATCTGGTGGACCCGCAGGTCTCGCAGGTAGCGCTCCACCGGGTAGTCCTGCAGGTAGCCATAACCCCCGAACATCTGCAGCGCATCGTTGACCACACTGAACCCCGTGTCTGTTGCAAGGCGCTTTGCCATGGCCGCATGGCGGGTGGCCAGCGGATGCTTGTCGTTGACCTTCTGGGCGGCGGAATACAGCAGGATTCGGGCAGCTTCGAGTTCGGTTTCCATGTCCGCCAGCTTGAACTGAAGCGCCTGGAACTCCGAGATCGCCTTGCCGAAGGCCTTGCGGGTTTTCATGTAGTCGATGGCGTGGTCGATGCAGGCCTGCGCCCCGCCGATGGAGCACGCCGCGATGTTGAGCCGGCCACCGTCAAGGCCCGACATGGCGATGCGGAAGCCGTTCCCCTCGCCGCCGATGAGATTGGCGGCCGGCACGCGACAGTCGTCGAAGTTGACCTGTGCAGTGGGTTGGGAGTGCCAGCCGAGCTTGCGCTCGTTGGCACCGAAGCTGAGACCCGGAGTATCCTTCTCGATCATGATGCAGGAGATGCCTTTGGGGCTGTCGTCACCGGTGCGCACCATGGTGAGGTAAAGATCGTTCGCGCCTGCGCCCGATATGAAGGCCTTGGCACCGTTGAGCACATAGTGGTCGCCATCGCGAACCGCCCTGGTGCGCAAGGCCGCGGCATCGGAGCCCGAGTTGGGTTCAGTCAGACAGTATGACGAGATCTTTTTCATCGCCGTCATGTCGGGCAGGAAACGCTGGCGCTGGTCTTCCGAGCCATAGCGGTCGATCATCCACGCAGCCATGTTGTGGATGGAGATGAACGCGGCGGTGGACGGGCAGGCTTTGGACAGTTCCTCGAAGATGATCGCCGCATCGAGCCGCGACAGGTTCGACCCACCGACGTCATCACGCACGTAAAGCCCGCCAAAACCCAGCTCCGCCGTCCTGACGATCACGTCGCGCGGGAAGATGTGTTCCTCATCCCATCTGGCAGCATGGGGCGCGATCTCGCTGGCGGCAAAGGACGCTGCCAGTTCGCGGATGGCGTTTTGTTCTTCGGTCGGCTCAAAGTCCATCTGTCGATGCCTCATGCTGTCGTTTCGAAAAATCCCGCGCGTGAGAAACGGTGATAGGGTCTTATGCCCGCACCGGTCAACAAGGCTGGTTCACATGACAGGAATGTTGCATAGTCTCGGTCATCACTGACACGACAACAATGCAGTTTTGGCACGGCAAGACATGACAGGTCCCAAGGCAAGAACAACCCGAGACAAGATCCGGCTGGACGCTGGCGAAGCGCAAACGGGGACCGGGTTTCCCGGCACCAGGTTGCGCCGCACCCGCCAGGCCGACTGGTCGCGCAGGCTGGTGCGCCAGACCACGCTGACGCCATCCGACCTGATCTGGCCGATTTTCGTCATGCCGGGCATCGACCAGACCGACCCGGTGGTGTCCATGCCGGGTGTCGAACGGCTGACTGTCGACCGCGCCGTCAAGGCTGCCAAGGAAGCGCACGGTCTGGGCATTCCGCTGATTGCGGTGTTTCCCAACACGCCGCGGGACAAGCGCTCATCGGATGGGCGCGAGGCGCTCAACCGCGACAACCTGGTGTGTACTGCCGTGCGCGCCATCAAGGACGCCGTGCCCGACATCGGCATCATGACCGACGTGGCGCTCGACCCCTATACTGACCACGGCCACGACGGCCTGCTGGAGGACGGGCGCATTCTCAATGACGAGACCATCGAGATCCTCGTGGGCCAGTCGCTGGTGCAGGCCGAAGCCGGCTGCGACGTGATAGGGCCATCGGACATGATGGACGGGCGCGTTGCCGCGATCCGTGCCGCACTTGAACAGTCCGGCCACCAGGACGTGATGATCATGGCCTACACGGCCAAGTATGCCTCGGCATTTTATGGCCCGTTCCGCGATGCAGTGGGCTCGTCCGGCACGCTGCGCGGCGACAAGAAAACCTACCAGATGGATTTCGCCAACTGCGACGAATGCCTGCGCGAAGCCGAACTCGACATCGCCGAGGGCGCGGACATGATCATGGTCAAGCCGGGCATGCCCTACCTGGACGTGATCACAAGGCTGAAGGATACGTTCGGAATCCCCACGTTCGCCTACCAGGTGTCGGGCGAGTACGCGATGCTGATGGCGGCGATCGAGCGGGGCTGGCTCGATGGCGACCGGGTTGTCATAGAGGCATTGCACTCGTTCAAGCGGGCCGGTGCGGACGGCGTGCTGACGTACTTTGCCCGTGACGTGGCGCGCAAGCTGAACGGCTGATTGTAACCCTTTCGGCCCCCGCGGGGTTTACGTATCCGGCACAGGCCACTAGATTGTTGGTCTAGCCGGGCCGCGCGCATTATGCGCCGCCCATGAGAACCCGCTTGCTTGCAAGGCGGCCTCACAAATTCATCCTCTTCGCGAAAGACGCAAATCCATGACCCAGGTAAAGGCGGGTGACACCGTTCGCATTCACTATACCGGCACGCTCAACGACGGCACCCAGTTCGATTCATCGCAAGGCCGCGATCCGTTGCAGTTCGAGGTTGGCGCCGGCCAGATCATCCCCGGCCTCGACAAGGCCATCCCCGGCATGGCCGTGGGCGAGAAGAAGACCGTGAACATTCCTGCGGCTGAAGCCTATGGCGAGGTCAACCCGCAGATGCAGCAGGCGATTCCGCGGGCGCAGATACCGCCCGAGATCGAGGTACAGCCCGGCACCCGACTGCAGATGCAGTCACCCGACGGACAGGCCATTCCAGTCACAGTGACGAACGTGACCGATGAACATGTGATGCTGGATGCCAATCATCCGCTGGCCGGACAGGACCTGAACTTCGATTTCGAGATCGTTTCAGTCAACTGACGCAAGGTGGCGCCGCGCGCCCTGTCAGGCGTTGCGGCGTTTCACTTCTTCCATGAAGCGGTGGCGGATCACCGGTGCGTCCAGTTCGATCACCGGCACCGGAATGTTGCCGGACACGCACTTGCACACGATGATGGTCATCTGGTCGCCCTTCAGCGCCTGCTCCATCACCTTTGCAGTGTCTTCCGCCTGGCATTCGATGACGTTGTCGCAACCGCAGGCTTCAGCCACTTTGGCAAGCGACGTCTTGAGCCCGGCATAGGTCGGCTGGTCGCCGGTCGAGCCATAAGAGCCGTTATCGATGATCAGCAGGATGAAGTTGGAAGCCGGGTTGTTGGCGATGGTCGGCAGCGTGCCCAGATTGGTCAGCACCGACCCGTCGCCATCAATGGCGATGACCTTCTGCTTCTGCGACAGGGCCAGCCCCAGCCCGATGGACGACGCAAGGCCCATGGTGCCCAGCATGTAGAAATTGGACGGCTGGTCATCCATCATGTGCAGCTCCTGGCTGGGCAAGCCGATGTTGCACACCACGAGCTGGTCGGAGATCAGCGGAATGAGGGTCTTCAGGACTTCACTGCGGATCATCTCAGTAACCTCCCCAGAAGTTTGAATCGGTCAGGATCGCCACCGGCTTTCGGCTCATGAAGGTGTGTTTCAGGATCGTGCCGATCTCTTCCACGTCTTCGGGCTTGTGGAAGTGGTAGGTCTGGATATTGAGCTGGTCCAGCAGCGCCTTGGTATGTACGGCCATCTCGACCTGGCAGGCCACCCGTTCGCCCAGTTCGCCGCGATAGGAAATGATCATGGGCAGCGGGATCTGGTAAAACTGGATCAGCGTGGCCAGCGTGTTCACCGTCACGCCCAGCGCCGTGTTCTGCATGATGATGGCGGGCCGCTTGCCGCCCATCCAGGCACCGGCACACAGCCCCATACCTTCGTCTTCCTTGTTCGAGGGCACATGGTGGATTTGCGGCGTATCGTCGATGATCTCGATCACACCGGCAAGCTGCTTGCAGGGCACCGTGGTGACGAACTCCACCTTGTGCTCGATCAGGCCGTCGACAATCTTCTGGCTAATGGACAAAGGCTTCTTCTCCCGGCATCGGTCCTTGGTGCAAGAACCCTAGCGGCACGGGGGCTGGGCGTGTCAGTGCCACTGGAAAACGATTATGGAGCCAGTGCGTCAGGCGCGAGGAAACTCCGGCAGGCTGTCCACCGTCACATAGTCCAGCTGACCGAGACCGTTGAAACTGGTCAGCAGCGCGTTGGAGTATGCCCCCATCCAGCCAAACGCGATATAGTCGCCTTCGGTGACGTCTGACGCCAGCATGACCGGCGCCGGCAACTGGTCGAGGCTGTCACAGGTCGGGCCGAATACGGTCAACGGTACAGTGGTGGCAGCCTTCGGTGCGCCTGAAGGGTCGAATACGAGCGCGGGTTGCGACACGTTGGTGAACTTCACCTCGCACATCGCGCCATACACCCCATCGTTGATGTAGACCGCGTCATCCTTGCGCAGCACCACCTGGGCAATCGTGGAGGCGATGTCCCACACCAGGGCCGAGCCGGGCTCGCAGCTCAGCGGCGTATCGGGAAGATGCTCTGCCTTTGCGGCCCGGATCACCTTGAAGAAGTCTTCAAGCGAGCGGCCCGCCGGCATCAGCACCGACGGATAGCCACCGCCGAGGTTGGCGTATTTCAGCGTCACGCCGGCAGCGGCGGCAGCCCCTGCCCCCATCGCCATCGCTTCGGCCCAGGCTTTCGGTTCGCGCGCCTGCCAGCCGACGTGCATGGCCAGTGCCACGTCAAAGCCGTGCGCGTGCGCCTCGCGCATGAGGTTCGCGGCGGTCTGGCCGTCACAGCCGAACTTGGCGTTCAGGTCCACGGCCGAGTCCGGGTTGGCGCGGGCAATGCGCACCTGCACGGTGATATCGGTGCCGCAAATGGCCTTGAGCTTTTCGAGTTCTGCGGGGTGATCGATGACGAAGTCGCGCACGCCGAGGCCGGTGTAGGCGCGGGCAATGTCGGCGCGCGACTTGACCGGATGATTGTAGGCCAGGTGGACGTCGCCCAGTTCACGCCGCAACATCTCCATCTCGTCGATGGAGGCCACGTCAAAGCCCCCGACGCCAGCTTCATGCAGCCAGTGCATCACGGCCGGATGCGGGTTGGCCTTGACCGCATAGTGCACGGCACCGGGAAAGCCTGCCACGAACCGGCGAGCGTTGGCTCGCGCGTTTTCGGGGCACAGGCACATGACCGGCGCATCGGGCCGGAGCGTGGCAATGACGTCAGCCAGCGTGGAGAAGTTCTGCATTGTGATGAAAGCCCGTTGGGTGGTTATGACTTCGGCTTGTCGAGCAGCGCAATAAGGCTGGACGTGTCCCAGCGGCCACCGCCCATCGACTGTACGGAGCTGTAGAACTGGTCGACGAGAGCCGCCACCGGCAGGTGGCTGCCATTGTTGCGGGCTTCATCGAGGCAGATGCCGAGGTCCTTGCGCATCCAGTCGACCGCGAAGCCGAAATCGTACTTGTTGGCAATCATGGTCTTGTAGCGGTTCTCCATCTGCCAGGAGCCTGCCGCGCCCTTCGAGATCACGTCGATGACAGCCTCCATGTCGAGGCCCGCGTTCTTGCCGAAATGGATCGACTCGGCCAGACCCTGCACCAGGCCTGCGATGGCGATCTGGTTGCACATCTTGGCAAGCTGGCCGGCACCCGATGCACCCAGCAGGCGGCAACTGCGCGAATAGCACTGGATGAGCGGTTCGACCCTGGCATAGTCGGCTTCATCGCCGCCACACATCACTGTCAGCACGCCGTTCTCTGCCCCGGCCTGTCCGCCCGACACCGGCGCATCGACGAAGCCAAATCCGGCTTCACTGGCCGCAGCATGGAGTTCGCGCGCAACGTCGGCTGAGGCGGTGGTGTGGTCGGTGAACACAGCCCCCTGCTTCATCGACTGGAAGGCACCTTCCGGGCCGGTGGTGACGGAGCGCAGGTCGTCATCGTTGCCGACGCAGGCGAACACGAAATCCGCCCCGTCAGCGGCTTCCTTTGGCGTCAGCGCGCGCGAGCCGCCATGTTGCTCAACCCACTTGTCAGACTTGGCCGTCGTCCTGTTGTAGACGACAACATCGTGGCCTCCCCTGGACAGCAGATAACCTGCCATCGGGTATCCCATGACTCCAAGACCGATCCAGGCTGTGCGTACGCCCATGTTTTGTTACCTTTCAGAAACCTGCGTTAAACCGTTCGCCGCCATTGGTATTCTGTTTGAAAGGGGCTTTCAATCCATCCGGCGAAACTGGCGCACGCAACGGCTTGACCCCATGTGTCAATGGATTGACATTCGGGAACCAAACGACAACCCTTTGCACTGTCGTAGCGGCGCTCTCGCGCGTGGCAATGCGGCCATGGCGTGGACCTTGAACGGACTGATCTGACTTGAGTATCGAACGCAGAAACTTTCCGCAGTTCTTCATTACTGCACCGGCACCCTGCCCCTACCTTGAAGGCAAGCTGGAGCGGAAGGTGTTCACGCACCTGATCAACTCCGAGGCCCGCCAGTTGCACGACACCCTGGCGCAAGGCGGCTTTCGCCGGTCGCAGAACATCGCCTACCGGCCCGCCTGCGATGGTTGCCAGGCTTGTGTTTCGGTGCGTGTGCCGGTCAGCGAGTTTCGCTGGAACCGGTCTTTCCGCAAGATTGCCGCGCGCAACAAGGCAGTTTCGTCGGCGGTCCGGCCGGCGACCGCGACCAGCGAACAGTATGCCTTGTTCCGCCGCTACATCGACGACCGCCACCATGACGGTGGCATGTCGGAAATGTCGATGATGGATTTCAGCGCCATGATCGATGAAACCTTCGTCGACACCCAGATCATCGAATATCGCAACCCGGCCCAACCCAGCCTGCCCGGCCCCGATTCGCGTCAGGGCGGCCTGGTGGCCTGCGCCCTGACCGACGTGCTGGATGACGGGCTGTCCATGATCTACAGCTTCTTCAATCCGGATTATCAGGCGCGCAGCCTGGGGACCTACATGGTGCTTGACCACATACGCCGGGCCGAGAAGCTGGGGCTTCCCTATGTCTATCTCGGCTACTGGGTGAACGGCTCGCGCAAGATGGACTACAAGGCGCGCTTCCTGCCGCAAGAGAGGCTGACACAGACTGGCTGGCTCTTGCATGACCTCGAACCGGGCGATGCTGCCGGATGACGTCGACCACGCCGGCTGAGGTTTCCCGCGAGGCTGACAGCACCAAGGGTATCACAATCGCCTTTATCGGCGGCACCTTGCTGTCACTCGACGTGCCGCTGTTGAAGCTGTCGGGGGCAGACACCTTCACTATCATCTATATACGCGGCGCCATGCTGTTTGCAGCGCTGTTCGTATACTGGCTGATCTTCATCCGGCTGCGCGGCGACCAGACGCCCTTCATCAACGGCAAGACCGGCATGATGCTGGCAGTAATGGCCGGAAGCGCCAACATCCTGTTCGTTTCGTCCATCGGGTTGACCTCCGTGGCCAACGTCGTCTTCATCCTGGCCTTCAATCCGATGTTTGCGGGCTTGCTCAGTTGGGTGTTCCTGGGTGAACGGCTGCACAAGTACACATGGTACGCCATAGGAGTGTCACTGGTTGGTGTTGCGATCATCATGGGCGACGGATTGCAGTTGGGCACCTGGCGCGGCGACCTGTTGGCATTGGGCGCCGCTGCCCTTGTTGCGGCATCGCTGACCCTGGTCCGGTATCGAAAGAACGACCAGTCGATGAGTGCCGCAAGCGGCCACCTGCTGGCGGCAGTGGTGGTTGCGCCATGGGCCACACCGCTTGCCCTGTCGGCCGAAAGCTGGGGGTGGCTGGCGATGAATGGCCTGCTGGTGGCACCAGCCGCAACCGCCATGCTGATGGTTGCCCCACGCTACGTGGCGGCGGGTATTGTGGCGATGTTCTTCCTGCTGGAAACGGTACTCACGCCGATCTGGATGTGGGGTGTGTTTGCCGAGGTGCCCAGCACGCTCGCGTTCGTTGGCGGCACCATCGTGATCGTCTCGCTGGCACTGCACTCCGCCTGGAAGGTCAGTGTATCAAACCGGACCAGGCGTGCCGGGACACCGCGGCGCATACGTCCCTGAGGCGGCTTTTTACGGGTTTGGGCCGCATTTGTTGCTAGACTCCACTGGCACGCAAGTTGCAGTTCTCCTGATGCAGGCCAAATTTGTGCGTAGCGTCAACATTGGGGAACAGGTTTTGCGCAGAGGGATCGAGAACCCGCTTCAAGCAGTACAGACCGTGAATAGGCTGCAACAAGTTCTGCAGACGCACGGTTTTTCACTTGAACTCTCTACAGATATGGCAGGCTTCATGGACTGCCGCGGAAAGACGCGAGGGGGTGTACCCTCACCCATGTTCGATCACGAAATATCCGACTTGAGAGGGAAGGCATTCTGGCTGTGCCTTCAAGATGAAACCGGTGAAGTCGTTGCACTGCAAGCGTGCCGGCTAGACTTCGTAGATACATCACTAGCGGAGTGGGCATCCGGCTGGATGAGCGGGTTGTACATGAAGCGAGACCTGATCATGTCGCCGAAGCGACACACGCCATACCACCAGTCTCGGTCATACGAGGTGACTGGCTGGCTGACATACCATGGCGAACTCTGGCTTTCCGAGAAATCAAAACGCGGATCGGGAGCAGCAAGTGCGTTTTGCCTGCTTGGCATGGTGCTGGCGCATATCAAATGGCAGCCGGACGCGATCTGGGCGCTCATTGAAAACCGGCTTGCCATTGCGGGTCATCCCATCCGGTTTGGGTACCCGACAATCGAACGCAGCTTTCTTAACTGGGCATGGAGCCCTGATGACGTTCCATCAAACGAGTGGTTACTGCTCGCAGAGTCTGCTGACATGGAGCGCATCGTCACCGAGTATCACGAGGTCGGACCAATCGTTCCGTGAACTATGGCAGGTTGATATCGACGTTTCCGAAATCGGTAACGACGGAAACACCCTTCCTATTATCCGGAAAAGCCAGCGGCATGATTGCCCGTTGATAGCCCATCCACTTGGGCAACTGTGCCTCAACAGGAAAGACCGCCATGACATGGTCGTAGACGGCCCCGTCGCTGGTCATGGCCTTCTTGTAAGCCTTTGAGACAATCGCGTCGTAGGAATGACCCGTCAATGCAGGGTAAGACGTTGGTGACAGACCATACAGCTTCGCGAGACTGGATTTTTCTCCGATCCGCTCAACGAAGAAACGGTTCGTGTCCTTATCGTATACACAGTCCACGCTATAATCCGGTGACACCCTGCTATCGGTCAGTACATCACCTATCAACTGGCTCACGCCCTGGTAGTAACGATGATCGACTTCCTTCACATAGGTCTTCTGGCGCAGGTGAATGTCGCTCTTGACCACAAGGTCCTGCAGCCGGGCTACCGCCTGATAGGGTTCGCTGATAGTCTGCGAGAACCAACCGGACAGAAAGAACTCGAACGTGTAGGGAGCTGGAAGCGTCGCCAGACT
Source organism: uncultured Anderseniella sp. (assembly GCA_964390445.1). Lineage (GTDB taxonomy): Bacteria > Pseudomonadota > Alphaproteobacteria > Rhizobiales > Aestuariivirgaceae > Anderseniella. The sequence goes on from CAYMJJ010000032.1 coordinate 15,343, forward strand.
CTCACTAACGTAGTACAGCGACGACCAGTTCGAGGCGAACATCGCCCAGCGAATGACCGTACCGCGGCGGCCAGTTGCAACAAACACTGCGCCCGCGCGCTGCATCAGCGCTTCGGGATTGTCGTTACCGGTCGTGTTGAACGGATCGTTGTTGACCTTGCCATTGACGATCCAGAACGCTGTTCCACTCATGCCGTCTTACCGTAAACCTGTGCTACCGGGGTCCGGCAACATTTGCCGGTGACCAAACGGGATTCTGACGCCATAATGAGGCCACAAACCCCCAAAGAAAACGTTAATCAAAATATACTCTTACGTAAGTTCTCATCGCGGACGGGTCTGTTGTCAGCCGAACTTGTTGTTGCGCGGGAAGCCCTTGGGTGGCATCCGGCCAGCCTGTGCCCGCAGTCCCATCCACTCGTCGAGCTCGTTGACGGTCCAGGTCCGGCCCGAAGAGTCGGTCCAGGTCAGTCCGTCATCAAACCGGAAGGTTCGCGCATCGCTCAGGCCGCCGTCCTTGTAGCGTTGCAGGCGTACACCCTTGCCGCGCGTCATCTCCGGCAACTCGGCCAGCGGAAAGACCAGGAGCTTGCGGTTTTCACCGACGCAGGCCACGTGATCATCGGCTTCGTTGATGGAGCGGCACACCAGCGCCTCCACAGGCATCTTGACGTTCAGCACCTGCTTGCCCTTGCGCGTGTTGGCCAGACAATCATCCTGCGTCACGACAAACCCGTTGCCTTCAGTCGAGGCAAGCAGCAGTTTCTGGCCGGCCTGGTAGACGAACAGCGCCACGATCTCGTCGCTTGCGTCCAGGTCTGCCATCAGCCGCACCGGCTCGCCGTGCCCACGCCCGCCCGGCAGCTTGTTGACGTCCAGCGTGAAGAACTTGCCGGAGGAAGTCAGCAACAGCAGCTTGTTGACGGTTTCAGCGTGGAAGGCATAACGCGCCTTGTCGCCATCCTTGTAGGACAGCGTGCCGAAATCCTGCAGGTGGCCCTTCATGGTCCTGATCCAGCCCTTCTCGGAACAGACGACCGTGACCGGCTCTTTCTCGATGAAGGCTTCAGCGAGATCAACCTCTATATCGGGCGCTTCGCTGAACTGCGTGCGGCGCGCCCCAAGCGCGGTCTTCTTGCCGAACTTGTCGCGCGTTTCACGGATTTCGCCAGAAATCTGCGACCATTGCGCCTCGTCGGAGGCTAGCAATGCTTCGAGGCCAGCCTGTTCGAGGCTCAGGGCATCGTGCTCGGTTCGGATTTCAAACTCTTCCAGCTTGCGCAAGGCGCGCAACCGCATGTTCAGGATGGCTTCGGCCTGTACATCGGTGAGGCTGAAGCGGGCCATCAGCACCTGCTTCGGCTCGTCCTCGGTGCGGATGATGGCGATCACCTCGTCGATGTTGAGATAGGCCACCAGGTAACCACCCAGCACCTCCAGCCGCCGCGCAATGACGCCAAGCCGGTGATTGGAGCGGCGCACCAGCACGTCCTTGCGATGGTCGAGCCATTCGCGCAGCACGTCACGCAGGCTGAGCACGCGCGGCACCTTGCCGCCCGACAGCACGTTCATGTTGAGCGACAGGCGGGATTCAAGGTCGGTGAGCCTGAACATCTGCTCCATCATCAGCACCGGGTCGACGGTGCGCGCGCGCGGCTCGAGCACCAGCCGGATGTCCTCGGCGGACTCATCGCGCACATCGGCCAGCAGCGGCAGCTTTCGATCGGTCAGCAGCTCGGCAATCTTCTCGACCAGCTTGCCCTTCTGCACCTGGTACGGCATTTCGGTGACGATGATCTGCCACATGCCGCGGCCAAGGTCCTCAACCTCCCACTTGGCCCGCACCCGGAAACTGCCGCGGCCGGTGCGATAGGCCTCGGCCATCTGTTCGGGCGTATCGATGATGATGCCGCCGGTCGGCAGGTCTGGCCCCGGCACGAACTGCATCAGCTTGTCGATGCCGGCGCTGGGAAACCTGATCAGGTGCAGCGCTGCATCACACAGTTCAGCAGCGTTGTGCGGCGGGATTGAAGTGGCCATGCCAACCGCGATGCCGGACGAGCCGTTGGCCAGCAGGTTGGGGAACGCGCCCGGCAGCACGACCGGTTCCTTGTCCTCGCCATTGTAGGTCTCACGGAAGTCGACGGTGTCCTCGTCGATGCCGTCCAGCAGCGCCACTGCTACTTCGGTCAACCGTGCCTCGGTGTAGCGGTAGGCAGCGGCGTTATCGCCATCGATGTTTCCGAAGTTGCCCTGCCCCTCGACCAGCGGATAGCGCTGGGCGAAGTCCTGCGCCAGCCGAACCATTGCGTCGTAGACGGCCTGGTCGCCGTGCGGGTGATACTTGCCGATCACGTCACCAACCACGCGGGCGCACTTCTTGAACCCCTGGTTGGGGTCAAGTTTCAGCATCCGCATGGCGTAGAGCAACCGCCGGTGAACCGGCTTCAGGCCGTCACGCACGTCGGGCAGCGCGCGGTGCATGATGGTCGACAGCGCATAGGCGAGGTAACGCTCTTCGAGTGCGGAGCGCAAATCAATTGGCTCAACGCCGTCGGGTGTGCCGGGCGGGACGATCTCAGACATGATTCGGGTTTCCTGACTTGACCCTCAAAGTGCCGTCATTCGGCCGGTCATGGCAAGGAAAAGCGCTGTTTTTGCGTCACACCCTGTGGATCAGCACGTGCACGATGGGCTTCTTGCCCCATTCGGTTTCCACCCGCCGGCGCACGCCAAGGCGAACGGCGTCCTCGACCGCGTCGTCCTGCTGGCGGCGCTTGCGCGGGATCGACTCGAATATCTCTTCCACCGCGTCCAGCACCAGTTCGTGGAATTCGAGACCGGCATCTGTTTCGTCGGGCAAGCCATCGAGCACCGCCTGCGGGTCATCGGCCAGCTTGCCTGCCCCGTCGATTGCCAGCGACACTGCCACCACGCCAACAGCCGACAGCTTGCGCCGCTTGCGGGCAGGCCCGTCGATGCTGGGCACGATGATACGGCCATCCACGTGCAACCGGCCGCCGGGAGCTTCATCGATGATGCTGGAGGGTCCGGGCAGCAGCCGCGCAATCTCGCCGCCCATCACCTGGCGCGTGCCGGGAACACCGCAGTCGGCAGCAAACTCGAGCTGGCGCTTGAGGTGGCGTTCCTCACCGTGCATGGGCACCATCAGCCTTGGCCGCAGCCAGCCATAGAGCTGGCGCAGTTCTTCCTGGCGCGGGTGGCCGGAGGTATGCACCAGCGCATCATCGGAGGTGATCACGTCTACGCCCTGGCCGGCAAGCTGGTTGAGCACGCGCCCGACCGCCTTCTCGTTGCCGGGAATGGTCTTCGACGAAAAGATCACCATGTCGTCGGCATCCAGCGTGATGTCCGGGTGGTTGTCGGCGGCAATGCGGGCCATTGCCGCGCGCGGTTCGCCCTGGCTACCGGTACACAGCAGCACAACCTTGTCGCGCGGCAGATAGCCGTAGTCGGTCTGGTCGCGGAAGCTGGTGGCCTGCTTCAGCAGTCCGACCTCCATCGCTGCTGCAATGACGTTGTGCATGGCACGTCCCGCGACAACCACGTCGCGGCCGTTTTCGCGCGCGGCCTGCGCAACCGACGCGATGCGCCCGACATGGCTGGCGAAGGTGGTCACGGCCACCCTGCCCTTTGCCTCACCGATGATCTGCGCCAGCGTGTTGGCGACATCTGTTTCGGACGGCGAGTGGCCCTCGCGCAGCACGTTGGTGCTGTCATTGACCAGCACATCTACGCCCTCATCGCCAAGCTCCTTCAGCCGGTTGACGTCCATCAGCGGCGGGATGGTGGGCGTCGGATCGTACTTCCAGTCACCGGAGTGAAACACCATGCCGAGCGGGGTGCGAATAGCCAGCGCGGCCGGTTCGGGAATGGAGTGGGTCATCGGCACGTACTCTACATCGAAGTCGCCGACCTTCTCTCGACCGCCCAGCGGCACCACCCGCAGCGGCACCTCGCCGAGCAGACCCGCCTCGGCGAGCTTGCGCTTGAGCAGTTCGGCGGCAAACGGCGTGCAGTAAACCGGGCAGCGCAGCCGCGGCCACAGCCACGGTATGGCGCCGATGTGGTCCTCGTGAGCGTGCGTGACAAAGATCGCCAGCAGGTTCTTGCGTTCGGCTTCAAGGTATTCGGTATCGGGCAGGATGACGTCGATGCCGGGATCCATCTCGTCACCAAACTTGACGCCCAGGTCGACGATGATCCACTTGCGCCGGGACGCCGGCCCCAGCCCGTAGGCATAGGCGTTCATGCCGATCTCGCCCATGCCACCCAGCGGCAGCAGAACCAGTTCGTTCCCAGGCTTGCTCTGCGCGGCCATCAAGCAACTCCCTGCCTTGCTTCAATCCAGTCGATGTCGCCAGCGTGATGCAACAGCGTCTGCCCATCATCGGTTTCAACCCGCAGCGCGCCAGATGGCGCAAGGCCGCGGAACAGGCCCGATCCACCACCCGCAATTGCAACCCTGGTACCCAGTCCAAGCGCCCGGGCGGACCAGTCGGCGGTGATGCTGGCAAGCCCTGATGCGGCGTCCCACTGCTCGATGCGCACGTCCATGGATGCCGCCAACAGCCTCAGCATGTCCTGCGGGTCAATGGCCCGGCGATGTTCGCCCAGGTGAGTGGCTGGCCAGCGTGTGCCTTGCGGGTGATGCGCTAGGTTGAGCCCGCAACCGATGATGGCCGCCAGGCTTTCGCCCTGGCCGATGGTTTCGATCAGGATGCCTGCCGTCTTGCGCCCGGCGACCAGCACGTCATTGGGCCACTTGATCTGGACGGGCGCACTGATGCCGGCGGCGACGACGCTGTCTGCCAGCGCCAGTCCGGCCACCAGTGACAGGCTGGACAGCCGGTCAAGCGGCACGCCCGGCACCGGCAACAGCAGACTGGCATAGAGGTTGCCGGGGGTGGATACCCAGTCCCTGCCCTGCCGGCCCCGGCCTGCAGTCTGCTCGCCGGCGGCAATCCACACAGGTGTGCGATGGCCTTTTTCGTGCAGGCCGGCAGCCTCGGCATTGGTCGAGCCAACGCTGTCATGCCAGATGATGTCCGGGGCATCCCCGGCCGGGCCGGTCACAGGAACAGTGAAGCGGCAGCGGCGTTGGCTGCGATATTGAGTTGCTCAAGTACCAGTGCCATGCCCAGCGCCAGGATACCGGCGGTGATGGCAATGACGCGCACTTCCATGGGCGCTGCATCAAAGGCATCCACGGGTTCGTCAAAGTACATGATCTTGACGATGCGCAGGTAGTAGTACGCACCCACCACCGAAGACAGCACACCGATGACGGCAAGCGTGAACATCTTCGCTTCGATGGCGGCAAGGAACACGAAGTACTTGGCGAAGAACCCGGCCAGCGGCGGAATGCCCGCCAGCGAAAACATCAGCATGGCCAGCACGAACGCCATCATGGGGTCATTTCGGGCAAGGCCGGACAGGTCCGAGATGCGCTCCACGGCAGTGCCGCGGCGGCGCATGTAGATCACGCACGCGAACGAGCCAAGCGTCATGACCATGTAGATCGCCATGTATATGACCACGCCGCGAACACCGCTTTGCGTTCCGGCGGCAAGGCCCACCAGCGCATAGCCCATGTGGCCGATCGACGAATACGCCAGCAGGCGCTTGATGTTATCCTGGCCGATGGCGGCAAATGCACCCAGGATCATCGAGGCGATGGAGATGAACACGATCACCTGCTGCCATTCCGGCACGGCACCACCGAAACCGTCGTGCATGGCGCGAACGAAGACGGCCATGGCAGCGACTTTTGGCGCAGAGGCAAAGAACGCGGTGACCGGTGTCGGCGAGCCTTCGTAGACGTCCGGCGTCCACATGTGGAACGGCACGGCGGAAACCTTGAAGGCCATGCCGGCAATCAGGAACACCATGCCGAACAGCAGGCCCAGGCCAATGTCGTCACTGGCCGCTGCCCGTGCGATGTCGGCATACGCAACGGAACCGGCGAACCCGTAAATCAGTGATGCGCCATACAGCAGCATGCCGGATGAAAGCGCGCCGAGAACGAAGTATTTCAGGCCCGCTTCGGATGAACGTGTGCTGTCGCGATTGAACGCGGCAATCACGTACAGCGACAGCGACTGCAGTTCCAGCCCCATGTAGAGCGCGATCAGGTCGTTGGCGGAAATCATCACCATCATGCCGACGGTGGCGAGCAGGATGAGCACCGGGTACTCGAACTTGTCGAAGCGTTCGGTCTTCATGAAACTGGACGACAGGATGATCGCAACAGCGGCGCCAAACAGCGTCAGCACCTTCATGAAGCGGGCAAAGCTGTCGACGATGAAACTGTCATGGAAGGCGCGCTCTACGTCAGCACCCGTATTGTAGAGAACGAGAACAGCGGTGACGGCCAGCGCGCCGAGAGCCAGCGAGTTGACCGTATCGGTGGCGTTGCGCTTCGAGAAAACGCCAACCATCAGCAGCAGCATGGCCGCCAGTGCCAGAAAAATCTCCGGCAGGGCGGCGGTTGCGTCTGCATGTGCCAGTATGGAGCTCATTGGATCAGGTTCCGACTAGTTGACTGGTTATTGGCCGACAGCGACAAGGGCTGCCCTTATCGCAGCCTCATTGGCCGCGAGCCCTGCTTGCACCTGGCCGAGCACACCATCGACCGAGGCCGAAATGGCCTCCATCACCGGTACGGGATAAACGCCAAAGAAAATTGTTGCCACGACCAGCGGTACCAGCGTCACGGCTTCACGCGGCGTGATGTCCTTGATGGCCTTCAGGCTGTCCTTCTGCAGGACACCGAAGACCACGCGCCGGTACAGCCACAAGGCATAGCCCGCCGACAGGATGACGCCGAAGGTGGCGAAGAAGGCGACCCAGGTGTTGGCCTTGTAGGCACCGGCCAGGGTGAGGAATTCACCCACGAAGCCAGACGTGCCGGGCAGTCCGACATTGGCCATGGTGAACAGCAGGAAGATGGCTGCATAGGCCGGCATTCGGCTGACAAGCCCGCCGTAGGCGGCGATCTCTCGAGTGTGAATGCGGTCGTAGACCACGCCGACGCACAGGAACAGCGCACCGGAAATGAAGCCGTGGCTGATCATCTGGAACATGGCCCCGTCAATGCCCTGCTTGTTCAGGGAGAAGATGCCCATGGTCACGAAGCCCATGTGGGCAACCGAGGAATAGGCAATCAGCTTCTTCATGTCTTCCTGCATCAACGCCACCAGCGAGGTGTAGATGATGGCGATGACCGACAGCACGAACACCATCGGGGCAAACATCTCGGACGCGACCGGGAACATCGGCAGCGAGAACCGGATGAAGCCGTAACCGCCCATCTTCAGCAGGATGGCGGCCAGCACCACCGAGCCTGCGGTCGGGGCTTCGACGTGGGCATCCGGCAACCAGGTGTGCACCGGCCACATCGGCATCTTGACGGCAAACGAGGCAAAGAACGCCAGCCACAGCCATGTCTGCATGCTTGCGGGGAAGTTCTTCGATGCCAGGATTTCGGCAATGTCTGTGGTGCCGGTATGGGCATACATCGCCATGATGGCGAGCAGCATCAGCACCGATCCGGCCAGCGTATAAAGGAAGAACTTGAACGCCGCGTAGTTGCGCCTCGCCCCGCCCCATACGCCGATGATGAGGAACATCGGGATAAGCGCGCCTTCGAAGAACAGGTAGAACAGCACCAGGTCGAGCGCGCAGAACACGCCGATCATCAGGGTTTCCAGCACCAGGAACGCAATCATGTATTCCTTGACGCGCTTGGTGACGTTCCAGCTGGCGATGATGCACAGCGGCATCATGGCGGTGGTCAGCAGAACGAACGGCATGGAAATACCGTCTACGCCGAGGTGATAGGTCATCAGCCCGCCAAGCCAGCTGACCTTGTCTTCCAGCTGGAAGCCGGACTGGGTGGGGTCGAAGCTGGACCACGCCAGCAGCGACAGCAGCAGGTTGATGACCGTGACCGACAGGGCCGTGGCGCGAATGTTGCGCCTGGCCACGTCATCGTCGCCGCGGATCACCCAGATGAACAGCGCACCAACCAGAGGCAGGAAGGTGATGGTGGAAAGAATGTACCAGCCGGTCATCCTGGAACTCCTGCGAACATGTACCAGGTGATCAGGAAGACGATGCCGATCATCATGGCGAAGGCATAGTGGTAGACGAAGCCGGACTGCAGCTTGACGATGCGGTTGGTGGCGTCCAGGACGCGGGCGGATATGCCGTCGGGGCCGAAGCCGTCAATCAGCCAGCCATCGCCCTGCTTCCAGAAGAAGCGGCCCAGCCACATGGCAGGACGCACGAAGATGAGGTCGTACAACTCGTCAATGTACCATTTGTTGAGCAGGAACTGGTAAACCGGCTGATGCTGGTCGGCCAGCGCCTTGGGCAAGTCCGGCCGGCGGATGTAGAACAGCCATGCGACCGCAAAACCGATGATCATGGCCACGAAGGGTGACCAGACCACCCAGGCGGGCACATGGTGCAACTCCTGGACGATGTTGTTCTCCGGGTTGCGGTAAAGCGCGGTGCCCCAGAACAGTGCCTCGTTGTCGCCGATGAAGTATTGCTTGAACAGGTAGCCCGCCAGCAACGCGCCCACGGCCAGCACGTACAACGGGATCAGCATCACTTGCGGGCTTTCGTGGACGTGGTTCATCACGTCACGGCTGGCGCGTGGCTTGCCGTGGAAGGTCATGAACATCAGCCGCCACGAGTAGAACGAGGTGAAGCAGGCCGAGATGACCAGCAGCGTGAAGGCCAGCGTGGTGACGCCACCGTGAGCGGCAAAGGCGGCCTCGATGATGGCGTCCTTGGAGAAGTAGCCGGCAGTCAGCGGGAAGCCGGTCAGCGCCAGCGTGCCGATCAGCATCATCACCCAGGTCACCTTCAGGTGCGGCGCGAGCCCGCCCATGTTGCGCATGTCCTGCTCATCGGACATGGCGTGGATGACAGAGCCGGACCCGAGGAACAGCAGCGCCTTGAAGAAGGCATGCGTGAACAGGTGGAAGATGGCGACACCGTACGCGCCGATGCCCAGCGCCACGAACATGTAGCCGAGCTGCGAGCAGGTCGAATAGGCGATGACTCGCTTGATGTCGTTCTGCACCAGGCCGACGGTTGCGGCAAAGAACGCGGTGATTGCGCCGATCAGTGTGACGACCACGAGCGCGTCCGCCGACAATTCGAAGAACGGCGACATGCGCGCCACCAGGAACACACCTGCGGTGACCATGGTGGCCGCGTGGATCAGCGCCGACACGGGCGTCGGGCCTTCCATGGCATCCGGCAGCCAGGTATGCAGCAGGAACTGGGCGGATTTACCCATCGCGCCCATGAACAGCAGCAGGCAGATCACGGTCATAACGTCGACATTCCAGCCGAGGAACTGCATGGTCTTGCCGGCCTGCTCGGGCGCTGCGGCGAAGATGGTGTCGAACTCGATGGAGCCGAAGATGGCAAACGTGGCAAAGATGCCCAGCGCGAAGCCGAAGTCGCCAACGCGGTTCACCACGAACGCCTTGATGGCAGCGGCGTTGGCCGATGGCTTCTTGTACCAGAACCCGATCAGCAGGTAGGACGCCAGGCCCACCCCTTCCCAGCCGAAGAACATCTGCACCAGATTGTCCGCGGTCACCAGCATCAGCATGGCGAAGGTGAACAGCGACAGATAGGAGAAGAACCGGTTGGGGTGCTCGTCATGGCTCATGTAGCCAATCGAGTAGAGGT
>CAYMJJ010000033.1:0-24449 GCA_964390445.1 uncultured Anderseniella sp.
ACTACACGGTGCAGTGCCTCAAGGCGTGCGTGCCGGCTGCCGTGCCGGGCATTGCGTTCCTGTCTGGCGGCCAGTCCGACGTGCAGGCGACCGAACACCTCTCCCTCATGAACGCCCGCCACGACATGCCATGGAACCTCACCTTCTCCTATGGCCGCGCCCTGCAGGCTGCAGCGCTGAAAGCGTGGGGCGGCAAGAAGGAAAACGTCAAGGCAGCCCAGGAAGCCTTTGCCCATCGTGCCGCCATGAACGGCCTTGCCTCCACCGGCAAGTGGACCAGGGCGAAGGAAAAGGCCTGAGTTTTTCTAGAGCATCATCCGATCAGACTGAATCATCTGATCGGATAAAGATGCTCGATTCCAAAGTGATAGAGCAACTTTAGCCGTTCAAATCGAACGGCTGTTGCTCTAGTACAGAGCGCTTGCCACCAGGAAACCGAGGCAGGCCGCAAGGCCTGCCACGGGCACCCACATCGGCACCCGCATCACGCCGCGCGGTACCACGGGTTCTTTCAGCTTGATGCGGATCAGCGCGGCATTCACCAGCGCAAATACGCTGAGCGTGACCCGGGACGTCCACTCGGCCAGCGCCTCCAGCGGCACCGCCATGGCCAGTACGAGGATCAGCGTGCCCACCAGCACCGTTGCCTTCAACGGCGTGCGGGTGACCCCATGCACGTGCGCCAGCCAGCCCGGCAGGTGCCCCAGGTTCGACAACCCGTAAAGCACCCGCGAGGCCATCACCGATTGCACGATCACCCCGTTGAGCGTTGCCACCGAGGCAATGCCCGCAATGAGCAGTGCCGGGAATGGCGTGACCTCGGAAAACAACAGGCTCAACGGCGCAGCCGATGCCGCCAGGGTCTCGACCGGTACAGACATCACCGCCACGTAGGCCACCAGCACGTAAAGCAGCGTCGAGATGATCAGCGTCAGGCCGATGGCCCGCGGCATGGTGCGTTCAGGCTCGACCACTTCCTCGGCCACATTGACGATGTCCTCAAAGCCGATGAAGGCAAAGAACGCAATCACCCCCGCCGACAGCACGCCCGCCCACATCGCCCAGTTGCCGGCGCCTTCTACCACCTCCGGCAACCGCACCAGCATGTCCGGCTGGCTGTGGAACCCGCCTGCAATCACCGCGAACAACCCCAGAATTTCCAGCGCGGTGAAAATCGCTGCAAGCATCACGGACTCCATGATGCCGACGGCAGCGATCGCCGTCATCAGCAGCACGATCAACGGGATCAGCAGATGCGCGGGCAACGGCACGAACTGCTGGACATACCCGACCGAGCCCACACAGATGGCGGCTGCCGACACAACGCCTGCTGCCACGATGCCAAGGCCCGCCGCCAGCGACAGCCAGCCGCGTGAGAACGCCTTGTCGACGAATGCCGCTTCGCCCGCGCTGACCGGCAACCGGCCAGACAGTTCGCAATAGGACGCAGCCGAAAACGACATCACGAACGCTGCCGCCATGAACGCCAGCGGTGCCGACATGCCCGCCCGGCCCGCCGTCACCCCGATCAGCACGTAGATGCCTGCCCCGATGGTCACGCCGAGGCCGTATAGCGTCACCAGCGGCAGGGTCAGCGAACGTTTCAAGCCCGTACGGGCAACCTGGTCACTTGCCATTTGATGGGCTCCTTGCCAGTGTCATCCTGGCAGGCCCTGGCCTGCTCCACCTTGCGATTGATCAAGCTCCATGACCCGCACATCAAAGCTCATCCACATCGTCTCAGCCCACGCCGAAGGGGAAGTGGGAGACGTGATCGTGGGCGGGGTAGCACCTCCGCCAGGCGACACCTTGTGGGACCAGCGCAGCTTCATTGCTGCCGACAAGACCTTGCGCGACTTTGTTCTCAACGAACCGCGCGGCGGCGTGTTCCGCCACATCAATCTGCTGGTACCGCCAAAGCACCCTGATGCGGCTTTCGGCTTCATCATCATGGAGCCGGAACACACCCCGCCCATGTCCGGGTCAAACTCGATCTGCGTCGCCACGGTGTTGCTCGACACCGGGCTGGTGGAAATGCACGAACCCGTCACCCGCTTCAATCTGGAGGCCCCCGGGGGGCTCGTCGCCATCACCGCGCACTGCGAAGGCGGCAAGGCAAAGTCCATCACCGTGCGCAACGTCGCCTCGTTTGCCGACAGGCTCGACGTGCCGCTTGAGGTCGAGGGGGTTGGCACCTTGCGGGTCGATACTGCCTATGGCGGCGACAGTTTCGTCATCGCCGATGCTGCCGCGCTGGGCTTCGAGATCGCACCGCACGAGGCGCGCGACATCGCAGGCCTTGGTGCGCGCATCACCGCTGCGGCAAACCAGCAGTTGGGTTTCACCCACCCCGCCAACCCGGACTGGACCCACATATCCTTCTGCCAGCTTGCCATGCCAATCACCTTCGAGAACCACGTATCCGTCAGCCACAATGCGGTGGTCGTCGATCCTGGCAAGATTGATCGCTGCCCGACCGGCACGGGCTGCTCGGCACGCATGGCAGTGCTTCATGCACGCGGGCAACTGCAGGTCGGCGACAGGCTGATCGGCCGTTCCATCATCGGCTCGACGTTCACCTGCCGGCTGGAGGACGTGACCGAGGTTGGCGGCAGGCCGGCGATCATTCCCTCGATCACCGGTCGCGGCTGGGTGACCGGCACGCGCCAGGAGATGCTCGACCCCGATGACCCGTGGCCACGTGGCTATCGCCTCACCGACACATGGCCGGCAAAGGTGTGATAGGAAGTCATCAACCGCAACAACCGTTGAATGATTCGAACCATCATGGCTGCCAAAGCAACTGAACAATTGCCAAATTGCCGCCTTTTCCTGATGCCACCGTCGGGCATGGATACAGACACGATTTCAGCCTGCATCATCGCCGCCGCCGACGCGGGCGATGTCGCCTGCCTTGTGCTGCCGGCAGACCGGGCTATCGCCGACGCGGTGCTGCCGCTGGCGCAAGGCAAGGACATCGCGGTGCTGATCGCCGACGACACCCGCATTGCCGCCTATGCAAGCGCGGACGGGGTGCATGTCACCACCGCGCTGGTTGATGTGGATGCTGCGCGCAAGTCGCTGGGCCAGAAGGCCAACATCGGCTTTCTTGCGTCCGGTTCGCGCCACGCTGCCATGGAGGCCGGTGAAGCACCCATCGACTACATCGCCTTCGACCTGTCCGGTGAGACAGGCCGCGACCTGCTCGAATGGTGGACGCCACTATTCGAGGTGCCGTGTGTCGGCCTCAACCCGGACAGCGAAGACGCTAGCAAGCAAGCCATTGCCGCAGGGGCTGACTTCATCATGCCGCCCGATACCATGTGGGAGTCTGCTGAAGCCGCCACCGAAATTTGTGCCCGCCTGACCGCAGCGGGCAAGCGAGACGCCACATGAAGCGCACAGCCCTCGCCCTCAGCCTGCTGCTGGCGCTGTCAGGCCATGCGGCCGCCCAGACCACGCCGCTCAAGCCGACCTTCTCGGAAGCCGCCGCACTTTATTCCGACGAGAATTATGCTGCCGCCTACGAGATCGCGGCCCCGATGGCCACAAGCGGCAATGTCGATGCCATGAACATGCTGGCCGAAATGTACGAACAGGGGCTGGGCCGCGAGAAAAACCTGCCCATCGCCATCCAGTGGTACGACACCGCCGCCGCTGCCGGCAGTGTGGCCGCACAATTCCGGCTGGCGATGATCTATCTGAACGGCGAAGCCGCAGTGCGTGATCCGGCCAAGGCGCGCGCCATGTTTGCCCGTGCCGCAGCCGGCGGCAACATACAGGCCGCCAATGAACTGGGCCTGATGTACTATCAGGGCAACGGCGTCGAACAGAACCCGGAAGAAGCGGTCAAGTACATCACCATGGCCGCCAATGCCGGCCTGCCCCAGGCACAGTACAACCTCGGCCTGCTGTACGCCAACGGCCACGGCGTCGAGCAGGATGTCTCGACCGCCGGCGACTGGTTCCAGAAGGCCGCACTTCAGGGCCTGCCGCAGGCCGCCCTCGACTATGGCCTGATGGTCTATACCGGCGATGCCGGCATCCGCAAGGACGTGGAGATCGGCGCGCAATGGCTGATGATTGCCGCCAACGCGGGCAGCGCAGATGCACAACTGGTCATTGCACGGGTGCTCGCGTCGGGCCGCGGCATGGACAAGGACCGCGTCGAGGCGGGCAAGTTCTACCTGCTGGCAAAGCAGGCCGGCAAGTCGGATCCTGATCTCGACGTGATGCTGGACAACCTGTCTGCACCGCAGCGCGGTGATGCCGAACGGCGCGCCCGTATTTTCGCCGAGACGTTGAAGAACAACCGCCTCAACCCGTCAGACGGCAAGGCCGACAGCGCCACAAACTAGGGTCAGGACCCCGGTGTTTGATGCTTTCCTGGCGCAAAGCCGGACGCAAAGCCGGTTTCCACTTTTACTGGCTTTGCTTACCTGGTCGTCAGCTTCAGCTCGATGCGGCGGTTGCGCGTCTTGGCCTCTTCGGAGTTGCCCGGATCAAGTGGCTGGAACTCGCCGAAGCCTGCCGCCACGAGGTGCTCCGGCGGAATGCCTTGCGCAGCCAGCGCCTGCACGACCGCAATGGCCCGCGCCGAGGACAGCACCCAGTTCGACGGAAACTGCGGTGTGTTGATCGGGTCATCGTCGGTATGCCCGTCCACTTGCAGCACCCAGTTCAGGTCATCGGGGATCTCGCGCACCAGTTCCTGCATCGCCGTCGCCAGCTTGGCGATTTCCTCCTGGCCCTGAACCGACAGCGCGGCCTCGCCCTTGCCGAACAACACTTCCGACTGGAACACGAAGCGGTCACCCACCACGCGGATGTCATCGCGGTTGGCCAGGATGCGCCGCAACCTGCCGAAGAACTCCGAACGGAACCGGCTCAATTCCTGCACCCGCTGCGCCAGCGCCACATTGAGCCGGCGGCCCAGGTCGGCGATCTGGGCACGGCTTTGCGTATCCTGCTGCTCGGCAGCATCAAGCGCATCGTTCAGCACGCCGATCTGGCGGCGCAGCGCAGCAATCTGCTGGTTGAGCAACTCGATGCGCGCCAGCGCGTCCTGCGACAGCTTCTGCTCTTCACTCAACTTGCCCTGCAGTGCCGTGATCTGCGAACCCGCACTTGAACCTTGCGCGTTGAACGCATCGACCACGTCCTGCAGTTCGGCGGACTGGTCGCGGGCCGACCTGAGGTCATCGCTTAGCGCCGCCAGCGTGGTTTCGACCTCGGACTTGGCTGACTTTTCCAGCGCCAGCAGTTCAGTCAGTTCTGCGATCTCGCTGCGCAGCCTGGACAGCACCGTATCGCGCCCGGAAATCTCCTGCGCCTGCAGGAACTGGGTGATCATGAACACCGACAGCAGGAAGGTGATCACCAGCAGCAACTGCGCCATCGCATCGACGAAACCCGGCCAGTAGAACCCGGCGTCCTGCCGTCCCCGGCGGCCCCTGGACAGACCAGCCATCGCCTAGCCCCTGCCCGGCGGCAACCCGCCCACGCGCGCCAGCATCCGCTTGATCTCGGCGTTCTGCTCGGCCTGCTGTTGCGCCCACTGGCGCACGACTTTCTGTTCCTCGCGCATTTGCTGCACGAGTCCATGCACTGCTGTCGCGAGCTGTTCCATCGACTCTGCGTTTTGCCCGTTTCCGCCAGACTGGATCGCCCCTTCGAGCGTGCGCCCGATCCGGTCCATGCCGGAGCGCAGTGTCGACATTTCCGCCTGGATGTGCGGCGGCAGGTCGAGGCCTGTACCATATTCGCCGCCGTCGATATCGGTCAGCGTGGCAAGCCAGTCTTCCAGGTCGTTGTAGAAGCGGTTCTGCGCCTGGCCGGCCTGCAGTTCGAGAAAGCCCAGGATCAGCGATCCGGCAAGGCCGAACAGCGATGACGAGAACGATGTGCCCATGCCCGCGAGTGGCGCCTCAAGACCCGCCTTCAGTTCCTCGAACACCGTGCCCGACTGGCCACCGGCGGAAATGTTGAGGTTGCGGATGGTTTCGCCCACCGCAGCCACCGTCTGCAACAGGCCCCAGAAGGTGCCGAGCAGCCCGAGGAAGATCAACAGTCCGATGATGTAGCGGGAGATGTCACGCGCCTCGTCCAGCCGCGATGCCAGCGAATCAAGCAGGGACCTGAGCGTTAAGGGGGACAGGATGGTCAGCCCCGCCCGGTCGCGAAGCTGCGCCGCCATCGGTGCCAGCAGGGTTGGCTTGTAAGGTATCTCCAACCCCGGCTCGCCGACCCGGTAGCTGTTGACCCAGTTCACTTCCGGCCACAGCCGGAACACGGTCCGGTAGGTGTAGGCTATGCCGAGAACCAGCACCAGCAAGATGGTGCCGTTCAGCCCCGGATTTGCCATGAAGGCCGACTGCACATTGGGGTAGAGCACCGCCGCCAGGATGGCGATGAGAATGGTGAACACTGCCATGCGCACGAGAAACACCCGTGGCAATTCCAGAACCTTGAGATGATCAGAACCCAGCATGCCGCATAATCCTGCCTTAGAGTGTCCGGCGCGCAAGCTGCCCCACATTGACCACGCGGACTGATTTGCCGCGCGCCAGTGTAGTCAATTGCAAGTCGTTGTCACCCGTTTACAACCTGCCGGAACCTGCCAGAACAATGTGATGGACCGATGGTCAAATCCTGTCACTGGCATTACAGTTGGTACACATGAGCTACCTCGTCATCAAGGCGCTGCTGTCCGGCATCATCATTGCCGTCGTTTCGGAAGTGTCACGCCGCGCACCTGCGCTTGGCGCATTGGTGGTGTCTTTGCCACTTGTGTCGATCCTGGCCGTCATGTGGCTCTGGCACGACACCAGGGACACATCGCGCATCGCCGATCACGCGCAGGCAACCTTCTGGTATGTGCTGCCGTCGCTGCCGATGTTCCTGGTCTTGCCGATGATGCTGCGATCAGGCGTCGCCTTCTGGCCCGCGCTGGGTGCGGCGTGCCTGCTCACCATCGTGCTCTATGCGCTGATGGTCTGGGCACTGGCCCGGTTCGGGATCAGCCTGTAGCGGCTTCGGGGTCGGCGGCACCGGGCTTGCGCGCCTCTTTCAGACACTCGCCAAGCTGCTGCGACATGGCTTCGTTGGCGGCCAGCACATCGCAGGTGGCCATCACGTCAGGCCCGCCATTGATGTCGGTCACGAAGCCGCCTGCCTCGCGCACCAGCACGATGCCTGCGCAGATGTCCCACGGTTTGAGGCCATGTTCCCAGTATCCGTCCAGCCGTCCCGCAGCAACCCACGCCAGGTCCAGCGACGCGGTGCCCGCACGCCGGATGCCGGCGGCACGCGCCTGCACCTGCGCCAGTTCACGGCGGAACCGCACATGGTCACCCCGACCCCGGTGCGGTATGCCGCACGCGATCACGGCGTCATGGATGTCGCGCCGGCCGGACACCCGCAGCCGGCGGTCATTCAGGTAGGCCCCGCCGCCGCGCTCGGCGGCAAACAACTCGTCCGACATCGGGTTGTAGATGACGCCCGCCACCGGCTCGCCGTTGCGCGTCACCCCGATCGAAATGGCGAAGTGCGGGATGCCGTGAATGAAGTTGGTGGTGCCGTCGATCGGATCGACCACCCACACATGCTGGCCGTCGCTGCCCTTGATCTCACCGGTTTCCTCCATCAGGAAGCCCCACTTGGGCCGCGCCTTCTTGAGTTCCTCGCGGATCACGTCTTCCGCCTTGCGGTCGGCACGGGTCACGAAGTCCGCCGGCCCCTTTTGCGAGACCTGGAGGTTTTCAACCTCGCCGAAATCACGCGAGATGGCACGGGCCGCCTTGCGGGCAGCACCGATCATGACATTGAGAAGCGGGGATGCTGGCATCGGTCTGCCGGTCAGTTATCTGTCGCGCGGCGAACGTAGGTCACCTCGCTGGTGTCGACGATGATCCGCTCGCCCGCGCCGATGAACGGCGGCACCATGACCTTGAGGCCGTTTTCCATCACGGCGGGCTTGTACGATGACGACGCCGTCTGGCCCTTGACCACGGCATCGGCTTCGACGACTTCGAGCACGACGGTGTCCGGCAGCGAAATGCCGAGCGGCTTGTCGTCGTAGGATTCCACCGTCACGACCATGCCGTCCTGCAGGAAGGCCGCCCGGTCGCCGACGAAGTCCTTGGCCAGCTCGATCTGTTCGTAGGTCTCGTTGTCCATGAACACCAGCATGTCGCCCTGCTCGTACAGGAACTGGTAGTCCTTCTGGTCCAGCCGCACCCGCTCGACGGTTTCCGATGACCGGAAGCGCTCGTTCAGCTTGGTGCCGGAGACGATGCCCTTCATCTCGACCTGGGCGAAGGCACCGCCCTTGCCGGGCTTCACGTGCGCCACCTTCACGGCGACATACAGTTCACCGTTGTGCAGCAGCACGTTGCTTGGCTTGATTTCATTGCCGTTGATCTTCATGGCCAGTCATCCTGAAACATCATTGATAGGTGGCGGGCGGAGCCACGCGACCCGTTCGCCTTTGCCCGCAAGCTGGCTGCCGTTTAGCAGCCCTTTGCCCGCGTGGGTAGGGGCAAAGTGGCAGCCGTGGCATCAACCGCCCTGCTGGTGGGCGTCAGCCATGTCCTGCATCGAGTTGAAGCGGAAATCATGGGACGGCATGTCGCCGGGGTTCATGGTCGCGCCGAAGCCCTGCTTGTCGTGGCGGCGATAGATCCAGCAGTTCGCCAGCCCGTAGCGGTTGGCGGGTCCGTGATCATGGAACATGCTTTCCGCGGTGTGCAGTATGTCCCCCTTGCCGAGGCCGAGGCTCGCGAGCTTGTCGAGCATGTAGTCGAAGTTGGCGTTGGCCGGCTTGTAGGAGCCGACGTCCTCCGCCGTGTAGATCGCGTCGAACTCGACCTTCAGCCGCTCATTGCTGGCGGCGAAGCTGCGATTGTCGATGTTCGACAGGATCACCAGCTTGTAATGCTGCTTCAGGTAGGCCAGCGCATCAGCCGAGTCCGGAAACGCCGGCCAGTCCTTCACCGAGTTGCCGTACGCCTGGCACGCCTCCCACGAGGCAGGCTTGCCCCACTCTTCCGACAGCCGCCGGTAGACGGTTGCCAGCAGGTCCGAATACACCTTGGCCGGTGTCTGCACCTGCTGCGAGCTTTCATGGCGCGCATGGGCTTCGAGAATCTCATCCCGTGTCAGCTCACGGTCAAGCACATCGGTCAGCGGCTTCAGCCCGTTCACCATGCCGGTCTCCCAGTCGATCAGCGTGCCATAGCAATCGAAGGTCAGAACCTTGTAGTCAGCCAGTTTCATGAAAGCCTCTCAGGAGCGGGGAATATTATGCCGGCAGGCAATTGACGCATCTGTGCTTAGCCGCGATTGTGCGCCTCGATCAATACCTTCGCCCTGCATAACAGATACGATACCGGAGCGGCCATGCCCACACTGAGCTTTCTCAACACCTGCCATTTTGACCACGGCGCCATCGGGCTGTTGCAGAAGTCACTCGACCGGCTGGGCATCAGGCGGCCACTGATCGCCACCGACAAGGGCATTGCCGCAGCAGGCATCCTCGACACGGTGAAGGTTGCAATGGGCGATGCCGGCACCGCCGTGGTGTTCGACGAGACGCCGGGCAACCCCACCGAAGCCGCCGTGATGAAGGCGCTGAAGCTGTACCAGGATGAGGCTTGCGACGGCGTCATTGCGCTGGGCGGCGGCTCGGCAATGGACCTCGGCAAGACTGTTGCCCTGCTGGCGGTCTCTGGCGGGCCGCTGTCGCAGTTCGATCCGATGACCGGCGGCAACAAGCTGGTCAAGGGGCTGGCCCCGGTCATCGCCGTGCCCACCACCTCGGGCACCGGCTCGGAGGTGTCGCTCGGCATGGTCATCGTGCTGGACGATGGGCGCAAGATGACCTTCGGCAACCCGAAGTTCATCCCCGGCATCGCCATCTGCGACCCGGACCTGACGCTTGGCCTGCCGCCCATGCTGACCGCGGCCACCGGCATGGACGCCATCACACACTGCATCGAGGCGTTCCTGGTACCCTCGGTCAACCCGCCCGCTGACGGCGTTGGCCTGGACGGGTTGTGGCGCGGCTGGCAGGCGCTTCCGCGCGCAGTCCGGCATGGTGATGACAGGCAGGCCCGCTGGGACATGATGATGGCCTCGACCGAAGGCGCTCATGCCTTCACCAAGGGGCTTGGTTCCGTGCACGCCATGAGCCATGCCATCGGCCGGCGCGAAGACCTGAAACTGCACCACGGAACGCTCAACGCCGTTATCCTTCCGTCCGTGCTGCGCTTCAACGAACCCCACTGCAAATCCAAGTACGAGCGCCTGCGCTCCGCCATGGGGCTTGAACCGCACGCCGACCTCGCCGCCGCTGTCGAGACGATGAACGAGTATATCGGCATGCCGTCTGGCCTTGGGGCAATGGGCGTCAGCGAGGACATGATCGAGGATTTCGTGCCGCACGCGCTGGCCGACCTTGCCCACCGCACCAATCCGGTGCAGCCCACGGGCGACGAGTACCGGGCGTTGTTCAGGGCAGCGATGTAGGCGGCCCCTCACCCCGTCATCAGGTTCCTGACCGCCCCAAACAGCAACGACACCCCGATCACCAGCAGCCCCGCGAAGAACAGTCTGCTGAACTGCTCCTCGGAAATGCGGTGCCGGTAGCGGGTACCCAGCCACATGCCGGCAAACGCGGGGATCAGGCACAGCGCCGACAGTCCCGCCGTGTGCCAGTCCAGCATCTGCTTCGATGTCATCGTGATGGCCAGCACGGAAGAGATGATGCAGAACGTCATGCCGAGCGCCTGCACCATCATGTTGCGCGGCAGGGCCAGCGCCTGCAGGAACAGGATGCCCGGCACGATGAAGTTGCCGGTCATGCCGAACATTACCCCGCCCAGCCCGCCACATACCGCAGACCATGCCCGCTCTGTTTCTGGCCTGGGCGGCTGGGTGCGGAACCGCGTGTACGAGATGATCGAATTGAGGATCAGGATCACGCCGAGGATGGCTACCAGCACGTCAGAGCGCGCAGCCGCCAGCACATGGACCCCGATTGCAACGCTGATACCCGCCATCAGCCAGAACAGCCAGAGCCGCTTGAACAGGGCCATGAAATGACCGCCCTGCGCAGCCTGCACCAGGTTGGCCACCACCAGCGGCACCACCAGCAGCGCCAGCGTCGGCTGCAGGCCGAGCGGCAACGTCAGCAGGGCCAGCGTGACCGTCGGCAAGCCAAGGCCGATGGTGCCCTTGACAAAGCCTGCCGCCACGAAGGTCGCCGCAATGATGATCAGCATTTCCGGGGAAAACATGTTGGCGCGTTTAGCAGTGCAGATCGGGTTTGAACAGCCCGCGATTTGCCTGAATGCGAGATGAACGCCACGGCCAGATTACGTTCAGGCAACCGGAGTCATGATGCCATCACCGAACAACGCAAGGGCAACACACGTCAAGGAAACACAAGCCATGAACATCCGCACATTCACCCTATCCATCCTCGCTGCACTGCCACTGGCTGCCAGTGTGCTTGTCGCCGACGCACCCAAGGCTGAAGCTGCAAGCTGCGTCGTCAACGTCGAAAGCTGGGACCGCCTCAATGTCCGTACCGGCCCTGGTGCATCCTATTCGAAGAAGTTCTCGCTGCGCCCCGGCCAGTGCGGCATCCGCGTCTACCGTGACTGCGAAGGCAACTGGTGCCCGATCAACTTCCGCGGCAGGCACGGCTGGGTAAACACCCGCTACATCGGCTCCGAAGCCGAAGGGGGCGACGACTCGATCGGCCGCCAGCGCCGCTTCGACAAGCCGCGTTATGACGGTATCCGGCTTGATGCGCGCCGCTTCTACCATTCCGGTTTCGACATGCCCGGCACCGCACACCGCTTCTGCCGCAACAACGGCTATGGTGCCATGGTCGATTACCGCGTCCAGACCGCAAGCCGCACCATCGCCATGGGCGACGGCAACATCTTCCGCAACGGGCCCAGTTCCAACACGTCTTACCGCTACATCATCTGCGAATAGGCTTCACGTGCCAAGCGGCAGGCGGCTGCCAGATCCGGCTTCCGCCTGCCGCAGGCTTTCGGCTAGTCTGTACTGCATGACTGACCTGAAACTGCCACCGATTGACTACATGGCCCGCACCCGCGCGTGGTATCTCGCGCTTGGCTACGGCAACCCTTACCAATGGGCGCACCATGATGATGTGCCGTTCTCCCGCCTGTGCAAGCCGCTCAACCAGGCCCGCGTGGCACTGGTCACCACCGCCGCCCCCTACCAGCCGGACAAGGCTGACCAGGGCCCGGGTGCGGCCTACAACGGCGAGGCGAAATTCTTCTCTGTCTGGTCGAAGCCGATAACGCCGGCACCGGACGTGCGCATCTCGCACATCGCCTATGACCGGGTGCACACCAGCGCCAAGGACGCCGCCGCCTGGTTCCCGCTGCGCGAACTGAAGGATGCTGCCGCACGACGCCGCATCGGCGCCATCACGCCGCGTGTTCATGGGGTTCCCACCAACCGGTCGCAGCGCACGACGGTCGAAACAGATGCCCCGGCATTGCTGGCCGCCCTCAAGGCCGACGGCGCAGATGCTGCTGTGCTGGTGCCAAACTGCCCGGTCTGCCACCAGACCGTGTCACTGGCCGCGCGCCACCTCGAGGCAAACAGCATCGCCACCGTGATCATGGGATGCGCGAAGGACATTGTGGAGCATTGCGGCGTGCCGCGGTTGCTGTTTTCCGACTTCCCGCTCGGCAATGCCGCCGGCAGGCCGTTTGACCGCACCAGCCAGCGGCTTACGCTCGAGCTTGCGCTCGGCCTGCTGGAAAGTGCCAATGCCGCGCGCACCACTGTTGCCTCACCGATGGAATGGAGCCCCGACCACGGCTGGAAGCGCGACTACTCCAACCCCGCACGATTGCCGGCAGAGGAACTGGCACGGAGGCGTGCAGAGTTCGACCGGGTCAAGCAGGAAGCAGTCACCGCCCGACAATGAAACGAAACAGGCCCCGCACATCTTGCGAGGCCTGTCGAACCGCTGGTCAACCTGCGGATGATCAGCTGTAGGGGCTGATGCACTCGCGCGTGTTGAGGTCGTAGTCGGTCCAGGTGTTGGTGCGCGGCTTGTACGACTTGTACCGGTCGGCGCACCATTCCTCGTGCCGGCCGCCGCCACGGCCACCGCCATAGTCCGGTTCGTCGTCGTAGTCATCGTAGTAGTCTTCTGCCCACCACGGCACGGCATAATAGTAGCCGTCATAATAGTGCGAGAACCCGCGCCGCCGGTCGCGGAACCGGTTGCCATGCCGGCCACGGCGCCAGCGGCGGTCCTGCACCTTGTGGACCATTGCCTGTTGCGGCGCTGCAACCGGAAACGCCTGGGTCAGGCCGCCGGCGGGTACCGCCATGGCGGGTGCTGCACTACCAAGGCAGAATGCCGCAGCGCCAAGCAGCAGGCAGGTGCGCAGATTCAGGATTGGTGTCATCATTTTCCTCTTGCTCATGATTGATCAGCCCCGGTCACACCGGCACCTTAGCATCAGTGCCCCGTCCCGCAACGTGAACGTTGAGTGCAAGTTAACATCATCCCGCCTCAGTAATGGCCGTTCGCGCAGATGTGCAGGCTGCCATACTCGTCACGCCAGGTGTTGTTGCGCGGGTTGTAGCGGGGATACGTTGCCTTGCACCATTGCTGGTGCGCGATACCGGGCCGGGCATAGGGATATCCAGGTCCATCGTCGTCAGCGCTGTAATTCCACCAGTCGATGGCATAACACCAGCCGTCACGGGCATGAACGAACGGCGCTGAAGGACACCGGCCATCGGTCGCGCGGTGTGCCGCGCCGGCAGCAAGGCTTGTGCCTGGCGATATCAGGCCAACGGCCATCAGGGCCACGATTGCGCAGATTGATCGCGTCATGTTGCGGGGGCTCCTTGTTCAGGTGAACCAGTCGCGAACCGCAAGCATCGGCTCAAACGCCGCCGGCGTCAAATCAAACGGTTGCCGCTAGTCGTTGAACTGCAGCTTGGCAAGGCGTGCATAAAGCCCACCCTTCCTGATCAGTTGCTCGTGCGTGCCCTCGGCCACCACCACGCCGCCGTCCAGCACCACGATTCGGTCGGCATTTCGCACGGTGGCCAGCCGATGTGCGATGACCAGTGTCGTGCGCTTCTTCATCAGTTCCTCGAACGCCGCCTGCACATAGCGTTCGCTCTCGGCATCGAGCGCGCTGGTGGCTTCATCGAGCAACAGCAATGGCGCGTCACGCAGCACCGCCCGGGCAATCGCCACCCGCTGGCGCTGCCCGCCGGACAGTGTCACGCCGCGCTCACCCACATCAGTGTCAAAACCGTCCGACAGCCGGGTGGCAAACTCGTCCACCCGCGCCAGGCGGGCAGCTTCCATCACCTCTTCATGGCTGGCTTCGGGTCGTGAAAACCGGATGTTTTCCAGGATGGAGGCCGAGAAGATGACGGTGTCCTGCGGCACCAGCGCGATGCGCGAGCGCAGCTCCTCCAGCGCGACGTCGGCCACGTTGACACCGTCCACGCGAACCACGCCCGATTGCGGATCATAAAATCGCAGGATCAGGCCGAACAGCGTCGACTTGCCGGCCCCTGATGGACCGACAATGGCCACCGTCTCGCCCGGTTTCACCGCCACCGAGAGGCCGTGCAGCACAGGCTCGTTGGGCCTCGTCGGATAGGCGAACCGGACATCCTCGAACGTGACCGCGCCATGGCCCGGCTGGGTGAGCACCGTGGGGTTGGCGGGGCTGGTAATTTCCGGCTCGGTGTCGAGCAGTTCCGACAACCGCTCTGCTGCACCGGCGGCAAGCTGCAGTTCGCCCCAGACCTCGGACAGCGACCCCATGGCACCGGCGGCAAACGCGGCATAGAGCAGGAACTGGCCAAGCGTGCCCGGCGTCATGTCGCCCGACAGAACCTCCTGCGCGCCATACCACAGGATGGCAATGATGGCACCGAAGGCCAGGAAAATGATCGCGGCGGTCAGCATCGCGCGGCCCCTTGCGCGCTCGGCGGCGGCTTTGAAGGCGTCTTCCGTTGCAAGGTGGAATTTCTGGTCGATGCGGCGTTCCTGACCGAATGCCTGCACCGCCTGCACCGAATACAGTGACTCCTGCGCGGTGGCGGCAGAGGCGGCAAGCGTGTCCTGCGCGCGCCGTGAAAGCGCCCGCACCCGGCGGCCGAAGAACACCATCGGCAGCACGATCAGCGGGATCACCAGCAGCACCATCGCCGACAGTTTCAGGCTGGTGATCATCAACATTGAAATCGCGCCGACCAGCATCACCAGGTTGCGCAACGCCACCGACACGGTGGATCCGAATACGTTCTTGACCTGCGTGGTGTCGGCAGTCAGGCGCGCCAGCACCTCGCCCGACTGGGTCTTGTCGTAGAATGCCGGCGACAGCTTGAGCAAGTGCGAGAACACCGCATCGCGCAGGTCTGCGGTCACCCGCTCACCGATCCAGGTGACGAAGTAGTAACGCCCTGCCGAAGACACCGCCAGTACCAGCACCACCAGCATCATGACGGAAAAGTACTGGTCAACAAAGTTGGCGTTCTCTTCGGAAAACCCATGGTCGATGACCCTGCGCACCGCAACCGGCACCACCAGCGTGGACGCCGCCGCCAGCACCAGGAACACACCAGCAGCCAGCATCTGCACCCGGTAGCGAAACAGGTACGGCAACAGCCGCGTCAGCGGACGCAGGTTGTTTGATTTGGCACGCGGTTGACGTTCGTCGCTCCGGCCGGCCGTTTTGGCGGTGGTCTTGACGCCGGTCATCGGCGCATCTGCTTCATTACTGCTCAATTTGCGTTCCCTGCGTCGTCACCCCCGATGTCGGGCGGCCAGACCATACAGGTGCATCAACCACTGCTGCAACCCGCTAAGGTGGTTTGCCCGCCAGCCGCAAGCGCGGTTTGCCCGCCAGCGCGCAGGGGTGGTTGCACTCGCTGTCTGCCTCATGTATAGACCACGCCGGATTTACCAGTTACCCCCGCATCCAGCCTGTTTGGTGCCTGCCTGTTCTGGCGTACGGCGCGCGGACGCGATGTTTGGAAAGACGATACGCCATGAAGACCGACATTCATCCCGACTACCACACCATCACGGTGACCAACACCGACGGTTCCAGCTTCCAGACCCGCTCGACCTGGGGCAAGGAAGGCGACAACCTGCAACTCGACATCGACCCGTCGACCCACCCCGCATGGACGGGCGGCAACGCCAACCTGCTGGATCGTGGCGGTCGCGTCAGCCGCTTCAACCAGAAGTTCAGCTTCCTAAAGAAGTAAGCGCAGCCCTCAACAGCGCTGCTGCACGAAAACGAAAAGCCCGGCTCATTGGCCGGGCTTTTTGCTGTCTGGAGCCTGAAGACCTTGCGCGGCTCAGGTGCGGCGCGCGTTGAACGCCTTCTGGATCATGTCCATCTGCGTGCTGACCTCATTCGCAGCCTCGCCGGTCAGCAGGGTCTCGTCCTGCTCGGCAATCATCACGTCCAGCGTCACGATGCGGTCGTGAAGGCGCAGCGAACGCGCGACCAGCGCCTGCAGCAGTTCGGGCATGGCGTCTTCATTGGTCAGCGGACTGGCGTCACCGATGTTGTCGAGGCAGATGCGGCCCTTTTCCTGCTCGGCTTCCGCCCGGCTGATCTCGCCCGAACTGATGGCGCGCTGCAGCAGCAGCCACGAGGCAAGCTGCATCAGCCGCGTGGTCAGCCGCATCGACTGGCTGGCGTAGGTGATCGAGCCCTGCTTGTCGAGACTGCGCACATCCTTGCGGCCATCACCGTCCAGGTAGTTGGCGGTCTCCTCGATGAGACCCATGCCCTCCTGGAAAACTTCCTGGAACTGGCGCGACGCGGTGAAACGCGAAAGAAAATCGACCGGCATGGCGGACTCACGGTTGCTGTTTGAAAACATCTCTACCCCTGAATGACCCGGTGGACCGGGCCGGACTGTAAAACTCTGCACCGCGTCCGGTTTCAATCGACAAGTCAATATGAACCAGAATCAGTGCTCAAGGCCACAGTACAAGCAATCGCAATGCCAGTTTCAGGGGATAACCGGCCAAAAAAAAGAGCCGCGAAAAATCGCGGCTCGAAAGTCTAACAGGGAGGCGTCAAACAGAGTGGAAAACCACTCGGGTAACCCAGAGGATTACGGGTATGACTATAGGGCGCAGTTCGTTACCAAATGGTTAATATGATTCATTTTGATCAAATCAGACTCAAATTGTTCAGGTTACCAATCCACAAGCTGCATGATTTCAATGACTTGCCAAAACCTCACCTGACCGGCTGCCGACCACGCCAGACTGCCGCTAGGGTAGCAGGATCACAACTTGAACACTGAGTCCGCCGCCTCGCGTGATGATTGCTTGGCCGAAATCGCCTGCTTCAGGCGCTCGATCTCGCGTTCGAACAGCTCGACCCGCTCACGAAGTTCTTCCACCGACAGCGTCGACAGGTCCTCGCCTGCTGCCGGCCCCGGCTTTGCCGGTTGTCTCAAATCCTCATCCATCTGGTATGCCTCCGCTTGCCTCGCTCCGGCAGGGCCGTTATCAAGTCCGGCACCGATTATGCGGTTGCCGCATATGCATGACAACACCAGACCCGAGGCGCGACTTTTCACGATGAGTACCATTCCTGCCAGCATGACCGCGATCACCATTCCCGAACCCGGTGGTCCCGACGCCCTCGTTCCTGCAACCATCGACACGCCGCAACCGGGGCCGGGCGAGATTCTCGTCAAGGTGGCTGCCGCCGGTGTCAACCGCCCGGACGTGCTGCAACGCCAGGGTGGTTATCCGCCCCCGCCCGGAGCACCGGAAACGCCGGGGTTGGAGATTGCCGGCGAGGTGGTGGCGCTGGGTGAGGGTGCAACCCGCTGGAAGGCCGGCGACAAGGTCTGCGCGCTGGTATCCGGCGGCGGTTATGCCGAGTACTGCGTGGTGCACGAAAGCAATGCCCTGCCGGTGCCCAACGGCCTGACCATGGCCGAGGCGGCCGGCGTGCCGGAAACCTTCTTCACCGTGTGGACCAACGTGTTCGAACGTGGCGCGCTGAAGCCCGGCGAAAGCCTGCTGGTGCACGGCGGCTCGTCCGGCATCGGCACCACCGCCATCCAGATCGCTTCCACCCTCGGTTCCACCGTCTACACCACCGCCGGTTCGCCTGAAAAGTGCAAGGCTTGCGAAGCCCTCGGTGCCACCCGCGCCATCAACTACCGCGAGGAAGACTTTACAGACGTGCTGCGCGAGGCGACGGGAAAGAAGGGTGTTGACGTCATCCTCGACATGGTCGGTGGCGACTATATCCAGAAGAACATCAAGGCTGCCGCCCGCGATGGCCGCATCGTCAACATCGCCTACCTGAACGGCTCCAAGGCCGAGGTGGATTTCCTGCAGGTCATGCTCAAGCGCCTGACGCTGACCGGGTCCACCCTGCGCATCCGCCCGGTCAAGGACAAGGCGTTGATCGCGCAAGCCCTGCTTGAGCACGTCTGGCCGCTGATCGAGGCCGGCAAGGTGAAGCCGCAACTGTTCAAGACATTTCCGCTCGCCGAGGCCAGCAAGGCCCACGCGCTGATGGAAAGCTCCGCCCACATCGGCAAGATCGTGCTGGAGGTATGAGGCCACTGGCAAGTTGGTGATCCTTTGCTAGACTGCCTGTTCTGCCGGCTACCCTCGCCGGTGGACAAACCGTCAGCAAAGGAGTTTCCCCATGTGCAACGCCTGTGTCATCGAAAACGTCAAGCAACGCATGTTGTCCCGCCGCAGCCTGTTCAGGACCGCAGCAGCCGGAGCGGCGGCAGCGGCGACCGTCGGCACCAACATGGCGGCGCCTGCGCTGGCGCAGAACAGTTCGAAGCTGGCCGACCTGACGCACGAGCTGTACGAGGAATTCCCGACGTTCTTCGGTGAACAGCAGTTCTTCAAGGAGCAGAAGTTCAACTGGAATGAACACAAGTTCAACCTGTTCGAACTGCGTGTGAACGAACACACCGGCACCCATATGGATGCCCCGCTGCACTTCTCCGAGAACGGCCAGTCAGTCGCCGAAGTGCCGGTTGAGAACCTCGTTTGTCCGCTGTGCGTGATCGACGTGAAGGCAAAGGCCGCCGACAACGCCGACTACCAGGTGACCCCCGATGACATCAAGGCCTGGACCGATGCCAATGGTGCCATCCCCGATGGGGCGTGCGTGGCCATGAATTCCGGCTGGGCCGCCCATGTCGGCACCGACAAGTTCCGCAATGCGGACGGCGAGAACAAGATGCACTTCCCCGGCTTCCACATCGAAGCCACGCAGATGCTGACCGAAACCGGCGCGGTCGGCATGGCCGTCGATACGCTGTCTCTCGACTACGGCATCTCGCCAGACTTCGCCACCCACTATGCCTGGCTGCCCACCAACCGCTGGGGCCTGGAATGCATCGCCAACCTGGACGCCATGCCGGCCAATGGCGCCACGCTGATCCTTGGTGCCCCCAAGCATCGCGGCGGCTCGGGCGGCCCGGCCCGCGTCCTGGCGATGATGTAACGTTGATTCCTGGGCCCCGGCTCGCCGGCCGGGGCACAGCACATTGATCCTCCGTGTCCCGGACCTGTTCCGGGACCCAAGCCAGAACGGTTTCTTCCATGACCACCCTTCTCAGCCGCATCTCGCAGCTCGAAACCTCCATGCTCGCCGACATCGACAAGTCGATCCGCGCCATGGACGCGGGGCTTCGCCGCATCAACCCCGGCCGCAAGCTGATCGGGCGCGCCCGCACGGCATCGTGCCGCAACGACTTCCTGACCGTCATGCGGGTGCTGGCCGACGCCGAAGCCGGCGACGTCCTGGTGATCGACGGGCGCGGCGGCAACCTGGCGCTGGCCGGCGAGATGTTCGCCATGGAGGCCGCGCGCAAGCAGCTCGGCGGTATCATCATCGATGGCGGCGTGCGCGACAGTGCGGCCATGCAGCAGATCGACCTGCCCGTCTATGCCCGCTTCGTGCACCCCGTCGCCGGCACCATCCAGCAGATCGGCACCATCCAGCAGCCGGTCACGTGTGGTAGCGTGGTGGTGAACCCCGGCGACATCGTGTTCGGCGATGCAGATGGCGTGGTATGCGGCACCGACGCAGAACTTGACCAGCTGGTGGAAGCCGCAACCGGGCTGATGGCCAACGAGGAAAGGGCATTTGCCGCCTTCAGGCAAGGCACCGGCCTGATGGACATGCTCAACTTCGAGGAGCACTACGCCAGCCGCGCCGCCGGCAAGCCGAGCGATCTGAAATACACTTTGTAATGGCGTGCGCAATTCAGCAATTGCGTTGAACGCTGCGCAGCATTATACAGACGCCCATTCCAAACATTCATGATCCACTGGATCAACAGAACCACGTTTCAAAGGTTCTGAAGGAGACAACCCATGTCCGATGCACCGCTGATGCCCAAGGCCACCGCCGTCTGGCTCGTCGACAATACGGCCCTGTCGTTTCGCCAGATCGCCGACTTCTGCAAGCTGCACGAGCTGGAAGTGAAAGGCATCGCTGACGGTGAAGTTGCTGTGGGCATCAAGGGCATGGACCCGATCGTGGCCAACCAGATCACCCGCGACGAGATCGAGAAGGGCGAGAAGGACAAGACCCACAAGCTGCAGCTTGCCAAGTCCAAGATCGTCGTGCCGCAGATGGCCAAGAAGAAGGGCCCGAAATACACGCCTGTGTCGCGCCGCCAGGACCGTCCCGACGCCATCACCTGGTTGCTGCGCTATCACCCGGAACTGGCCGACAGCCAGATCATGAAGCTGGTCGGCACCACCAAGACCACCATCAACGCCATTCGCGAACGCACCCACTGGAACAGCACCAACCTGAAGCCGGTCGATCCGGTGACGCTCGGCCTGTGCACCCAGCTTGAGCTCGACCTTGCCGTGCAGAAGGCCGCCAAGCGCGCCCGCAAGGCCGGTGGCGAACCCGTACAGACACTGATGCCGGCGGAAGAAACCGTGCCGCCGCCATACGCGATTGCAGATGCGCCGTCCGAAGACGTTGACTCACGCGGCGACGAGACCCCGTCGCTGGACGACACCTTCAAGGACTTCTCCTCGACGGCCGGCCAGCCCAAGGAAGACGAAGAAGAGGAAGTCGATGCGGATTCGGTTTTTGCAAAGCTGAAGGATCTGAAGAAGCCCTCCAGGGACGAGTGATGCGGCCTGCCGGCTCAGCGGATGTTGGCGTCCTCGGCGTGGATATCGGCCTTTTCCTCCACGCGCTCACGGAAGAAAACGTAAAGCCCGGCAACCGCAATCAGCGAGATGCCCGCCATGCCAATCAGGTCGGGCAATTCGCCCCAGACCAGGAAGCCGAGCAGCACCGCAAACGGCAACCCGGTATACTCGAACGGGGCTACGGTCCGCGCCTGGGCAATGCGATAGGCTTGTGACAGCAGGTAGCTGCCGATGCCCACCATTACCCCGCATACCGACATCAGCATAACGCCCCAGGCATCCGGCCACGCCCACGGCTTGAGCAGGAACTGCATGGTTTCATTGTCGGCAGGATTGGCCCAGCCAGAGCCGAACCCCACTCCGAACACGGCGGAAAAGACCAGGAAACAGGCCTGTACATAGAATGCCATTACCGAGGCACTGTCGGTGGTGCCGATAAGCCGCGCGATAACCTGGATCGAGGCATAGCATACCGCCGCCAGCAGCGGCAGCAGCGCCACCAGGCGGATCGCATCACTGCCCGGGCGCAGCATGATGATGACGCCCACCATGCCGGCAATGATCGCGGCCCAGCGCCGTGGCCCCACCTTTTCGCCCAGCACCGGAATGGCCATCAGGGTAATCAGCAAGGGAGCCGAGAAGAAGATTGCCGCAGCATCGGCCAGCGGCATGGTTGCGAGACCCAGGAAATACGCCATGTTCGCCACGATCAGCAGCATGCCGCGGGTAAGGTGCAGCCATAGCCGGTCCGTCACGATCTGGCGGAAGCCGCCTTCAAGCCACAGGAACAGCATCACCAGCACGATGGCCACCATCGACCGGAACAGGCCGATCTGGTGCAGCGGATACGGATACTGTTCCGCCAGCAGCTTGATCAGCATGTCCTGCACGCCGAGGGCGACGGTGCCGGCGATCACACACAGGATTCCGGTCACATTGGCATTGAGTGGTCTCATGAAAGCTCGGAATCACTTCTGACAATCGGGACCCCAGCATTACACCCTGACGTTAACGTAGGGACAAGAAAGGGACGGCATTTGATGAAAATTCGTGTACGCCGGTTGTGGACAATTTCATCGTACACGCATGCTTCTTCCGGGCATTTTCATCACCCGTCTATGCGATACTCATCCGGTTTTACAATGACCCCACGCCACGCTGGGTCATCTCGGCGGTCAGCTCGTCCAGAATCGCCGGGTCATCGATGGTGGCTGGCATTTTCCAGTCGGTGCCATCTGCGATCGAGCGCACCGTGGCGCGCAGGATCTTGCCCGAGCGTGTCTTCGGCAGCCGTGCCACAACCATCACCGTTCGCAACGCGGCGACCGCGCCGATCTTGTCGCGCACCAGCTTGACGCATTCGGCCTCCACATCGGTATTGGCCTTGTTGACACCCTTCTTCAACACGATGAAACCGATCGGCACCTGGCCCTTCATCGCATCCGCCACGCCCACGACGGCGCACTCGGCAACGTCCGGGTGCGAGGCCAGCACCTCCTCCATGCCGCCGGTCGAGAGCCGGTGGCCGGCCACGTTGATGATGTCGTCGGTGCGGGCCATGATGTAGAGGTAGCCGTCTTCATCCATGTAGCCTGCATCTGCGGTTTCATAGTAGCCGGGGTAATTGGCCATGTAGCTGTTCCTGAACCGCTCATCGGCGTTCCACAGTGTCGGCAGGCACCCAGGCGGGAGCGGCAGCCTGATGCAGACGGCCCCCAGCTCGCCGCGCGGCAATTCCTGGCCCGCCGGGTCCAGCACCTGGATGTCGTAACCCGGCATCGCCACTGCCGGCGAGCCGAGCTTGACCGGCAAGGTGCCGAGGCCAACGGGGTTGCCGGCAATGGTCCAGCCGGTTTCGGTCTGCCACCAGTGGTCGATCACCGGCCGGTCGAGGATGGCTTGCGCCCACTCGATGGTGTCCGGGTCGGCCCGTTCGCCCGCAAGAAACAGCGTACGGAAGTGCGACAGGTCGTGGCCTGCCAGGTACTCGGCCTTGGGGTCTTCCTTCTTGATCGCGCGGAAAGCCGTGGGCGCGGTGAACAGGCACACCGCCTTGTGCTCGGCGATCACCCGCCAGAAGGTGCCCGCATCAGGCGTGCCCACGGGCTTTCCTTCAAACAGGATGGTGGTGCACCCGTGCAGCAGCGGCGCATAGACGATGTAGGAGTGCCCGACCACCCAGCCCACATCCGATGCCGCCCAGTAAACCTCGCCCGGCTTGACGCCATACATCGCATCCATCGACCATTTCAGCGCTACCATGTGCCCGCCATTGTCGCGCACCACGCCCTTGGGCTGGCCGGTGGTGCCAGACGTATACAGCACATAGAGCGGGTCCGTGGCCTTGAGCGGCACGCAGGGTGCTGCCTCGCCGGCAGCCCGCACCGAAGCCATCTCGCTGGCCCAGTCGAAGTCATAGCCGTCCTTCAGCGCCGCATCGGCCTGCTCACGCGCCAGGATGATGGTGGCAGACGGCTTCGAGGCTGAAATCTCGATTGCCTCGTCCAGCAGCGGCTTGTAGGCGATGACCCGGTTCGGCTCTATGCCGCACGATGCAGACACGATCAGCTTCGGCCTGGCATCGTCGATGCGGGTGGCCAGTTCCTTCGACGCAAATCCGCCGAACACCACCGAGTGGACGGCCCCGATGCGCGCGCACGCCAGCATGGCAATGGCAGCCTCCGGCACCATCGGCATGTAGATGATGACACGGTCGCCCTTCTTGACGCCATGCCGGCTCAGCACCGCGCCGAAAGACGCGACTTCGTCGAGAAGCTCTGCATAGCTGATGGTGCGCTGGCTGCCGGTAATGGGTGAGTCATAGATAATGGCGGCCTGCTCGCCACGGCCAGCCCCGACGTGGCGATCCACGCAGTTCCAGCAGGTATTGCACTCGGCACCGACGAACCAGCGGTCCAGCCCGTCGACACGGTCATAAACCTTGTCCCACGGCTTGATCCAGTCGATCTGGCTGGCGGCCTGCGCCCAGAATCCTTCCGGATCGCTCTTCCAGCTGTTGTAGACCTCGTGATACCGGCTCATGTGGCGATCCCTTCCCAGACACTTCTTGTTATGTGCTGCCACTGTTTGCACCCGAATATGCACTCCACTCAAGCCCGACCTTTGTTTGATCAGCCGTAATGGCATTTAAGCCGATGGTGACGCCAGTCCGCTGCCCGGCGCATGACGCCTGCTTGACGGTGCGCCGGAAACGGCG
>CAYMJJ010000034.1:0-22200 GCA_964390445.1 uncultured Anderseniella sp.
GCAGCCGGCAGTGCTATTGCATGGCTTCGTCGACGATTTCCTGCAACAACACCTCGATCTTGGCGGAAACCGCCTTTGACGCATCATCGTCACGCATGTCCGGCTTGCGGTAACCGACGACCACGGTGCCGGGGTTGGCCCGTGTTTCATAGGCAAACACCAGGTACGGACACATCGAGATGTTGGACGGGTCAGCCGCCACGGATTCGTGGGTCAGCGGGGCTGAGCAGAACTGCATGTAACGGGCATTGACGAACGGCGAAGCGCCCTGGCCGGCCACATCAGCGGTGCGCTCCAGCATGGTGCCCGAGTGCCCGGTATAGTCGATCACGAGACCGCGGTTGATGACGGCATCGGTCAGGTCCTGGAACACGGTGTCGAAGCCACCCTCGACCGTCTTCATGGTGGACGGCAGGTCACTGGCCTGAACGGAGACTGCGCAGGCTGAAAATGCCAGCATGAGTGCGGCTGCCGCAGCGCTGGCCATTGTTGAGTGTCTCATTGGTTCACCTCTCTGATTGCCGCAGGTTCACTCTCAAACCTGCGGAACCGTTGCAGTATGCACGCGAAGTTGCTTGCTATTCAAGAACACATTCAATAATTTTAATGTTTGAGAACGGCGGACCAACCGCGAAAGAATGGAGGAAACCATGTTCATCACCCGCAGACGGCTTGTCGCCACAGGCGCCGCGGCCGGTGCCCTTGCCACCCTCGCCCCGAAGCTCGCATGGTCGGCCGCCAGCATGGCGCTGGGTGACGCTAAGGTCGACATCGTCAGCGATGGGCACCTCATGCTGCCGGTATCGATGGTGCTGGGCCGGGTACCCGAGGAAGACCGTGCCGAATGGCTCAAGGCCAACGCCGGCGACGACGGCATGGTGAAGTCTCCTCTCAACCTGACGCTGTTCCGCGATGGCGAGCGAACGGTGCTGTTCGATGTCGGTTCGGGTCCGAACTTCATGGCCAGCGCCGGCAAGATCAAGGATGCGCTCGACGCCATCGGTGTGGCACCTGATGAGGTGACCAATGTGGTGTTCACCCACGCCCACCCGGACCACATCTGGGGGGTCAAGGACGACTTCGACGAGATCGTCTTTGCCAATGCCGAGTACGCCATGTCCGAAGCGGAATGGGACTACTGGTTCAACCCGGAAACGGTCAACACCATAGCGGCCGAACGCCAGTCGTTTGCGGTGGGCGCGCGCAACGCCATGGAAGCGATCGAGGACAAGATCTCGCGCTTCAAGCCGGGCAGCGAGGTGCTGCCGGGTATCGAGGCGTTCGATACCTCAGGCCACACGCCGGGCCATACCTCGTTTGTCATCCACAAGGGCAGCGACAGCCTGGTGGTGGTAGGCGACGTGATCACCAACGCGCAGTTCTCGTTCTCCCATCCCGAGTGGGAAACCGGCACCGACTCCGACCCGCAACAGGGCGTGGTCGCGCGCAAGGCGCTGCTTGACCGGCTGGCCACCGACAAGTCCCACATGATCGGCTATCACCTGCCCCACCCCGGCACCGGCCGGGTAGAGCGCACGGCCGCCGGTTACACATTCGCTGCCGACTGAAGCCTTGGAGGAACCATCATGCCCAACATGAAATCCACCCTTGCCGGCCTGTTTGTTGCGCTCACCATGGCGCTGCCCGCACCTGCCGGCGCAAACGAGAACATTGCCGACCAGTACCCTGACTCGCTGCTCTATTCGGCGCCGGTCGAGGTGATCCCGCACGTCTGGTCAGCCATCGGGGCAACTGCCCCGCCGACCTACGAAAACGCCGGGCACAACAACAACCTCAGCTTCATCGTGACCGGCGACGGGGTGATCGTGGTCAATGGCGGCGGATCGTACGGGCTGGCAGAAGCGCTACACAAGGAAATCAAGTCGATTACCGACCAGCCGGTCAAGCTGGTGGTGAACGAGAATGGCCAGGGCCATGCTGCGCTTGGCAACTGCTACTGGGCCGAACAGGGCGTGAAGATCGTTGCGCACGAGGATGCAGCCAAGGAGTTCGAGAAACAGAGCGGGCAAATCCTGCAGGCGGCAGAGCGCATCCTGAAAGATCGCGCTGCCAAGACCTGCATCCATGTGCCGGATGAAACCTTCAGCGACCGGATGGACGTATCGATGGGCTCGATGAAGGTGGAACTGATTTATTCAGGCCCCGCCCACAGCCATGGCGACACCCAGGTGTGGCTGCCGGAGGAGAAACTGGTGATCGCCGGCGACATCGCGTTTCACGAGCGGATGCCGCCGATCTTCGATGACACCGACACAGCCGCGTGGATCGACACCTGGGAGAATGCCTTCGAGAAGTTGGGGGCGGTGTACGTGGTGCCGGGTCACGGCCACCCGACCAACATGGCGCAGGTGCGCCGCTATACGCATGACTACCTCGTCTACCTGCGCGGCAAGATCAAGGAGATGATCGACGAGGGCAAGGGGCTGGATGAAGCCTTCTATGTCGACCAGTCACCCTACAAGCACCTGCACACCTTCGAGGAACTGGCAACCCGCAATGCGGGCCGGGTTTTCCAGCAGATGGAGTTCGAGTAGGCCTTGATCGAACGCATCGTTTGATATAAAGAACGCTCTGGAATGTGCCGCGAACACTGTCGCGACACCAACAGCGGAGCGTCATCATGATTGAACAGCTTGAACTCCTTCGCGAAGCTCATGGCACTGCCACGCTGGTGTTGTGGGCAGCCTTTGGCCTAGGCATATTCTTCGGTGCAGTCGCTGAATACAGCCGATACTGTGCTCGTGC
The DNA here is from genome assembly GCA_964390445.1 of uncultured Anderseniella sp. Classification (GTDB taxonomy): domain Bacteria; phylum Pseudomonadota; class Alphaproteobacteria; order Rhizobiales; family Aestuariivirgaceae; genus Anderseniella. The sequence goes on from CAYMJJ010000034.1 coordinate 2,767, forward strand.
GGCCCTTGCAGAGTGGGCGCCGGGCACTGAACGCACACAAGCTGCCAGCAATGGCTATGCACGCACCAAGCAGTATCTGACCGCTGTGCTTGTCGCACTGGCCGGTACGCAGTTGCTGTTCGTTACTCAGAACATTGATCTTGGCAACTCGATCTACTGGTCTGTCGGCATCCAGCCGGTAGCGCTGGTGGCTGGTGGCGTTCTGTTCGGCATCGGCATGGTGCTGGCTGGCGGCTGCGCAAGCCGGTTGCTGGTGCTGGCAGCCTCGGGCAACGGCCGGGCGCTGGTCACGCTGCTGGTGACAGGCATTGCCGGGTACGCCACCTTGCGCGGTATCCTGTCGTATCCGCGCATCTGGCTGGAGCAGGCCTGGGCAACCGGTTCTTCGCCGGGCGCACTGTATGAAGCCGGCACCATCTCGCCGGTGCTGGTCGGCACCCTGATCGCTGTGGTGTTTGCAGCGGCACTGGCCTTCGTGCTGCTTCGCCATGGCGCGCGCGGTGTGGTTACAGGCGCACTGGTCGGCCTGGTGGTCGTGGCCGGATGGTCGATCACCGGCATCGTCGGCCTCGACGAGTTCGAGCCCACCCCGTTGCAATCGCTCAGCTTCGTTGCGCCGGTTGGCGAGACAATCCAGTACCTGATGATCTTTACCGGCGACACCATCGGTTATGGCACAGCCCTGCTGTTCGGCTTGCTGGTTGGTGCGTTTGCCAGTTCTGTGGTGGGGGGCCGGTTCCAGTATCGCGGCTTCACCACAGAAGGTTCGCTGCTGCGCTATGTGGCGGGCGGGTTGCTGATGGGCTTTGGCGGCGTGACCGCCCTTGGCTGCTCGGTCGGCCAGGGCCTGACCGGCATCAGCACGGCGTCGGTGTCGTCGGTGCTGGCCATGCTTGCCATTGCCGCGGGTGGCTATGCAGCCATGAGCTGGCAGGCCCGTCTCGGCGCACGCCAGTCGCGCGATGCCATCACCGAGGCGATGCAGCCTGCCGAGTAGCCGCGGCCTCCCATACTGCGACATGGCAAAGGGCGCCACGGAATTTCTTCGTGACGCCCCTTTCCATTGTGCAAGACAGCTTTATGCCGTTCAGCTGAACATGTCGGTGACAATCGAGGTGTACCAGCCTTCGGACTCCTCGTAGGTTACCTTCCTGAGCGCTGCGTCCTCGCCGGTCTGCGAGACAAACGTGTCCACCTCGTCGATCTTGCCCTCGCCGGGCTTGTAGCTGCCGCCCACCTTGACCCCGTCATTGTCGTAGATCAGGCTCCAGCAGGTGTTGGCATAGCGGGCTTCAAACACCCGCGAACCGGTCAGTTCGCCACGGATGGCATTGGCTGCCACCTTGGCCTGCGAGTTGGCCGAGAAACCGGACTTGGGCATTGCCGCCGCAACCGATGCATCGCCAAGCACATATATGTCGGCATTGGCCACTGACGCCATGTTGGCCGGGTTTACCGGCACCCAGTCGCCGTCGGTCACACCGGCGGCAAAGGCGATGGCGCCTGCCTTTTGTGCCGGAATGACAGTCGCCGCATCCGCCTTGAAGGTGTCGATATCGGTGACGATCTCCATGGTCTCGGGGTTGACCGACTTGATGCCGCCGTGCACGTCCGGACCCAGCCAGTCGACCATGCCGGTATAGTGCTTTTGCCAGCCTTCCATGAACAGGCCCTGCTTGGAGAACTTGTCCTTGGGATCGAGCACGATGATCTTGGCTGTCGGATTCTTCGTCTTGAGCAGCTTCGCAATCATCGAAACGCGCTCGTAAGGTCCGGGCGGACAGCGGAACGGATTTGGCGGAGCAACCATCACGAAGGTACCGCCCTCCTTCATGGCCTCGACCTGTGCCTTGAGCAGTTGCACCTGGGTGCCGGACTTCCAGGCGTGTGGCATGACGTCCTGCGCGTCGATCGAGTAGCCTTCGACGCTGTCATACTTGATGTCGATGCCGGGTGAGAGCACCAGCTTGTCGTAACCCACCGACGCGCCAGAGGCGAGCATCACCTTGCGGCCTGCCGTATCGACCGAGACTGCCCAGTCATGCACCACGTTGATACCGTGATTGAACGCCAGCGCTCCGTAACCGTGGCCGATGCTGTCGTAATCGCGGTATCCACCGAGGTAGAGGTTCGAGAAGAAGCACGTGTAGTAGCGTTTGCTGCCTTCAATCAGCGTCACGTCGATCGCGCCATTTGAATCCTTGGCGAGATACCGGGCAGCGGTTGCACCACCGGCACCACCACCCACCACGACTACGCGGGGTTTGGCAGCACGGGCAATGTTGGGCATTGCAATCATGCCGGTGGCGGCCGTTCCGGCAAACAGCGCACCGAAGTGCCGCCTGTTGAGAGTAGTCATGACGTCTCCTCCTTGGTTGTTGTTCATTCGGCTTTCAGTGAAGCGTAATAGACGGCCAGCGCGGCGATCTGTTCATCGTCGAGACGGGCTGCGATGGTTTGCATGGTGACGTTTTCGAGTTGCTTGTCCCTGTATGCCTGGAGGATCGAGACCATGCCACTGGCGTGCATGCCCGCGATCTGCGGAATGCCGGGATTGTGCCCGGTGGTCGCGTGACAGGCAACGCATTCGGCGGCGAGATGCTCGCCATACTCGATGTCTCCGGTGACCTCGTCGGCCGCCAGCGCGACGGACAGGCCGAAGGTCATGCTGGCAACGACGGCAACGATGCCGCGACTATTCAGAACCATGGAAAAGGCTTCCTCCAGACATTCATAAAATTCTATGCGTGAATGCTTGTGCGAGACGCACAAAGTGTCAAGCTGCAGTGCAGCATGGCGTTCAACCTCTACTGGTCCTCCGGCGTTTTCGGCTGCACTCTGCTCGCGAACACGGGCCGGATGACTTCGACCAGCGTCTCCCAGGCGTCGCGCCAGGTGCCGTGAACCAGCAACTGCAGGCCCAGCCAGGCACCGGCAAACATGCCGGCAAATGCCACAGGTGCGGTAAAGGCCAGCACTGAGAACGCGGACATGCCCTGGCCTACGGTGCAGCCAACCGCAATGACGCCGCCAAATCCCATCATCGCGCCTCCCAGCATCTGGCGTCGCATCTCGCGGGCATCGTCGCAAGCTTCCCAACGAAAATAGCCTTGTGCCAGCGACGTCGCGCAGGCACCGATGATGACGCCCGCCACCGCGCCGACACCAAACTGCAGGGTCGAGCCGGTAGCGGTCATCACGTACATCAGCGCTTCACCCGGGGGGCCGGTGAAAGTGAAGGATTCGAGCCGGTGAGGGTCGAACGGATCCCCGGCCATGTAGCCGGTGACAAACCACCCCGCCACGATTGCCAGGCCGGCCAGCAGTCCCGCAACCAGGTATCTGACTTCGTGACGCAGGTCCCGACTGGTCAGCGCAATGGCTGCGATGAGTGCCGCCAGGGCATAGGCCCAGCCGTGCACGCTGCCGCCAATGCGATCAGCCGCCGCATGGGCAAAGCCGGCGGGGCTCTCGAGGTGGACGGGCATGCCGAACAACCAGACCCGCACATAAGCTGTCAGGCCGCTCATGGTGGCGTAAGCCACAACGGCCAGTGACACGAAGGTGACGATGGATTTCAAGTCCCCACCGCCGATGCGGGCCAGCGTGCCGTAGCCGCAGGTGCCGACCAGCGACATGCCGAGTCCGAACAGGAACGAGCCTGCGATGGTTGCAACCAGGGTTGTGGGTGACACGAGGTAGAAGCTGCGCGACATGTCCACAACGCCCGCCTGATCGAGCGCGAAGGTGCCGGTGATGGCGATGGCGATGGCCAGCCACCACGCCGACAACCTGCCGCGGCTGCCGCCGAGCGTTGCGTCTTCTATGGCACCGAGGGTGCAGAACCTGCCCCAGCGCGCGGCAAAGCCAAGCACCATACCGCCCAGCAATCCGCCGAGCGCACCGATGCTGCCGGTCGCAAGTGCATCCATCCTGTTTCCTCAACCCGACGGCAGTCTTTTTGCTGCCTTCAGATGGGCCAGCCGGCCCGCGGCTCAACCTAGCACGATTTCTCGCAAAACATCTCGTACAACAGTGCGATCATCTGCTTCACGCGCGGATCCGCAATCGAATAATAGATGGTCTTGCCGTCGCGGCGGGTGGTGACCAGCCCTTCCAACCGAAGCCGCGCAAGTTGCTGCGAAACCGCGGCCTGGCGTGCAGACAGCAGTTCTTCGAGCTCGGTGACGGTGCATTCGCCATCGGACAGCCTGCACAAGATGGCAAGGCGACCCTCATGGGCCAGCGCCTTGAGGAAGTCGGTCGCGTCCTTTGCGCTCGACATCATGTCGTTGAGCAGAGCTTCGCTGTCGAGTTTCAATGCAGTGGTCATGCCGTTCATCACCCTTTCGGCGTCTTTGAAACAGTGCCTGGCCCGCTTTGCGCAGCGCCGGCACCTGGATCGACCTTGTGCAGTATTTCGTCAAGCATCGGCCAGAAGAAATCCGGATTATAGCCTTGTATGCGACCGATTTCACGGCCGTCATGCCACACCACAAACGTAGGCGTGAACCGGCCCTTTGACAAACCCGCCAGATCCTGCGGCAGTCTTTCGTGAATATTCAACCGGCGCAAGGGTGCCATCTTGCCTTCCCAGGTCTTCGGATAGGCAATGCCGACCTGTTCGTTCCAGACCGCACACCAGTAACAACCGGGTTGTTCGAACATGATCAGTTCAGCCGCGCGCGACGCGGATGCGGGCCAGCCGGCAAGGCCGGACAGCACCGCTGCAATGGCCAGGAGCCTGCCGACATACTGTTTGTGTGTGCGATTCATGAAATCACTTTACATTAAATCACAATGTTTGAATATGACGTCCTTGTCACGTTCAAAGGCGTGGGCGGATGGATCTGGACATCAATTTCTTGGGCGCCCTGCTGGCGGGATTGCTGTCGTTTGCCAGCCCCTGCGTGCTGCCACTGGTGCCGCCCTACCTGTGCTTTCTGGCCGGCACCTCGATCAACGAGCTGAACGACGAGGAACTGCCAGCAGCCGCGTGGCGCAAGGTCGTGCTGTCGGCGGTTGCCTTCGTGGCCGGGTTCTCGACCGTGTTCGTGGCAATGGGGGCGAGCGCGTCATTCCTTGGCAGTTTCATCACCCGCTACCTGGACACGCTGTCGATCGTGGCCGGTGTCATCATCATCATCCTGGGGCTGCACTTCATCGGGGCGTTCCGCATCGGCCTGCTGTACCGCGATTTCCGGCTGGAAGGCCCCAAGAAGTCGGTCGGGCTGCTCGGGGCCTATGTCGTGGGGCTTGCGTTCGCGTTCGGCTGGACGCCCTGCGTCGGCCCGGTGCTGGCAGCGATCCTGTTTCTGGCAGCACAAGAGGCCAATACCGCAAGTGGCGCGCTTTTGCTGCTAGCCTACGCGCTGGGCATCGGCATCCCGTTCATTGCGGCAGCCTTGTTCTTCCGGCCCTTCATGAATTCGATGAAGCGGTTCCGCAAGCATCTCGGGCTTGTGGAGAAAGTGACTGGCGGACTGCTGATCATCACCGGTATCCTGTTCATAACCGGGGCCATGTCGTGGCTGGCCTTCTACATGCTGGAGCTGTTTCCCGCGCTTGGCACCATCGGATAAACGAAGGAGGAAAATATCATGCGCACCCTGATCCTGGCCGGCGCCCTGCTTGCCGGTCTTGCCGTTTCCGGTCACGCAGCCGAAGTGGGCGACGACGGCCTGCACAAGCAGGCGTGGTTTGCCACAACATTCCGCGACATGAAGGAAGACCTGTCGCAGGCCAGGTCAGAGGGCAAGCGTCTTGCCATCATGTTCGAGCAGCGCGGCTGCATCTATTGCAAGGAAGTGCACGAGAACGTGCTGACAGACCCGGAAGTGCGCGACTTCATCAAGGAGCACTTCATGATGGTGCAGTACAACCTGCACGGCGACGAGGAAGTGATCGACCTTGACGGCGAGGAGCTGACCGAAAAGACCGCCGCGCGAAAGTGGCGGGTGACCTTCACCCCGACGATCTTCTTCCTTCCCGAAGAGATGCAGGAGGGCAAGGATGTGAGTGCCCAGACCGTGGCCGTGATGCCCGGCGCATTCCGCAAAGGCACCTTCCTCGACATGTTCCAGTGGGTGCACCAGAAGGGCTACGACACCGATGAGGACTTTCAGCGCTATCACGGCCGGCGCGTCCAGGAACGGCGCGCGGCCGGCACGGTAAACACTGACTGAGGACCGCTGCGGGCGTGATCTGCGGCAACGCATCTGCTGGCGCCCTGCGGAAATCACTTATTCATAAGTGTGAATTTGTCTTGCCGCCTTCCGATTCCTCGACTAGGGTATCGGGCAATAACAAAAAAATTTGGAGGAAACTAATGAGGGCAATCCTGCAATCCTTGTTCGCCGCCGCCGGCCTGGCCGTGGTGCTGTCCACGACAGTACTGGCTGCCGAGGTGGCACCCGGGGACGTGAAGTATGACGACTCCGGTGCCGTGGCAACGCCGCTGACCGGAACTCCGGGCGATCCGGTAAACGGCCGCAAGGTATTTGCCGACCGCCGGCTGGGCAATTGCCTCGCCTGCCACCAGGTGAACGACCTGAACGACCAGCAGTTCCATGGTGACGTTGGCCCCGAACTGAACGGCGTGGCCGAGCGCTACGACGCCGCCCAGTTGCGCGGCATCATCGCCAACGCAAAGAAGTTGTTTACAGAAGACACCGTGATGCCGGGTTTCTACACGCTCGAAGTAGGCGCAACTGTGCGTGAGGAATCCGTGGGCAAGACCATCATCTCGGCCCAGGAAGTCGAAGACGTGGTCGCCTACCTCGCCACACTGAAATAACCAGGAGAATCCAATGAAACTTACCAGGAGACAAACGCTTGGACTGGCCGCTGGCGCTGCTGCGCTGGCTGTGTCGGGCTTCCAGGTCACCCCCGCATTTGCTGCAACCGAAGAAGTGGCCAAGCGGATCAGCGAGTTCACTGGCGGCAAGGAACCTGCCGCCGGCAAGATCACCCTGACCGCTCCCGAAATTGCCGAAAACGGAAACACCGTGCCGCTGTCGGTATCGGTCGAAAGCGCCATGAGCGGCGACGACATGGTCGAGTCGGTCATGTTGCTGGCTGACGGCAACCCGGTCCCGGCGGTTGGAACTTTCCACTTCACCGAACTGAGCGGCGTTGCCGCTGCCACCACCCGTATCCGCCTGGCAAAGACCCAGAACGTCATCGCAATTGCCAAGATGAAGGACGGCTCGGTGTACTCGGACACCAAGCTGGTCAAGGTCACCATCGGCGGCTGCGGCGGCTAAGGCACAAGATAAAGGATCCACGAAAATGGCAGAATCCAAACCACGCGTGAAGGTGCCCAAGTCGGCAAAGGCCGGTGAGGTCATCACCATCAAGACCCTGATCAGCCACCAGATGGAATCTGGTCAGCGCAAGGACAAGGACGGCAACGTCATCCCGCGCCAGATCATCAACAAGTTCACCTGCGAGTTCAACGGCGCAACGGTGTTCACCTGTGATCTCGACCCGGCCATCTCGACCAACCCGTTCATCGAGTTCTCCGCAAAGGTCAACGAGAGCGGCACGTTCAAGTTCATCTGGGTTGACGACAACGGCTCGACCTATACCGACGAAAAGACCATCGAAGTCAGCTAATAATCGGGTGCCGCGAGGCCGGGCCAGCCAGAAGAAGCTGGTACGGCCACGCGCTGCAACCCGGGAGGAAACAATGAAAAAACAACTGACGATGACTGCTGTTGCAGCACTCGCGGCTGCCGTGGCAATCGGTGCGAGCACTCTCAACGCCGATCCGGTGAACGAGACCCTGACGATCGACGGCGTGGAAATGATTACCCGGACCAAGGCACCGGAAGGTTTTTCATCCGACGAAGTGCTGTCGGGCTGGCTGTTCCGCACCGAGGAAACCCGCGCCCTGCAGACCGACAGCTTCTCCAATCCCGGCATGCTGGAAGTGCAGCAAGGCGAAGACAACTGGAACAAGGTCGAGGGCGCTGCCGGCAAGTCCTGTGCGTCATGCCATGGCGATGCAGCCGAAAGCATGAAGGGTGTCGCCGCCAACTACCCGAAGTGGGACAAGGATGCAAAGCGGCCGATCAACATCGAGTTGCAGATCAACAAGTGCCGCGAAAACAACATGCAGGCCGAACCCTACGAGTTCGACAAGGGTGGCCAGCGGTCGCTGACGGCTTATATCAAGCACCAGTCGCTGGGCATTCCGGTCAAGCTGGACCTGAGCCAGGGCGAACTGCAGACATGGTGGGAAAAGGGCAAGGAAGTCTACAACAGGCGGACTGGCCAGTTGAACCTGTCTTGCTCGAACTGCCACGAGGACAACCTGGGCAAGATGATCCGCGCTGACCACCTCAGCCAGGGTCAGGCCAACGGCTTCCCGACCTACCGGTTGAAGAACGCCAGCCTCGTCTCGCTGCATAATCGCTTCCGTGGTTGCATTCGCGATACGCGGGCGGTCATTCCGAAAGCGTTCTCCGACGACCTGATGGCGCTGGAAACCTACGTCACGTGGCGTGGTACGGGCCTGTCGGTCGAGACGCCTGCCGTGCGCCAGTAATACCGGCTGACTGGCCAACAAACAGACGATTGCGGCGGGCAGCTGTACCAATCTGCCCGCCATTTTTTTAAACAGATTCGGCTGAAACACAGGGCAACAGGTCATGTTCACCAGACGCGATTTTCTGCAGTATACCGTCAACGCCTCGATTGCCGTGGGCACCGCGGCCGGATTTTCCGGCAACTTCACCCGCGCCCTGGCGCAGCAGAAGCTGACCCAGAATGACCTGCTGAAGTTCGACAGCAAGGGCCAGGTTACGCTGCTGCACTTCACCGACGTGCACGCCCAGCTGAAGCCGATTTATTTCCGCCCGCCGGACACCAACATCGGCGTCGGCGACTATGCCGGCATTCCACCGCATCTCGTGGGCGAGGATTTCCTGAAGCATTTCGGCATCGAAGCAGGCACTCCGCTGGCCTATGCCCACACCTTCCTGGATTTCGTCAACCTGGCCAACGCCTACGGCAAGATGGGCGGGCTTGATCGCACCGCGACGCTGGTCAAGGCGATCCGCGCCGAACGCGGCGACGACAAGGTGTTGTTCCTGGACGGCGGCGACACCTGGCAGGGCTCTTACACCTCGCTGAAAACCAACGGCCAGGACATGGTCGACTGCATGAAGCTGCTCAAGCCCGACGCGATGGTCGGACACTGGGAATTCACCTTCGGCGCCGACCGCGTGAAAGAGGTCGTCGATGATCTTGGCTATGCGTTCCTCGCCTCGAACATCTTCGACAACGAGTGGGACGAGCCGGTGTTCGAAAGCACCGCGATGTATGAAAGGGGCGGCGTAAAGGTTGCCGTGATCGGCCAGGCCATGCCCTATACGCCGATTGCCAACCCGCGCTGGATGTTCCCCAAGTGGTCGTTCGGCATTCGCGCAGATGTGCTGCAGGCCAACGTCGAGAAGGCGCGCGCGGAAGGGGCCGAGGTTGTGGTTCTGTTGTCGCACGACGGCTTCGACGTGGACCGCAAGCTCGCCTCGGTGGTGTCGGGTATCGACGTGATCGTGACCGGCCACACCCATGATGCCATTCCACACGCCATCGACATCGGCGGCACCCTGCTGCTGTCGTCGGGCTCGCACGGCAAGTACCTTGGCCGTATCGACCTGGAAGTGAAGGACGGCAAGGTCGTGGGTCATTCCTCCAACCTGATTCCGGTGTTCTCGGACGTGGTGGAAAGCGATGCCGAGATGGCCGCCAAGATCGACGAAGTGCGCGCACCCTATGAAGCCGAGTGCAACCGGGTGATCGGGCGCACCGAAGACCTGCTCTACCGGCGCGGCAATTTCAATGGCACCTGGGACGATCTGATCTGCCAGGGCATCATGGAGCAGCGCGATACGCAGATTGCGCTGTCGCCGGGGTTCCGCTGGGGCACCACGCTGCTCCCCGGTTCCGACATCACCATCGATGATCTCTACTCCGAAACCTCGATGAGCTACCCGAGCGTCTACCGGCTCGAATTCACTGGTGCGCAGTTGAAGGAAATTCTCGAAGACGTTTGCGACAACCTGTTCAACAAGGACCCGTTCTTCCAGCAGGGCGGCGACATGGTTCGCGTCGGCGGCATGAGCTACACCTGCGCGCCCAACGAAGACATGGGCAACCGCATCACCGAGATGCGCCTGACCGCGACCGGCGAGCCAATCGAGGCCGGCAAGGCCTACACGGTTGGTGGCTGGGCGTCGGTCAACGAAAACGTCGAGGGTCCGGCGATCTATGACCTGATGGAAAAGCACATAACCGAGAAAAAAGTCGTGAAAATGCCGGACCAGTCCACCGTGACAGTGAAAATGTAGAGGTTCGACCTTTCACATTCATATAAAAGAATGTATGATTACACCATCTGGTGAGGAGATGACCCGATGAAGCAGGAAAACAACAACCCCCTGTCATCCCCGTCTGCAAGTCGCAGGCGGTTCCTGGGCGGCGGCCTGGCGCTGGGGGGCGCTGCCCTCGCGGGCGGCGCAGCGCGTGCTGCCCAGGGCGAAGACGTCATTCTGGAAAAGCAGGACTGGGTACAGTACCTGGGCGAAGGCGTTGATGCCCGCCCCTATGGACACCCGTCCGAGTTCGAGAAGGAAGTGGTGCGGCGCACCGTCAGCTGGCTGACCGCTGATCCGATTTCCTCGATCAATTTCACGCCACTGCACGAACTTGAGGGCATCATCACGCCGAACGGGCTGTGCTTCGAACGCCACCATGCGGGCATCGCCGAGATCGACCCGTCCAAGCACCGGCTGATGATCAACGGACTGGTGGACAAGCAGATCGTTTTCACCATGCAGGACCTGATGCGGTTTCCGCGACGCAACCAGGTGAACTTCCTGGAATGTGCCGCCAACTCCGGCATGGAGTGGCGCGGTGCGCAGCTCAACGGCTGCCAGTTCACCCACGGCATGGTGCACAACGTGATGTATACGGGCGTGCCGCTCAAACTGCTGCTCGAAGAAGCCGGCCTCAAGACCAACGCCAAGTGGGTCATGCCGGAAGGTGCAGATGCCTCTGCCATGACGCGCTCGGTGCCGATGTTCAAGGCGCTGGATGACTGCCTCGTCGCGTTCAAGATGAACGGCGAGGCCCTGCGGCCCGAACAGGGCTATCCGCTGCGCCTTGTGGTGCCGGGCTGGGAAGGCAACATGTGGGTCAAGTGGCTGCGCCGCATCGAAGTGGGTGACGAGCCGTGGCACCACCGCGAGGAAACCTCGAAGTACACCGACCTGCTGGCCAACGGAAAGGCGCGCCGCTTTACCTGGGAGATGGACGCCAAGTCGGTCATCACCAACCCCAGCCCGCAGGCGCCGCTGCTGCACGACAAGGGCCAGACGGTCATCACCGGGCTCGCCTGGTCAGGCCGTGGCACCATCGACCGCGTGGACGTTTCGCTTGACGGCGGCAAGAACTGGCGCCCTGCCCGCATCGACGGGCCGAGCCTCGACAAGTCGCTGCACCGGTTCTACGTCGACTTCGACTGGGACGGCTCGCCGTTGCTGCTGCAATCGCGCGCGGTCGACTCGACCGGCTACGTGCAACCGACCAAGTCGGCACTGCGGGCCGAGCGTGGCTCCAACTCGATCTATCACAACAACGGTATCCAGACCTGGCACGTAAAGGCCAATGGCGAGGTGGAAAATGTCGAAGTCTCTTAAGGCGCTCACAGCCGCCATCCTGCTAGTCACTTGTGTCACCCCGGCGCTGGCAGGCAACTTCAACCTGGGCCGCGAGGCAACTGCCGACGAGGTCGCCGCCTGGGACATCGATGTGCGCCCTGATGGCGCCGGCCTGCCCGAGGGCAAGGGTACGGTGGAACAGGGCGAAGCGGTATTCGCCGAAAAGTGTGCTGCGTGCCACGGTGACTTCGGCGAGGGCGTGGACCGCTGGCCAGTGCTGGCTGGTGGCCATGACAGCCTGACGGAAGACCGGCCGGTCAAGACCATCGGGTCGTACTGGCCCTACCTGTCGACCGTGTTCGACTACATCAATCGCACCATGCCGTTCGGCCAGGCCCAGTCGCTGGAGCCGGACGAGGTCTATGCGATCACCGCGTACCTGCTCAACATGAACGACATCGTCGACAGTGACTTCGAACTGTCGAAGGAAAACTTCACTTCAATCAGGATGCCGAACGAGGCCAACTTCATTGATGATGCCCGCCCCGACACCGCCGTGCTCAAGCCGGGTGAAGAGCCGTGCATGAGCGACTGCAAGTCCGGCGAGGTGAAGATCATCAATACCGCCCGGGCCATAGACGTGACGCCGGAAGACGAACAGGCAGCCGGCCAGGGCGCAGTCGACTGATTGGCCTTTTTTGCATTTCTCGCAAACTTGAAGGCCGCTGCTTGCAGTGGCCTTCTTTTTTTGCTGAAACAGCCATGGACGACAACGAGGAACCAGCAAAATGTCAGACCCCTGCATCATCTGCGTGGCCATCACCGGTTCGGTCCCGAAAAAAGCCGACAACCCGGCTGTTCCGATCACCATTGCAGAGCAGGTCGAGTCAACCCAGGAAGCCTTCGAGGCAGGCGCATCGATTGCCCATTGCCATGTTCGCAACGACGACGAGACGACATCATCGGACCCGGACAAGTTTGCCCGGCTGGGCGAAGGGCTTCGCAAGCATTGCCCCGGCATGATCATCCAGTATTCCACCGGCGGGCGTTCCGGCACGGGCCACGAGCGCGGCGGCATGCTGCCGCTGAAGCCCGACATGGCCTCACTCACCGTGGGCTCGAACAATTTCCCCAACCGCGTTTATGAAAACTCGCCTGAGCTGGTCGACTGGCTGGCATCGGAAATGCTGAAGTACGATGTTAAGCCCGAGATCGAGGCATTTGACCTGAGCCACATCTTCCAGGCCGCAAAGATGGCCGGGGACGGCCGGCTGAAGGGGCCGCTCTACGTGCAGTTCGTGATGGGCGTCAAGAATGCCATGCCGGTCGACAAGCCGGTGTTCGACTTCTATGTCGAAACGCTGAAGCGGCTGGCACCGGACGCCATGTGGTGCGGGGCGGGCATTGCGCAAAACCAGATCGTGCTGAACGAGTGGTGCATTGCCGCCGGTGGCCACGCGCGCACCGGGCTGGAAGACAACATCCGGCTGGACCGCAACACCCTTGCACCCTCCAACGCCGCGCTGGTCAAGCGCACTGTCGAGCTGTGCGAAAAGCATGGCCGTGCGGTCGCAACACCGGTCCAGGCACGGGAAATGCTGGGCCTGCGCGCCGCTGCCTGAGAGAAAACGGCAACCTTCACGGTGCCGCTGCGTTGCCAGCTGTGTTATGGTTAACAGGGGGCATGCAACGGAGAACATCGATGAACCGTCTGTCTCGACTGCTCGCACCCCTTGCCAGCATTGCCGTGATTGCGGCAGGCACCACAACCGCCCTTGCCCAGCAAGGCGGCTGGCTGTGGGAGTATTTCCCGGCGGCAGATACAGCCCCGGCCAGCGTTTCCTTGCACGATTCCGAAACCGATGCAGCCATCGCCCATGCAGAGTGCGGACAGGATCGCGATTTCGGCATGGTGCGGCTGACCATCGCCGCCAAAGCCGGCGTGGACTCGGATACTGCAGCAACCAGCCCCGCGTCCGCGCTTGACATGCGGTTTTCCGGCGGTGGCGAGGAGTTGCTGTTGCGCTCACGCATCACCATACCGGCTGACGGCAACGGCATGGCCGGTGTGACTACCACGCTGCCGCTCGACCACGCCTTGTGGAAGATGATTGATCGCAATGACGCAATCGCTGCCGGGCTTCCCGGTCATGTGCCTACACTCCTGCCCCTGACAGATGGACACGGCGCGATCAGGGATTTTCTGGATACCTGCGGGCAACTGCCACAGGCTGCACAATCGGTACCCGAGGCGCCTGCCGCGTCGGGCGGCGAGGTCGGACCTACCATGCATGATCCGGCCGCAGAAGAGAGCGTGCAAGGTGCTTTCGAGTTTGCGTTGAACCTCAACACGATTGAGGCGTGGCAAGCGTTCCTGAAGGTTTACCCGGACGGATTCTACGGTGAACTCGCCCACATCTACCTGCAGAAGCTGCAGAACCAGCAGGAGGAGAAGGCTGAAGACGCCGCGCTGGAGCGCGCTCCCCTGGCGGATCCCGCGCAGCGCCACGTCGCGGTGCCGCGGGCAAAGCCGCACAAGGTCAAGCGCGACAAGACTCACCATCACAAGCTCCACCACAAGCACCACCACAAAGTTCATGCGGCACACCTTCGCCACAACTCGCTGGAGAGCAGTGGCCGCATTCGATACAGTTGCAGCTATCTGGCCAACGTATGCCGCGACAAGCCGGCCGGCATCTGCACCTTGCCCTGTTTCTAGAGCAACGCCCGTTGGTCCCTTTCGCAACGCCCAGCCGTGGTCTATGAATGAGGCGTACGCCCGACCCGTCAGGGCCGGGCACCCGCGCCATCCAGAGGCACAAGCCCATGTCCAAGGTCTTCCCCCGCCATACACGACTGAACCCGGCCGTCGCCGTTGCGGGTGATGGCCCTTACATTATCGACGCTGCCGGCAAGCACTACCTGGATGCGTGCGGCGGGGCGGCGGTATCGTGCCTGGGGCATTCACCGGGGCCGGTGCATGAGGCGGTCAAGGCGCAGCTCGACAAGCTCGCCTGGGCACACACCAGTTTCTTCACCTCGGAGCCGGCAGAGCAACTCGCCGAGATGCTGATCGATCGTGCGCCGGACGGCATCGACCGGGTCTACTTCGTGTCGGGAGGATCAGAGGCCACGGAAGCCGCCATGAAGCTCGCCCGGCAGTACTTTCTTGAAAAGGGCGAGCCGAACCGGCGGCACATCATTGCCCGCTGGCAGAGCTACCACGGCAACACGCTGGGCGCGCTCGCTGCCGGGGGCAACCGCTGGCGGCGCAAGCAGTTCGAACCGTTTCTCACCGCCGCCATGCATCACATCGACCAGTGCTACGAATGGCGCTGGCGTGCCGAGGGCGAGAGCAGCGAAGCCTATGGCCTGCGCGTTGCCAACCAGCTTGAAGAAAAGATCATCGAACTGGGCGAAGACTCGGTTGCTGCCTTCATCGTGGAACCGGTGGTCGGCGCGACGCTGGGTGCAACGCCCGCCGTTGCCGGTTACTTCGCCCGCATCCGCGAAATTTGCGACAAGTATGGCGTGCTGCTGATCCTCGACGAGGTGATGTGCGGCATGGGGCGCACCGGCTCGCTGTTTGCCAGCGAACAGGAAGACAACCTGCGACCGGATATGGTGTGCATCGCCAAGGGACTGGGTGCCGGCATCCAGCCGATTGGGGCCATGCTATGCTCGGCGGAGATCTATTCAGCCATCGAAAACGGCTCCGGCTTCTTCCAGCATGGCCACACCTACCTTGGCCATCCGGCGGCCTGTGCGGCCGGTGTTGCCGTACTCGACGAGATCGAGCAGCGCAACCTGCTTGCCAATGTCAACGCCATGGGCGGCGCACTCAAGGCCGCGCTCGAAGCCCGCTTCGGCCAGCACCCCAACGTCGGCGACGTGCGCGGGCGCGGGTTGTTCCTCGGGGTCGAGCTGGTTGCCGACAAGGAAACCAAGGCGCCGTTCGATCCGTCGGTGAAGCTGCACGCCGACATAAAGAAGCGCGCCCTCGCCTCTGGCCTGATGTGCTATCCGATGGGCGGCACGGTGGACGGATTGGCAGGCGACCACGTGTTGCTGGCCCCGCCGTACATCATCGACGAAACCCACGTCGCCGAGATCACCGACAAGCTGGCAACCGCTATCGACGGCGCTCTGGCCCACGCGAAAGCTGCCTGAAACCTGATGAGCAAGAAGTCAACCGTATCGCAACTGGGCCAGGCCTCCGCCCTGCCAGCCTCGCCCGACGACGCCGAGCTTGAACGCGTGCCCGCCCCGCACCAGGGCGAGAGCTACCTGGTGCGGTTCACCGCGCCCGAGTTCACCTCGATCTGCCCGGTGACCGGTCAACCGGATTTTGCCCACCTCGTCATCGACTATGTGCCGGGCAAGTGGATCGTGGAGTCGAAGTCGCTGAAGTTGTACCTCGGTTCGTACCGCAATCACGGTGCTTTCCACGAAGACTGTACAGTGCGCATCGGCATGGACCTGAAGAAGCTGCTGCACCCAAAGTGGTTGCGCATTGGCGGTTACTGGTATCCGCGCGGCGGCATTCCCATCGACGTATTCTGGCAAGCTGGCAGCGTGCCCAAAGGACTATGGTTGCCCGACCAGGGCGTGCCAACCTATAGAGGCCGCGGATAACCAGCACATGACCCCGTGAATCGGGTGGCGGTCAGATGCGCGCCATGACATGGCTGTGCACATGAGCAGCAATGACATCAAGCAAAGCATGGGGCTGGCCGAATGGACCATGCTCATCACGCTGTCGGTGCTGTGGGGCGGATCGTTCTTCACCGTAGGCGTGGCGGTGCAGGAACTGCCGCCGCTGACCATCGTTGTGGCGCGGGTGGCGCTGGCCGCGGCGGGCCTGTGGGCGTTCATGCTGGTCACGTCGCAGCCGCTGCCGAAGGGCGCGAGATTGTGGGCAGCGTTCTTTGGCATGGGGCTGTTGAACAACGCTATCCCGTTCACTCTCATCGTGTGGGGCCAGACACAGCTTGCCTCCGGCCTCGCCTCGATTCTCAATGCCACGGCACCCCTGTTCACCGTGCTGGTGGCTAGCGCCTTCACACGCGATGAGCGCCTGACACCCATGAAGCTAACCGGCGTGGTCACCGGACTTGCCGGCGTTGCATGGATGATCGGCGGCACCGCCATTGCCGGGCTTGGCGATGCGGTTGTGGCACAACTGGCGGTGCTGGGCGCTGCCTGCAGCTATGGGTTTGCCGGCGTGTTCGGGCGGCGGTTCCGCTCAATGGGTGTCACACCAGTGGCCACGGCGACGGGGCAGGTTACGGCTTCGAGCGTCTTGCTGCTGCCGGTCATGCTGCTGGTGGACAAGCCGTGGACGCTGGCTATGCCGGGGATGGCAACGATTGCCGCCGTTCTGGCGCTGGCGCTGGTGTGCACGTCAGCCGCGTACATCCTGTATTTCCGCATCCTGGCCGTTGCCGGTGCCACCAACCTGTCGCTGGTGACGCTGCTCATCCCGCCGGTGGCGATCCTGCTCGGGATCGCGTTCCTGGACGAGGTGCTGCAACTGCGGCACCTGGTCGGCATGGCGCTGATTTTTGCGGGGCTGGTGCTGATAGACGGGCGCTTGCCGGCAAGGCTGCGCGCCCGGATTGCGTGAGGCGAAAGCTCACTCAGTCGCGGGCGGCGCGACGGCCCACCTCTGCCGCCATGACGGTGCGCTTGTCGACAGCACGGAACTTCATGGTCTTGTCGCCGGTCTTGTCGGTGGCAATAAACCACTCGCCGTTCTGCAGGATCGAACCGCACCTGAACTTGCCGGATGTCCAGGACCGCCAGGCCACGCACAGCTCGTTGTCGACCATCTTCCATGCGCCCTTGTCCTCGCGGCCGAAGGCACGGCCCATCAGCGAGCCGTCTTGCTCGGCCGCAATCAGCAGCCTGTATCCGCCAGCGACGAAGGCCTCGTAGTGACCGGGAAAGAGCGCCTCGATGGCCTCGGGCTCAAGCGATCCGTCCTGCGCATTTGCAACGCCGGCAAGCAGTGAAGTTGCCACGACTGCGGCTGCAAACGGTCTGAACATGAGGCTTGTCCTTGTAGGTAATGCGCGCGAAGGCGAGCAAGCACTTCGGGGGTTATGAATACTCAGCTTTGTCCAGTGTGGCCGGACATGGTTTCCATACCCTTAAGCTAACGCCCAATAACGGCGAACTTGCGATGATGTGACGCCGGTTGAAGCCGGAAAGTCATTCAATGTGAAGTGAATTCCTCAGGGTTTCATACACCACGGCATTTTACCCCGACGTAACCCGGCAATGGGCATAGTCGGCGTCACCAATTGCCTGCCATCTCCAGGGGGACTTTGATGAGCATCGCCGACACCAGCCAGCAGCCGATTTCGAGCCGGACCTTCCTTGATCCCGAAATCGTGCAGCGCATGCTCAAGGTTTCTGATTTCGTGATCCTGTTTTTTGGCACCGTCGCGCTGGTAATGCAGTCCACGATCAAGCTCGACTCGCACATGGCGACGATGGGCACCTTCGTCTCGATGATAATGGTGTTTGGCACGCTGCTGGGACTGCGCAGCCTCGGCGGTTATCACATCCGGTCGCTGGTGCAACCGATCCGTTCGATACTTCTCGCCATAAGCTTCAGTGCGCTGGCTGGTACAGTGGTATTTGTGCTGGCGCGCCTGCTTGCGTTCGATCTACCCTACTCGTGGCTGGCCGGCTGGCTGATGCTGCCGACGGCCCATTTTGCCCTGTCGCGCGCTGCTACGGCACACTGGCTGGCACCTCGGATTGCCGCCGGCATGCTGCGCCAACGGGTCGCCATCGTTGGTGGCGGCAAGTTCGCTGACGAAGCCATCACACTGCTGGAGCGATCACCCACGCTGGACGTGGAGATCGTCGGGCTGTTCGATGACCGCGATGATGAACGCTCGCCAGCCTCGGTCAAGGCACACCGCAAGCTGGGCAGCATCGGCGACCTGCCGGCGTTTGCCCGCAAGAACCGCATCGACCTGATCATCGTGGCAATTCCCCTGTCGGCCGAAGACCGGCTGCTGCAAGTGCTGAACCGGCTTTGGGAGCTTCCCGTTGACATTCGCATTTCCGGGCAATCAACGCGGCTGCGATTTGCGCCGACGGCCTACAGTTATCTCGGCGACCTGCCCATGCTGTCGGTGTTCGACCGCCCGCTGGCCGGTTGGCACGCAATCCTCAAGGACGTGATGGATCGCATTATTGCGATGCTTGCGCTGGTGATGCTGGCACCGTTGATGATTGGCACCGCCATCGCCATCCGCCTCGAAACCAAAGGCCCGGTGCTGTTCAAGCAGAAACGCTACGGCTTCAACAATGAGCTGGTGGAAATCTACAAGTTCCGCTCGATGCACACCAACCTGACCGACGCCAACGCCAGCAAGCTGGTCACCCGCGACGACCCGCGCGTGACACGGGTTGGCAAGTTCATCCGGCGCACCTCGATCGACGAGTTGCCGCAGTTGTTCAACGTACTCAAGGGCGAGCTGTCGCTGGTCGGCCCGCGCCCGCACGCCACGCAGGCAAAGGCGGCAACCGAGCTCTACGAACAGGTCGTCGATGGCTACTTCGCGCGGCACAAGGTAAAGCCGGGCATCACCGGTTGGGCCCAGATCAATGGCTGGCGTGGTGAAACCGACACGCACGAAAAAATTGCCAACCGCGTGAAATATGATCTCGAGTACATCGACCGGTGGTCACTGGCCTTCGACTTGCGCATCCTCATCCGCACGCCATTTGCGCTGATTTCGCCCAGCAA
>CAYMJJ010000035.1:0-22050 GCA_964390445.1 uncultured Anderseniella sp.
TGCTTGAATGGCAGGCAGACCATGCACCAGATGCACTTGCGCTGGCCGACACCGGCACAGGCGCGCTGACATATGCGCAATATCGCGATGCCGCCCATGCCGCCGCGCAACAACTCTGCGATCAAGGAATTGCTCCCGGCCACCGGCTGATGCTGGTATGCGAGAACTGCAATGCGCTTGCCGTGCTGCTGATGGCAGCAAGCATCTGCGATGCCTGGAGCGTACCGGTAAATGCACGGCTTTCTGCAGCAGAGGTTGAGCGAATCCGCGTTCACGCCCGCCCAGCCGTCACCATCTATACCCACGAAGTTTCCTCAGAGGCCAATACCCACGCCAGCGCCGCCCACGCGTTTTCCATGAACATTGGCGGCTTCGACCTGAGGATTGCGTTTCACGACGATGCCACCGTGGAACCTGTCCACGCCGCCGCGAGGAACCAGGTCGCCACCCTGCTCTATACAACCGGCACCACCGGCGACCCCAAGGGCGTCATGCTGACCCACGCCAACCTGCTTTATGGCGGCGCTGCCTCGGCGCAGCATCGCGGCATCGTGGCCGGTGATCACCTTTATGCCGTGCTGCCGCTGACCCACGTGTTCGGCCTCGCCTCGGCGCTGATGGCGGTCGTTTCGGCCGGCGCCACCACCGAGCTCATCGCCCGCTTCAACGCCGCCGCCACGCTCGATGCGCTGCGCGACCGGGTGTCGGTGTTTCCGGCCGTACCGCAGATGCACGCGCTGCTGATGGACCACGCCCGCGCCCACAACATCGCCCGGCTGCAAACCCGCCGCCTCAAGTACATCTCGTCCGGTGGCGCCCCGCTGGACCTTGCCTGGAAGCACAAGGTCGAGGCCTTCTTCGGCCTGCCGCTGTGCAACGGCTACGGCCTGACCGAAACCACCGCCGGCATCGCCGCCACCCGCACCACCTCGCCGCGCGATGATTGCTCCGTCGGCCCGCCACTGGATGGCAGCGAGGTGTGCGTGCGCAACCCCGGTGCCGATGGCATCGGCGAACTTTGCGTGCGCGGCCCTGCCGTGATGAAGGGCTACTACCGAAATCCGGGCGAAACCGCCCGCGTACTCAACGCGGATGGCTGGTTCGCCACCGGCGACCTCGGGCTGATCGATGCCAAGGGCAACGTGCACGTGACAGGACGCGTCAAGGAACTGATCATCCGCTCCGGCTTCAATGTCTCACCGCTGGAAGTCGAGGCCGCGCTCAACCAGCACCCGGACGTGGTGCAGGCCGCCGTCATTGGTGTAGCGCGTGACGGCAACGAGGAGATCGTCGCCTTCGTGCAGTGCGCCAATGGCAAGACTGTTTCGGTGGCGCAGCTCAAGGCCCACCTGCAGGACCGCCTTGCGCCCTACAAGCACCCGACCCGCTGGGTGTTCTCGCAAAACCTGCCCGCCGCCCCGTCCGGCAAGATCCTCAAGGCGCAACTCGCCACCGTGTTCGCGGCAGAACTCGACGAGATCAGAACCGGCTAAAGCTATACCAGGAAAAGCACCGTCCCCGCGAAAGCCGGGATCAATACCGGTTTTCCGTCCGGTATTGCGGCACTTCAGCGGGGCCATTCCGGCTTGCGCTTGCCCTTGAACGCGGCAATGCCTTCATGACCCTCCGCCCCGCCCAGCGCATCGCAAATCGACTCTGCCTCGCGCTCAAGCTGGTCTTCCAGGTGCGGATGCGCAGCCGTCTCTGTCAGCCGCTTGATCCCCGCCATGGAACCCGCCGGGCCCTCCGCCAGCCGCTGTGCCAGGGCTTGCGCCTGCGCCAGCGCCTCGCCCGGTTCAACCAGCCGGTTGATGGCACCTGCCTGGTACAGCCGTTCCACTGGTATCCTGTCGCCGGTCAGCATCATTTCCGTGGCAAGCTGGCGCGGCAGGGCCTGGGTCAGGAACGCGCTCATGCCGCCATCCGGCGTGAGCCCGATCTTCACGTAGGCCGCCATCACGAACGCATCGCGCGCCGCCACTACCATGTCGCACGCCAGCATAATCGACAGCCCGGCACCGGCGGCCCCGCCTTCCACCGCAGCGATCACCGGCAGCGGCGACCGGCGCATCTGCAGGATCATCGCGTTCAGCCGGTTGACGCCGGACCGGCGCACTTCAGGTGTGCCTTCGGCGCGCTCCTGCAGGCCGTCCATGTCACCGCCGGCACAAAAGAAACCGTCTGCCCCGGTCAACACGATCGCCGCCACCCCGCTGGCCTCGGCCTCCCGCATCAGCGTGGCAAATTCATCGAAGAAATCGAACGACAGCGAGTTGCGCCGGCCGGGATTGGAGTTCACCGCCGTGATGACACGGCCCTCGCGATGGCCGATGAGCTGACCCAGCATGCTCAAAACACCTCCAGCAGGCCGGCAGCACCTTGTCCGCCACCAATGCACATGGTGACCACGGCATACTTCGCGCCACGCCGCTTGCCCTCAAGCAGCACATGCCCCACCTGCCGCGCGCCCGTCATGCCGTAGGGGTGGCCGATGGCGATCGAGCCGCCATTGACGTTGAGCCGTTCAGCCGGAATGCCCAGCTTGTCGCGGCAGTAGATCACCTGGCTGGCGAACGCCTCGTTCAGTTCCCACAGGTCGATGTCATCCACCGTGGCACCTGCTCGCTGCAACAGGCGCGGAATTGCAAACACCGGCCCGATGCCCATCTCGTCCGGTTCGCAGCCCGCCACGGTAAACCCGCGAAATGCCCCAAGCGGCTCAAGCCCGGCCTTCTCAGCCGCCTTTGCTTCCATCAGCACCAGCGCAGCTGCCCCATCCGACAGTTGCGAGGCATTGCCCGCAGTAATGAACTTGCCCGGCCCGCGCACCGGTTCAAGCCCATGCAACCCCTCCAGCGTCGTCGAGGGCCGGTTGCATTCATCGGCGGCAATGGTCACCTCATGGGTGGTGATCTCGCCGGTTTCACGGTTTTTTGTACCCATCGTCGTTGTGACGGAAATGACCTCGTGGTCGAACTTGCCAGCCGCCTGCGCGTCCGCCGTGCGTTGCTGCGACGAAAGGGCGTACTCGTCCTGCTCCTCGCGGGAAATGCCGTAGCGTTCGGCAACGATATCAGCAGTGTCTATCATCGCCATGTAGATGTCGGGCTTGCAGCGGTCGAGCCACGGTTCGCGCTCGGCGCCCTGGCTTGCTGCTGCCGGCACCTGGCTGATGCACTCGATGCCACCGGCAATCATCACGGGCGTGCCTTCCTCGACAATACGGTGTGCCGCCAGCGCCACTGCTTGCAGGCCTGATGAACAGAACCTGTTGATTGTCATGCCACAGGTCGTCACCGGCAGACCCGCCCTGAGCGCAATCTGCCGCGCGATGTTCGATCCCGTCACGCCTTCGGGAAAACCGCAGCCGATGATGCAGTCCTCGATCAGCGCCGGATCCACGCCTGATCGTTCGACCGCAGCTTGTGCCGCCGCCCCGCCCAGCGTCGCCCCGTGGGTCAAGTTGAAGGCACCACGAAACGCCTTGCCGATCGGCGTGCGGGCGGTGGAAACGATGACGGCTTCACGCATTGGCGATGTCCTTGCTGTTCAGGCTGTCAAAGGTCGCACCCTTCTCCGCCAGTTCGACCAGCAACCCCGCCGGTTTCCAGAACCACGGGTCTTCCTTCTCCAGCTTGCGGATCGAGGCCAGCACCTTCTTCAGCCCCTTCATGTCGGCGTGTTTCATCGGCCCGCCGCGCCAGCGTGGATGGGCGTATCCGGTAATCTGCACGATATCGATGTCCACAGGCCTGAGCGCGATGCCTTCTTCCAGCACCTTCGCACCTTCGTTGATCATCGCCGCCATGTAGCGTTCCATGATCTCGTCCGCGCTGAACGATCGCGGCTTTATGCCTTTTTCTGCGCGCACCTCGTCGATGATCTTGAGCACCTCTGGGTCCGGTTTGCCGCGCCGGTCGCCTTCGGCATAGATATAGACGCCCCGGCCCGTCTTCTGGCCGAACCGGCCCATCTCGCAAATCCGGTCGAGCCAATCGGCGGAGTAACGCTCTTCCGCCTTGCGTGCCCCCGCCTTGCGCTTGCGGGTCATCCAGCCGATATCCAGCCCGGCAAGATCCGACATGGCGAACGGTCCCATGGGGTAGCCGAACTCCACCACTGCCTCGTCCACCTCGTAGGGGGTGGCACCGTCTTCGACCAGCATCTGCGCCACCCGCAGGTACTTGCCCAGTATGCGGTTGCCGATGAAGCCATCGCACACGCCGGCCCTGACGCCTACCTTGCTGGCCCGCCGCGCAATGTCGAACGCGGTCGCCACTACGTCATCCGACGTCTTGTCCGCCACCACGATTTCCAGCAGCCGCATGATGTTGGCCGGCGAGAAGAAGTGCATGCCGATCACATCCTCCGGCCGGCTGGTCATGGCGGCAATTTCATTGATGTCGAGGTAGGACGTGTTGGTGGCCAGCACCGCGCCCTTCTTGCAGATGGCATCGAGCCCGGTGAAGATTTCCTTCTTCACATCCATGTTCTCGAATACAGCCTCTATGACGAGGTCCACGTCTGCCAGCCGGTCCATGTTGGTGGTGCCGCTATAGAGCTTCGCCAGCATGTCGTCGCGCTGCTCACCACTCAACTTGCCCCGGTCGACGCCGCCTTGCAGGGTCTTCTCGACGCGCGACCGGCCTGCTGCCAGCGCATCATCGTCGCGCTCGATCATCACCACCGGAATGCCGGCGTTCATCATGGCAAGCGTGATGCCGGACCCCATGGTGCCACCGCCAATCACGCCGATGCTCTCGACCTTGCGCGCGGTGCCCTCGGCCAGTTCGGGCACCTTGCCCACGGTACGCTCACCAAAGAACGCATGGATCAGCGCTTCGCGCTGCGGCGTCTTCATCAGGTCCTGAAACAGTTGCCGCTCGATCTTCATGCCTTCATCGAAGTCCTTGGTGTAGACAGCCGCCATGATCGCATTGATTGCGATAACCGGCGAAAGCTGTCCCCGGGCCTTCTTGTTGACGTCCGCCTTCAGCCGTTCGAACAGGTCCTTGTCCTTTTTGTCCGCCTCGATCCTGGCTGTCATCTCGCGTGTCGGGCGCGGTCCCTCATTGTTGCCCAGCAGCAATTGTGTAAACGCCAGACCAGCCTCCATTGGCGTACCCGACTTGCCATCCACATGATCGACCAGGCCAAGTTCGCGTGCTTCTTCGGCTTCCACGTGCCGGCCCGAGGTGATCAGGTCGACTGCAGCCGCCGCACCGGCAAGCCGCGGCGTGCGTTGCGTGCCGCCCGCCCCCGGCAGGATGCCGAGGTTGACCTCCGGCAGGCCAACCTTCGCATTCGCCACCGCAACCCGGTAATGACACGCCAGCGCCACCTCGAAGCCGCCGCCCAGTGCCGTACCGTGCAGCACGGCAACGACCGGCTTGTCGCTGGCCTCGATCACGTTGGTGATGTGGGGCAGTTGCGGGTCCTTCAGCGGCTTGCCGAATTCCTTGATGTCGGCGCCTGCAATGAAGGTACGCCCGGCCCCTGCAATCAGCGCAGCCTTGGCCCTCTTGTCTGCCTGGAACCGCTCGACCGCCTTCAGCAGGCCCTCGCGCACGTCATGCGACAGGGCGTTGACCGGCGGGTTGTCGATGGTGATGACGGCAATGTCGTCTTCAAGCGCGTAGCTGACCGGGGATGCCATTGGTACTCCTGCTTGCACCGTTTCTTCAGGTGCACGGGTTCTTTGGGTTCGCGGCACATTATCGGCCACGGCATGAGCACGCAATGCGCTAGCCGATGCCATATCCTGCATGGTCATCAGCCATGCCGGCAAGACAACCCGGCCTCGTCACGCCACCCCTCGACGTTACGGTGCCGGATGGTCTAGTTTCGCAGATCAGGACAAACGTTCGTCAGGAGTTAGGAACGCATGCAGTATCACGCGCCCGTTTCCACGAAGGAGGCCGTGCAGTTGCTGGCCTCCAGCAAGGGCAAGGTTCACATTCTCGCCGGCGGGACAGACCTGCTGGTGCGCATGAAGGGCGGCTACACCGAACCAGATGCCATCATCGACATCAAGCGCATCGACGCGTTGAAGACCATCGGCAAGTCGGGCAAGGGCTGGCGTATCGGTGCGGCGGTATCAGCCGCCGAGATGGGCGAACATGCAGGCCTCGCCACGGCCTGGCCCGGCGTCGTCGAGGCCGCCAACCTGATCGGCTCGACCCAGATCCAGGGCCGCGCCACCATCGCCGGCAATCTGTGCAACGGTTCCCCCGCCGCCGATAGCGTGCCCGCCATGGCAGCAGCAGGCGGGGTCGCGGTGATCGTGGGCCCCAAGGGAAAACGCAAGATTGCGGTTGAAGACGTCGTCAAGTCACCCGGAAAAACCATTATAAAGAAGAATGAATTTGTTGAATCCATAGAACTTCCCGAGAAGAAAAAACATACTGGCGACGCCTACCTGCGGTTCATTCCACGCACCGAAATGGACATCGCCGTGGTTGGTGCCGGCATCTGCCTGACGCTCGATTCGAAAGGCAAATGCACCGCCGCCAAGGTTGTGCTGGGTGCCGTCGGCCCGACCGTCATCGTTTCGGCAAAAGCCGCGAAGACACTCATCGGCACCGCGGTCGATGACGCCGCTCTCGAAGCCCTTGCAAAGGCGTGCGAGGCCGAAGCCAAACCGATCGACGACAAGCGCGGCACCAAGGCGTTCCGCAAGCACATTGCCGGCGTCCTTGCGCGCCGGGCAGCCGTCATCGCGCGTGATCGCGCCAGGGAGAATTCGTGATGTTCCAGATACTTGTACGCACCAGCATCAATGGTGACGATACCGAGTTCGCCTGCGAGGCGGACGAAACCCTGCTCGACGTGCTGCGCGACCGGCTTGACCTCACCGGCGCCAAGGAAGGCTGCGGTACCGGCGATTGCGGTGCCTGCTCGGTGCTGGTCGACGGACGCCTCGTGTGCGCCTGCCTGATGCTGGGTGCCGAGGCCGAAGGCTGCGAGATCGAAACCGTGGAAGGCATGGCGACCGGGCAGAAGCTGCATCCGCTGCAGCAGAAGTTCCTCGACCACGCAGCCCTGCAGTGCGGCATCTGCACCCCCGGCTTCCTGATCGCGGCAAAGTCGCTGCTTGAACGCAACGACAACCCGACCGAGGAAGAAGTGCGTTACTGGCTTGCCGGAAACCTGTGCCGCTGTACCGGCTACGACAAGATCGTGCGCGCCGTGCTCGACACCGCCGCCGACATGCGCAAGGCGGCAAAGCCTGCAACCGCCAAGAAGCCAGCCAAGCGGAAGGAACCGGCATGAACATCCAGCCCGCAAACAAGGACCTGAAGCGCGAGTTCGACATCGTCGGCAAGCGCACGCCTCGCCCCGATGGCATCGACAAGGTGACAGGCCGTGCCCGCTTCGGCGCCGACATGTCGATGCCCGGCATGCTGTGGGGGCTGGTGCTGCGCTCGCCCCACGCCCACGCAAGGATCAAACGCATAGACACTTCAAGGGCCGAGAAGCTCAACGGCGTCCATGCCATCGTCACCTCGAAGGACTTCGGCCCGTGTGGTGACGACCTGCTCGACATCCGCGAAAACGTCATGGCGCGCGAAAAGGCGCTTTACGATGGTCACGCGGTTGCCGCTGTCGCGGCGGTCTCCAAGGCCGTTGCCCGCCAGGCGCTGAAGCTGATCGAGGTCGAGTACAAGGTGCTGCCGCACGTCACCGACGTGGACGAGGCGATGAAGCCCGGCGCGCCCGTCATCAACGACAAGCTGTTCACCAAGGGCCTCGACAAGACCCCCGACAAACCGTCCAACATTGCCGAGCGCTTCGAGTTCGGCCACGGTGACGTCGAGAAGGGCTTTGCTGATGCCGACCTTGTCATCGAGCGCACCTTCAAGACCGAAGCCACCCACCAGGGCTACATTGAACCGCACGCCTGCGTCGCCTCGATGGGCGCGGACGGACGCGGCGACATGTGGGTGTGCACGCAAGGCCACTTCATGGTGCGCAACACCTGCGCCGGACTGCTCGGCATCGACGTGTCGAACCTGCGTGTCACCGCCTCTGAAATCGGCGGCGGCTTCGGCGGCAAGACAACCGTGTTCATCGAACCGGTTGCACTTGCCCTGTCGCTCAAGGCCAACCGCCCGGTGAAGATGGTGATGACCCGCGAGGAAGTGCTGCGGGCAACCGGCCCCACCTCGTCGTCGTCCATCGACGTGAAAATCGGCATGAAGAAGGACGGCACCATTACCGCCGGCGACGCAACGTTGCGCTACCAGGGCGGTGCGTTTCCCGGGTCTGCAGTGCCCTACGGCGCCATGGCCTGCTTTGCGCCCTATGACCTGAAACATGTCCGCGCCATCGGCTGGGACGTCATCGCCAACCGGCCCAAGCAAGCGGCCTATCGCGCACCCGGTGCGCCGATGGGGGCCTATGCCATCGAAAGCGTGATCGACGAGTTGTGCCGCGAACTGAAGCTCGACCCGATCGACGTGCGCCTGAAGAATGCCTCCTCGGACGGCTCGAAGGCATCGTATGGGCCGAACTTCGACGTGATCGGCCTCAAGGCAACGCTGGAAGCGGCAAAGGCCCACCCGCACTGGAAGGCCAAGCTGAAGAAGAACCAGGGCCGTGGCGTGGCGTGCGGTTTCTGGTTCAACTTCGGCGGCGAAACCTCCGTGTCGCTCAATGTCAACAACGACGGCACGGTAGGCCTGTCGGTCGGTACGCCCGACATCGGCGGCTCACGCGCGTCCATCGGCAACATGGCAGCCGAGGAACTTGGCATCCCCTATGACAAGGTGCGATGCATCATCGCCGACACCGCCTCGCTGGGTTACAACGACGTCACTGACGGCTCCCGCGTCACCTTTGCTTCAGGCATGGCGGCGATCCACGCAGCTCGCGATGCCATCGGCAAGCTCAGCGCCCGCGCGGCAAAGATCTGGGGCATCCCGGAAGATGCCGTGGTGTGGGAGAAGGGCCACGCACGCCCTGCCTCGCCCAATGCCGGCAAGCATGAACCGCTCAGCCTGGCCGATATTGCCGCCCAGGCAGGCGCTACCGGCGGGCCGATTTCGGGCCACTGCGAAATCAATGCAGAAGGAGCCGGCGTCAGCTTTGCCACCCACATGGTTGACACCGAGGTCGACCCGGAGACCGGCCGGGTCCAGGTGATCCGCTACACCGTTTTTCAGGATGCCGGCAAGGCAGTGCACCCGTCCTATGTGGAAGGCCAGTTCCAGGGCGGTGCCGTGCAGGGCATCGGCTGGGCGCTCAACGAGGAGTATATCTATAACAAGGATGGCAAGCTGATGAACCCGGGCTTCCTCGATTATCGAATCCCGGTTTGCTCGGACCTGCCGATGATCGACACGGTGATCGTCGAGGTAGCGAACCCCGGCCACCCTTACGGTGTGCGCGGGGTCGGCGAAACCTCCATCGTGCCGCCGCTGGCTGCCATTTCAAACTCTGTGTCCGATGCTGCCGGCGTGCGCATGACCAGGCTGCCCATGTCGCCGCCCAACGTCCTCAAGGCGCTTGGACGGATCTGATATGGTGAAAGTCCAGGTGTGGGGTTCGCTCAAGCCGGCCATCGGCGGTGAAGACGCCGTCGAGGTGGAAGGTGAAACCATCAACGACCTGTTGAAGGCACTGGCGAGCGAGTATCCCGGCATGGCGGAAGCCATTCGCCGGGGGGTCTCGGTTTCGGTCAACGGCCAGATGTATGCCAACTCGGTGATGGTGCCGGTACCCGCCGATGCCGAGGTGTTCGTGTTGCCCAAGCTGGTTGGCGGGTAGATCTCATGAGTAGTGACATCATCATTCCCGCCATCGCCGGCGACGGCTCACTTTTTCCCATCGAGAAGATGGAAGCCCACCGTATTGCCCAGCAGCACCTGGCGATCTCGGTGTTCGTGTTTTCCGGCACCCGGCTGCTGATCCAGCAACGCGCCCACGGCAAGTATCACTGCCCGGGCCTGTGGGCGAACACCTGCTGCTCGCACCCCAACTGGGATGAAGCCGTGGAGGATGCGGCCCAACGCCGCCTGAACGAGGAACTTGGCATCAACGTGCCGCTCCGCCAGTCCGCAACGATAGACTATCGCGCCGATGTCGGTGGCGGGTTGGTCGAGAATGAACGGGTCAGCGTGTTTGCAGGCTTTGCAGACGAGGCATCGCTCGGAATTGCCATGAACCCGGAAGAGGTTGCCGCCACGCGCTGGGTTGAGGTTGGTGAACTGGGTGCGCTGCTGGAGAATGAGCGCGACACGCTGTGCCCGTGGTTTTCGATCTATATCGGGCGGTGGGATGAATTGAACCTGCCTGTCTGAAGCTGCCGACTGCTGCTCACGCGTCCACACACTTGCGGATTTGGCACGGCTCGACCGAGATCATACCCTTGAGCGGCCAGGCGCCATCGGTCTTGTAGACCACGGTGTAGTTGCGCACTTCAGGTTCTGCCGCACTGGACAGGCTGGACGCAGCCACCGCGGCAGAGATTCCGGTTGCGATAACCAGTCCCGTAATCACGATCTTGCTCAGCTTGTTCATTGTGCATCTCCTTCGGTTGCCCGCGATTGGCGGCCTGCAACGTTGCCGAAGATGCCCCATGATGAAGCTGGCCGATGTGCACAACGTCACATCTCGGAACCAACCGGCCACCTTGCCCGTCTTTACATGAGGCTCCCATGCGGGCGAAATTGCCAAGAGACCGGTGAATGAACGACAGCTCGGACAAATCGAGAAACGGCCTGGCGGAAGAGCGCACCAACTGGGCCGAAGATCGCACGCTTCTGGCCAACGAGCGCACCTTCGCGGGCTGGATCAGGACGGGCATGGGTTCGCTGGCGCTGGCGCTGGGCTTGCAGGCGCTGTTCCGCGAGGCCGAACCCACCTGGATTGCCAAGGCAGTCGCCACCGTGTTCGTGGTGATTGGTATCGTCATCTTCTGGAGCGCGCGACTGAACGCCCACGACGTGATCAAACGGCTCGACTCGCACTCGGCAGATCCGGTTTCCGGCACTCACCTGAGCTGGATTTCCGCAGCCCTGACGACGGGCGCGGTGCTGGTTGGCATTGTGTTGTGGATTCTCTAGGGTTGGCGGGAGGCCGGTTCGCGCAAGCTCAGGCCCGGTGATCGGGGTCATCTGCCGGGCGATCCTCGAGCACACGCCAGCTGGCGCCTTCGAGATCGTCGAACTGGCCGGACTTCATCGACCACAGGAATGCGACAAGGCCCGCGCCGCCCAGCAGAAGGGCGATCGGCAGCAACACGAGAATGATGTTCATGGCTTCTGCTCCCGGACCTTGTTCAACGGCAGGAATCCGGGTTGTTCTACCAGCTTGCGTCCGATCAGGCCAGACAGCCTGAATTCCGGCCGCAGCGCGTTCGCCACCACCAGGATCGATGACCCGCTCATCAGCAGGGCTGCAATGAGCGGCGTGACCTGGTTGGCCATCGCCAGCGGCACCGCCAGAACGTTGTACGCCAGCGCAAGGCCCAGGTTCTGGCGAACCCGCAGCCGGGCAAGCCTCGCCATCGACAGCGCACTGTTTACCGCACTCAATGCCGGGCGGGTAAACACCAGATCAGCGGCGATGCGGCCCACGTCACAGGCGCTGCCCGGTGCCATCGAAACGTGCGCACCGGCAAGTGCTGGCGCATCGTTCAAGCCGTCCCCCACCATCAAGGTGTGATGACCGCCGGCCTTGAGCTCATCGAGCCGGGCGAGCTTGTCACGCGGCTGGCAGGCAGCAGAAAACGTCTCGATGGCCAGCTTGTGCGCAACCCGCGCCACCGCAGGTCTGGTATCTCCGGACAGGATTTCCACCGGCAGGTGCTGGTTCTTCAAGTCTGTGACCGTCGCGACGGCCCCCTCACGCAGGCTTTCATGCATGGCCATGCCCCGCAACGGCTGGCCCTCGACGGCAAAGGTCACCGACGCAGTCAGAGAGTCGCTGCCGGGTGAGGGAGCCGCGATTTCAGAGACCCAGGCAGCACTGCCCAGCCGCACGCGCTTGCCGTCAAGCCAGCCTTCCATGCCGCACCCGCGCACTTCCATGATGTCTTCAACCTGTGCCGGCGAAACCGTCGTCAGGCAGGCAGCAACCGCCACCGACATGGGATGGCGCGAGTTCATTGCCAGCGCACGTGCAACCGGCACCTCGCGCTTGCGGAGCGCATCGCAGTCCACCGTCGCAGCCGATGTCGTCAGGGTTCCGGTCTTGTCGAAGACCACGTGGTCAACCTCGGCCAGCCGGTCCAGCGCCTCACCGTTGCGCAACAGGATTCCTCGTTCGAACAGGCGGGCTGCGGCGACCACCTGCACGATCGGTACCGCCAGCCCCAACGCGCACGGGCACGTGACGATAAGCACGGCAATACAGGCATCCATGGCAGTCCAGCCATCGGACGTCGTCGCGAACCAGAATATGAACGTCACCGCAGCAAGCACGTGCACAACCGGCGAATAAAGCCGCGACAGCCGGTCTGCCAGCGACACCACGGGGCCGCGATTGGTGCTGGCGGCTTCCATCATCGCGGCGATCTCCGACAGGAAGCTGTCGGCAGCCCGCGCCTGCGCAGTGACCCGGAACGGCCCGTCAAGCGCAAGGCACCCGGCCTCGAGCCGGTCCCCCGGCGCAACCGATACCGGCACCGATTCACCCGTCACCATGGAACGGTCGACCGTGCCCGAGCCTGCTGTCACCAGCGCATCCACCACCATCCGCTCACCGGCGGAAAGCTGCAGCACGTCGCCGGGCTTGATTTCGTCAGCTGCGGTCCACTCCGGGTTGCCGTCAGGCGTGACGACGTAACCGCCCCTCGGCGTCAGCCGCATCAGCGACACCACCGCACTGCGGGCACGCTCGCGCATGCGCATGTCGAGGTAACGCCCGATCAGCAGGAAGAAGCACAACATGACGGCCGCATCGAAATAGGCCGCGCCATCACCGCTGAACGTGCGCGCAGCACTCATCGCCACCGCCAGGATCAGCGCCAGGGAGATCGGCACGTCCATGTTGGTGCGCCCGGACTTCAGCGCCGACACGGCAGACGAGAAGAACGGCCGGCCGGCAAACGCGACCGCAGGCGCGGCGATCAGCAGCGACAGGATGTGAAACAATTGCTTGGTGGCATCGGTCGCCCCACTCCACACCGACACCGACAGCAGCATTATGTTGGCTGTCGCGAAGCCCG
Organism: uncultured Anderseniella sp.; assembly: GCA_964390445.1. Classification (GTDB taxonomy): domain Bacteria; phylum Pseudomonadota; class Alphaproteobacteria; order Rhizobiales; family Aestuariivirgaceae; genus Anderseniella. The sequence continues at coordinate 13,172 of CAYMJJ010000035.1, forward strand.
ATACGGCAATCCCGACAAGCAGGTCGCGAGACTGCTTCTGCTGCTGCCTGTCTGCCTCGTTCGCCGTCTCCAGCGGCCAGGCCGGATAGCCGAGCCTGTCCAACGCATCGATGACACGGCCAACCGCAACATCATCGGCGTGCCGCAAGACCAGCGTCACCTGGCGCAAGGTCAGGTTGGCCCGCACCGAGGCAACCTCGTCCAGTGCTCCCAGACCCCGCTCGATGGCTGAAATGCACACGCCGCAATGAATGTCCGGAACGCTGAGTACAAGCGAGTTGTCCACCGCAGTGATGGCGTGCTGCCATTCGTTGACCCGGTCACGACGCGTCGTAACCGCTGCAATATCGTGCGCGGGTTCTGCTCTGACCGGTTGTGGACAGCAACTCATCTTGCGCTCACCTGCTTGCGGCGACCGTGAACCGGTAGCTCTGGCGCCAGTCCGGTTCGTTGCCAGCCCTGCTGATGCTGACGTCAGCCAGCCAGTCGCCAGCCGGCAATGTCTCGACCGAGACGAAGCGCCCCGCGTCGGCACCCTTGAGCGTGATCGTCATGTCATCGCGATCGGTCAGAGGCCGGGTCAACCTCACCATCACGGCGGCATCGTTGATGGTTGCGCCCTTCTCGTCCCGGAGGTCAACGGCAAGCTGGTTGTCATCAACCGACAACGACACCTGCCAGCCGAGCTTTGCCTGTTCGGCGCGCTTTTGCTTATCGATCTCGAAATGCTGGCTGGCCACATAGGAATTCGGCACTACCAGCCCTGTCCACGTGCTCAACGCCTTGTAGGCCATGAACATGTTGACCGAGATCACCACACCGAAGAACGTGACCATGATTGCCAGCATGTGGCGGCCGGTGAATTCGGCAGGCTTCGACGTTGTCTTCTGCATCACTCGTTCTCCGGTGCTTCAAAGCGGGCGGTGTAGGTATCGTGGTCCTTGTCGGCCACAACATCGACAGTGAAGGTGAACTTCGTGGTTCCGGGCTGGACCTGGTCGGCCGGCACGGTCACGAAAACCTTCAGCTGGCGCAACCGGTCGGGCTCGACGGGGACGGCCACGGACCGGGCAGGCTCTTCGGCGATCTCGTTGATCGACATTACTGCGCCCGGCAGCCCCTCCAGCCCAAGCTGAATGGTGCGCGCCTCGGGTTTCATGTTCAATATCTTTATGGTGTAGCCGTTGCGCATGGACCCGTCGGACAACTGCACAAAGACCGGGTTACGATCATGCAGCACGTTTACCTCAAGCCTGCCGCGCATGCCCAGCGCGACCAGCAGCGCGAGGCCGATGGCGCACCAGATCCCGAGGTAGATGAATGTGCGCGGGCGCAGCAGGTGCCGCCAATCGAAGCGGCGATAGCCCGGCTTCAGCTTGCCTGTATCGTCACGCACCCGCGACGGCTCGATGGTGCCCGTCTCGGGATTGGTCGCCAGAGCCATGTTGGCATTGTAGTCGACCAGCGTTGCATAGGAGATCAGGCCACGGTCCCGCCCCAGCTTGCCCATCACGTCATCGCAGGCATCAATGCACAAGGCGCAGGTGATGCAGGCAAGCTGCTGGCCATCGCGGATGTCGATACCCGTGGGGCAAACCGCGACGCAGGCGTTGCAATCCACGCAATCGCCCACTGACGCGCCTTCTGCAGCCTGGCGCTTGGTGCCCTTGCCGCGAGGCTCACCACGCCAGTCGTTGTAGGTAACGACAAGGCTTTCCTCGTCGAGCATGGCGGCTTGGACGCGAGGCCAAGGACACATGTAGATGCACACCTGCTCGCGCATAAGCCCGCCGAACACATACGTCGTCGCGGTGAGCACGAAGACCGTCATGTAGGCAACATTGGCTGCCTCACCGTGAATGAACTGGTCCAGCAACTGCGGCGCATCGGCAAAATAGAAGATCCACGCACCGCCCGTCGCGACCGAGATCACTAACCAGATCAAGTGCTTGGAAATCCGCTTTACAGCCTTGGACGGCCCCATCGGGGCATCGTCCAGCCGGATGCGGGCGTTGCGGTCGCCTTCGATGGCGCGTTCAACAAAGAGGAACAGGTCGGTCCACACGGTTTGCGGACACGTATACCCGCACCACGCGCGCCCGGCGACGGACGTCACCAGAAACAGCCCGATGCCGGCCATCACCAGCAGCCCGGCCACAAAGAAGAATTCCTGCGGCCAGATCTCGACCATGAAGAAGTAGAAGCGCCGGTTGGCCATGTCCACCAGCACGGCCTGGTCCGGCGCATGCGGCCCCCGGTCCCAGCGCAGCCATGGCGTGACATAGTAGATCAGCAACGTCACCGCCATGATCACCCACTTCCACTGCCGGAACGTGCCGCTGGCCCGCTTGGGGTGGATCTTCTTGCGCTTTTCATAAAGCGGCTTGTCCGCCCAGTCGGCATTGACCGCGATCACATCGTGCTGTTCGACCGGCTGTTTGCCGCTCATCCATGTAGGAAGGCTGAGCATTTTCACTCCTTGGGGCCGGCACAGTTGCCTAGCTTGCGGGCGATTCTTGCAGCGGCCCAGCCGTGGCGGCCTTGACTCAGGTCAACTTGAGAGGCTGGCTGGAAGCGGCTATTCGCCGCCCCCAAGTGAGTGCACATAAATCGTCAGCTTCTTGATGGTTGAATCACCAAGGCGCGCCTGCCAACCAGGCATCATGCCCTGTTGAGGCTCACGCACCTGCGCCACGATCTCTTCGTGGCTGCCACCGTAAAGCCAAAGGGCATCATTGAGTGCCGGCGAACCAAGATCCGTGTTGCCTGCGCCACTGTCACCATGACAGGCCGCGCAGTTGTCAGCATACAGCTGTTCGCCGCGGGTTGCAGCTTCTGCATCAGCGTCCTGGCCGGAAAGCTTGCGGACATACCAGGCGACGTCGGAAATCTGGCCCGCATCCAGCAGCCCGTCACGGCCGAATGCCGGCATGTCCGATACCCGGGTATCCTCGTTGGACGCGTCACGGATGCCGTGCTGCAACGTGACCTGGATGGCGTCCAGCGAACCGCCCCAGATCCAGTCATCATCGTTGAGGTTGGGGTAGCCGTCACCGCCTTCAGCGCCAGAGCCGTGGCACTGCACACAGTTGATCTTGAATGCCGCATTGCCACCCGCCAGTGCAAACGGCCGCAGTTCGGGGTCCTTGGCAATCTCCTCGACGCTCATCTTCGCGATGGCTTCGAACTTGCTCGCATTAGCCTGCGTCTGCTGATCCAGGGCCGCCTGCAGATCCCCTCTGGAGGACCAGCCCAGCACACCGGTGGTCGCACTGTTGAGCATCGGCCATGCGGGATAGAGCACCACGTAGACCGCGGAAAACGCGATACAGGCATAGAACGTCCACAGCCACCAGCTTGGCATCGGCGTGTTGAGTTCCTTGATGCCGTCCCACTCGTGACCGGTGGTTTCGGTGCCGCTGATCTCGTCGATCTCACGGCCTTCAGGAGATGTCTTCGTTGTCGCCATCTCTCATTCCTCTCTGAACGGAATTTGTGCTGCATCGTTGGCCCGCTCGCGCGCACCCGGCAACAACACCATCACCACGGCACCCAGGAAGAAAACCAACATCCCTACCAGGCCCCAACTGCCCGCGAACTCCCGCATACCTTCGTAAGTAAATTCCATCAGCTTGCTCCTCCGGTTGCGGCCGGTTCCACCTGCACCGGCTTTCCATCACTGAAGTCCACCAGCGTGCCAAGCATCTGCATGTAGGCAATCAGCGCATCCATTTCCGTCAGCTTGCGCGGGTCGCCGTCGAAGTCGCCGGTAACGGCCTTCGGATAGCGGGCCAGCAAGCTGGCAGTATCAGCATCTGGATTGGCCTGATCGAGCAGGTCAGCCCTGGCGTTCTCGATCATGTCATCGGTGTAGGGCACGCCCACGCGCCGATTGGCCCTCAGATGGGCGGCAGGATCCTCGACGACCAATTCAGTGGTCGCGAGGAAGCCGTAAGACGGCATGATGCTTTCAGGTACGCGCGAGCGAGGATTGATCATGTGCTCGACGTGCCACTCGTTGGAATAGCGCCCGCCCACCCGGGCGAGGTCTGGCCCGGTTCGCTTGCTGCCCCACTGGAACGGATGGTCGTACACGCTCTCTGCCGCCAGGCTATAGTGCCCGTAGCGCTCGACCTCGTCCTTGAACGGGCGGATCATCTGGCTATGGCACACATAGCAGCCTTCACGGATGTAGATGTTCCGGCCAGCCAGTTCGAGCGGCGAATAGGGCCTGACGCCCGACACCTTCTCGATGGTGTTTTCGATCCAGAACAGCGGTGCAATCTCGACGATGCCACCGATGCTGACGGTCACCAGCGAGAACGCCAGCAGCAGCGACACGTTGCGTTCGATCTTGCCGTGCTTGCCAAGCATGCCCTTGACGACCGGACCTGTTGCAGTTGGCTTGCCGGCGGTTGAGGCAGAAGCGGCGTTGTTGTCGTTGGTCATTTGTCCGTTCTCCTCATTCAGCCGGTACGGTGCTGGGTTTGCCAATCGTGCTCTGGCCCATGGGCACCTCGTCCCTCAGCCGGCCCTTGATGGTCATGTAGATGTTGTAGACCATGATCACAGCACCAGCGAGGTAGAGCAGTCCGGCAAACGCACGGGCGATGTAGTAGGGGTGCATTTCCTGGACGGTTTCCACGAAGGAGTAGGCCAGGAAGCCATCGGCACCGACTTCGCGCCACATCAGGCCCTGCATGATGCCCGACACCCACATCACCGACGCGTAGATCACGATGCCGATGGTGGCCAGCCAGAAGTGCCAGTTGACCAGCCGCAGCGAGTACAGCCGTTCGCGGCCCCACAGCACCGGCACCAGGAAGTAGATCGCGCCGAACGAGATCATGCCGTTCCAGCCAAGCGCACCGGAGTGAACGTGGCCAATGGTCCAGTCGGTATAGTGCGACAGGCCGTTGACACTCTTGATCGACAGCATCGGGCCTTCGAACGTGCTCATGCCGTAAAAGGCAATCGAGATCGCCAGCATGCGCAGGATCGGGTCGGTCCGCAGCTTGTCCCAAGCACCCGACAACGTCATCAGGCCGTTGATCATGCCGCCCCAGCTTGGCATCCACAGCATGATCGAGAACACCATGCCCAGCGTCTGCGCCCAGTCCGGCAACGCCGTGAAGTGCAGATGGTGCGGACCGGCCCAGATGTAGAGGAAGATCAGGCTCCAGAAGTGGATGATCGAAAGCCGGTACGAATAGACCGGGCGGTTGGCCTGCTTCGGTACGAAATAGTACATCATGCCGAGGAAGCCGGCGGTCAGGAAGAAGCCCACCGCGTTGTGGCCGTACCACCATTGCGTCAGCGCATCCTGCACGCCCGAGAAGGCGCTGTAGCTCTTGGCACCCAGCAGGCTGACCGGCATCGACAGACCGTTCACCACGTGCAGCATTGCCACCGTGACGATGAACGCCAGGTAGAACCAGTTGGCCACGTAGATGTGGGGTTCCTTGCGCCGCATCAGCGTCCCCACGAACACCACCAGGTAGGCTACCCAGACAACGGTCAGCCAGAGATCCACGTACCACTCAGGCTCGGCGTACTCCTTGCTCTGCGTGATGCCGAGCAGATAGCCGGTCGCAGCCAGGACGATGAACAACTGGTAGCCCCAGAATACGAACCACGCCAAGTTGCCGCCAAAGAGGCGCGCACCTGTTGTGCGCTGGACAACATAGAAACTGGTGGCAATCAGCGCGTTGCCACCAAACGCGAAGATCACCGCAGAGGTGTGCAGCGGGCGCATCCGGCCGAAGTTGAACCAGGGCTCCACGTTGAGGTCCGGCCAGGCAAGCTGGCTGGCGATCACGACGCCGACCAGAAGACCCACCACGCCCCAGAACGAGGTCGCGAGCACGCCGTATCGCACGATGGAGTCATCGTACTCCACCGCCCCGTTGGCGGCGCGCAGCGGTATGTTCTTGGCACCGGTGAAGTCAACCCGTGCCAGCAGCACGATGGTCGCTGCGGTCAATACAAAGAACAGCACCCAGGCGTGTGCCTGCATGCCGGCATCGGCCGCCACCGCAGCCAGCAGCAACGCAAGCAGCGCGCCAACACCAACCAGGATGGCTTCTACATGATTTCGCATTGTCGTTATGTCCCGCTATTCAGCCCTTGGATACTGATCAGCGTTAGTTGTCGCGGGGTACAACGACATTGATTCAGATCAACCCGCGTCAGCCTGGCGCGGCAGCGACGTCACAGGGCACGGAAAATCGCAGCATTCCGGCCAGAATGAGCGACAGGGTGCGACGTTATTGCGTGTTTGCTGCAGGGACAATTCAGCCCGGGAGAACGGCTGTCGCCTCGATTTCAACCTTCGCCCGCGTTTCAACGAGCGCCACCACCTGAACAAGTGCCATGGCAGGAAAATGCTTGCCAAGAACGCGCATGTAGGCAGCGCCAACCTGCTTCTGGCTGGCCAGGTATTCTGCCCGGTCGGTCACGTACCAGGTCAACCGGACGATGTGCTCCGGCTTGCCGCCGGCTTCAGCCAGAACCGCCACCACATTGCGCAATGCCTGCTCGACCTGGCCGGCGAAATCGTCAGTCTCGAACTCCTCGTTGGCATTCCAGCCGATCATGCCGCCGGTGAACACCATCTGGCCTGTCGCCAGGATGCCGTTGGCATACCCTTTCGGCTGCTTCCAGCCAGACGGTTGCAGCACCTTCATGTGGAATTGTCCTTCCTTAACCTGAAACGTTGCACCTTGCCGGACTCGTTGCGCGGCAACGCGTCGATGAAGCGGATGATGCGGGGGTACTTGTAGGGGGCGATGACCTGCCGGACGTGCTCCTGCAGCAACGCCACCAGCGCATCACTGCCCGCGCCGGTGCGGGCCACCACGTAGGCCGCAACCACCTGCCCCCGGTCAGCATCGGGCTCGCCGATGACGGCGCACTCGGCAACGGCGGGGTGCTGCAGCAGCACGTTCTCCACCTCCAGCCCGGAGATGTTGTAGCCAGACGAAATGATCATGTCGTCGCGGCGCGTATGGTAGGCGATGTAGCCGCGCTCATCCATCGCGCAGGTGTCGCCGGTGATGTTCCAGCCATGCCTCACGTAATCGCGCTGACGATCGTCAGCCAGGTAGCGGCATCCGGTCGGCCCCCTGACCGCCAGCCGGCCAAGCTCGCCATGCAGCACGCGCTCACCGTCCTCGTCCAGCACTGCCACCTGGTAACCGGGGATGGCCGGACCAATGAAACCGGCCTGCACGTTGCTGCCGGTGGCCCCGGCAAAGGCGTGCAGCATCTCGGTGGACCCGATCACCTCGGCCATGGGATTGCCGGTCACGGCAGCCCACGCCTCGCGCACCGGCAAGGGCAATGCCTCGCCGGACGACACCGCCAGCCGCAGCCTCGACAGGGAGGCTGCATCGTGCTGCCGGATCATCCGCTGGAAGAAGGTCGGCACCGTGAAACACACGTTGACCTTGTACCGGCTGATCGCCTCGACCAGCGTGTCCGGCTGCCATGCCGGGTGCAGCACGCTGCTCGCGCCGGCGTACAACGGAAACACCAGCAGCCCGCCCAGCCCGAAGGTAAACGCCAGCGGCGCTGTCCCGATGAAGACGTCCGTTGGCGAAGGTGCCACGACATGGCGGCACATGGTTTCGCAGATCGCCAGCACGTCGCGATGAAAGTGCACCGTCGCCTTTGGCCGGCCCGTGGTGCCGGAGGTGAAGGCAATGAGTGAAATGTCGCCAGCCAGCGTGACGGCGGTGGCAAACCGGTCCGGCTTGTTTCTGGCGGCGGCAGGTTCGCCGCAATCGCCGGTCCACGTGACCACCTGCGTCGCGGTCGCTGCCGTGGTGATGGCATCCTCCAGTTCACCGGCCAGGCATGCCTCGCACAACGCCGCTACGGGTTGTGCCATGTCGAGGATGACTGTCAGCTCTGCCATCCGCAGCAGCGGCATGGTGGTCACGGCAACCGCCCCGATTTTCTGGATCGCCAGCCAGATCGCCGCCACGGCGGGCGTGTTGAACCCGCGAATGAGCACCCGGTTGCCCGGCCTTACACCAAGGTCGTCCACCATCATGTGCGCCAGTCGGGCCGCGCGGGCTGCAAGCTCGCGATAACTCCAACTGCCCGAAGCTGAATGAAAGGCCGGCCGGTTGGCGCACTCACCGCCTGCATGCCGGTCAAGCAGGAAGCTCGCACAATTGAGAGGCCCGGCCATCGGCACGCCGGCAAGCGGCACAATCACCGGCCATTGCTCAGGCGGCGGCAACCGGTCGTGCACGAACCGGTCCTGCTGGATGCTGGCAACGGTCATTGCGGTGTCCAGTCCGGCGCCACCAGCCGCCGCTTGCCGTCGGCTGACCGGGTGGCACCCGGGTCATCGAGGTGCTCACGGTCCCACAGCTGGCAGGTCACCTGCTTGTGCTGCTGGTCAAGCCCCTCGCAGTAGTTGGTGAACTCGCAGATCCGGATTTCATTGCCATGACCGGTTTCCAGCTTGAGGAACCAGTCCGGGTCCGCCAGCACCTGGCGCGCAGAGGCCACCACGTCGCCGATGCCTTCGCTCAGCACCCGCTCCGCCAGCTCGAAATTGTGGATGCCGCCTGCCGCTACCACTGGCGTGTCATACCCCGACGCTCGCACCGCCTCCCTGATGGCTTTGGTGGCAGCAAAATTGCGGCCGAACGGGCCGAACTCATCGGACAGGTATTGCGGCATGCACTCGTAGCCGCTCGGCCCGGTGTAGGGGTAGGCCGCCTGGCCAACCTTGGGCTGCTTGGCATCATCGAACTTGCCGCCGCGCGACAATGACAGGAAGTCCATGCCGGCATCGGCAAACCGGGTCGCGAAGCAACACACGTCCTCAAGTGGGCTTCCCCCGTCGATGGCTTCATCGGCGA
>CAYMJJ010000036.1:0-21106 GCA_964390445.1 uncultured Anderseniella sp.
CTGTCGGCTACATCGACAAGCGCGCCGACGGTTCCTACCACTACGTGCCGGTCAGTTTTCAGCTGGATGCTTGAGCTGGTGAGATAAAATCGCGATAGCTGGCGGCGTCATCGACGTCTGCCAGCATTCGCAACAAGCCAACGCGGTGGCCCACAAGTGCATGCAGGCAATCGGCGAGCGCATGTTCGCTTGACCACCTGACATCGGGCGCGAACACGGTCCTGCCCCGGCAGGAGCGAGACTGGCCGACCAGCCAGAACCCGCCGTCGAATGCAGGTCCGAAACAGTAATCGCGGCTGCCAAGCGTCCTGAAGGCGGCGGCGATATCCATCCTTCCGATAGCCGGAATGTCGGCCCCGATGATCACGACCGGGCCGCGTGGCATGGTGTCAAACAGGTACTGCATGCGCTGGCCGAGGCCGCCGGTGCCCTGGTCGACCACGTTGACGCGTGCTGGCCAGACGGGCGCATGAACCTGATGCACTCCGGCGGTTGCCACCCAGACCTGCCAGCGCGGATCACCCGCCAGCCGCCGCAAAAGCGAGCCCAGCATGAGACGATAGGTACGGGTTGCCTCCATCGCGCCGATCTGCCTGGCCAGCCGCGTCTTGACCTGGCCCAGCACGGGCTGCTTCGCCATCACGACGAGATGGTGATCGCGACTCATGCGTAAATGCGCCTTATGCGGTCTGGCGAGACGCCGATGAAGTACAGCGACAGGCACACCACATTGCGTAGCATGCGGCGAAGGTAGCCCTCACGGCGGTAGCGCACGGCGCTGGTGATGGCATCCGCATCGAGCAGGCGCAGGCGCGCACGGCCCAGCCGGCGAACGATTTCGACATCCTCCATGATGGGGATCGGCCGGAAGCCGCCTATCCGGTCATGCAGCCCGCGCGATATCAGCAGGCCCTGGTCACCATAGGGCAAGGCCAGCCACCTGCTGCGCCATGCCACGATGGCCTCCAGCCGCCGGGCTGCCGGGTGTGGATCATCAAGCGCGAAGCGGAACACCGCCGCCTTGTCCTCGTGGGCTGCCATGTGCGCCTCGACGACCTTTTCCCAGCCGTTTCCCAGACGGGTGTCGGCATGCAGGAACAACAGCCATTCGCCCGATGCCGCAGCAGCGCCCGCAACCAGCTGGCGGCCCCGGCCGGGTGCTCCAAGTACCAACCGTGCCGGGGAGGGTACGTCGGGCGGCGGAAGCGTACCACCGTCACTGACGATGACCTCGCCCACGCCGGCATCTGCCAGGCGGGCAACCGCCGCAGGCAGAAGTGCGTTGGCATCACGAGCCGGGATGATCACGGAGAGCTGCTTCATGCCCCGCAAACTAGACCGCCCGGGCGCAGAACGGAACTCACCGACCCGTGAACTTGCACATACAGTTTGTTCTTGTTATGTTCTATTCATTCCAATATGGTCGGGTGCATCATGAACGCGCATGCAAACACATCAATCCTCGACTTCTCGACCGCCGAGCCGGTTCGCGCACCGCAGCCATTGCAGCGGCTGAAGGGCCGCGGCACCGCCAGCAATGCCAGCGGCAGGTTCGAGGCGCTGGCCCGCACCGGTTTTGACGACGGCTGGACGCGCGACGATGAGCTGCCAACGCTGAAGACCGTGGTCAGCGAGGAAACCGCGCGCTCCATCATCACCCGCAACACCTCGCCCGACATCTCGTTCGACCGCTCCATCAACCCGTACCGGGGGTGCGAACATGGCTGCACCTATTGCTATGCGCGGCCCACCCACGCCTACATGGGGCTGTCGGCGGGGCTGGATTTCGAGAGCAAGCTGTTTGCCAAGACCAACGCGGCCGAACTGTTGCGCAAGGAACTGGGCGCAAAGGGCTATGAGCCGGCTACGCTCGCGCTGGGCTCCAACACCGACCCCTACCAGCCGGTGGAACGGCAGTACCGGCTGACGCGCGCCATCCTCGAGGTGCTGAACGAAACCAACCACCCGGTCGGCATCGTGACCAAGTCGGCGCTTGTGACCCGCGACATCGACATCCTGCAGGAGATGGCGGCAAAGGGGCTGGTCAAGGTGGCCCTGTCGATCACCACGCTCGACCACACGCTGGCCCGCAAGCTGGAGCCGCGCGCAGCAACGCCGGGGCGCAGGCTGCAGGCGCTGGAGCTTTTGTCGGCAGCCGGTATCCCGACCGTGGTGATGACAGCTCCTGTCATCCCAGCGATCAACGACATGGAGATCGAAAAGCTGCTGGGTGCAGCGCAGGCGGCCGGTGCGCGCGAGGCGGGCTACGTGCTGCTGCGACTGCCGCACGAACTGAAGGAGCTGTTTCGCGACTGGCTGGAGCGGGAGTTTCCAGACCGGGCCAACCACGTGATGAACCTGGTGCGCGACACCCGCGGCGGCAAGGAAAACGATCCGAACTTCGGCACCCGGATGGCAGGTCGCGGCCCCTATGCCTGGCAGATCGGGCGGCGGTTCGAGCTGGCCTGCCGCCGGCTTGGCCTCAACAAGAGCAAGTTGAAACTGCGCGGCGACCTTTTTTCGCGGCCCTCGCAGCCCGGAGAGCAGTTGACCCTGTTGTGATTCTCGCTGCCTATTGGCGCCATGACGCCACCTGCAACAGCGCTGCCAGATTTTTCCCTCGAAACCGGCCTGACACGGGCCGGTCACGCGATGATTTGCGGCATCGATGAAGCAGGCCGCGGGCCGCTGGCCGGACCAGTTGTGGCGGCAGCGGTGATCCTCGACGCCAAAAACATCCCACCCGGCATCCGCGATTCCAAGCAGTTGAGCGCGGCTGCCCGCGACAACGTGTTTGCCCACCTGCTGGCAACCGCTCAGGTGGGTGTCGGGGTGGCAGACGTTGAGCGCATCGACCGCGACAACATCCTGGCGGCGACCTTGTGGGCGATGGCCGAGGCGGTCAGCGACCTGCCCGCCGTGCCGTCACATGCACTGGTAGACGGCAACCGCTCGCCGAAGCTTCCATGTGCGTGCATGACCGTGATCCGCGGTGATGCGGTATGCCTGTCGATTGCGGCTGCCTCGATCATTGCCAAGGTGACGCGCGACCGCATCATGACGGCGCTCGACCGGCAATATCCCGACTATGGCTTTGCCCGGCACAAGGGCTATGCATCGCCCGGCCACCGCGAGGTGCTGGCGCGGCTCGGCCCCTGCCCGCAGCATCGCCGCTCATTCGCGCCGGTGCGCGATGCCGTTGCTGCGATGGCGCGTTAACCATTCATTAAGAATTAGATTCACGCGGAGTCCGCGGTGATTCACCATGGCCCTGCCTTCAAGAGAAAAGGCAAGGGGCCGCCGTGCCCTGTCAGTCAGTCTGCGTATCACACAGGGTTTTGCGTTTCATGGGTATCGCCACCAAGCCGGATATCTTGCCACTGCTCGATTCCATCCTTGCAGGAGACTGCATCGAGCAGCTGCGCAAGCTGCCCGCGGGATCGGTCGACCTGGTGTTTGCCGACCCGCCGTACAACCTGCAGCTGGGTGGCGGGCTGACGCGGCCTGACCAGTCGAAGGTCGATGGCGTGGACGATGCCTGGGACAAGTTCGATTCGTTCGCAACCTATGACGAGTTCTCGCGGGCCTGGCTGGCCGAATGCCGCCGCGTGCTGAAACCAACCGGCACGCTTTGGGTGATCGGCTCGTACCACAACATCTTCCGCGTCGGCACGGTGTTGCAGGACCTGGACTACTGGATCCTCAACGATATCGTGTGGCGCAAGACCAACCCGATGCCGAACTTCCGCGGCACCCGCTTTGCCAATGCGCACGAGACGCTGATCTGGGCTTCGCGCTCGGAGGACCAGAAAACCTACACCTTCAACTACGAGGCGCTGAAGGCGTTCAACGATGACCTGCAGATGCGCTCGGACTGGGTGCTGCCGATCTGCAATGGCGGTGAGCGGCTGAAGGACGTCGACGGCAAGAAGGCGCATCCGACGCAAAAGCCCGAAGCCTTGTTGCACCGGGTGTTGCTGGCCTCGACGAAACCCGGCGACATCGTGCTCGACCCGTTCTTCGGTTCCGGCACCACGGGCGCGGTGGCCAAGCGGCTGGGCCGGCATTTCATCGGCATCGAACGCGACGAAGGCTATATCGCCGTTGCGCAACAGCGCATCGCGGCGATAGAGCCGGGCGATGACGCATCGCTGCAGGTGACCACCGGCAAGCGCGCCGAACCGCGCATTCCGTTTGGTTCACTGGTTGAGCGAGGGCTGATCAACCCGGGCGACACGCTGTACGACCCCGGCCAGCGCACGGCAGCACGGGTGCGTGCCGACGGTTCGCTGTCGGTCAAGGATGCGACCGGCTCAATCCACAAGATGGGCGCTCACGTGATGGGCGCGGAAGCCTGCAACGGCTGGACCTTCTGGCATGTGCGCCGGGGCAAGAAGCTGATGCCGATCGACGTGCTGCGCCAGAAGGTGCGCGCCGAAATGAAAGATCTCTAACGCCGCTTCACTGCATCCGGGCCGAGCACGGCCACGGCAACCTTCTTCATCACGGTGGGCAATGCCTCGTGCGCCAGCTCTTCCCGCGCGACCCAGCGCCAGTCGCCGGGGATGGCCGGCGGAGTGTCGAACAGTTCATCAGTCACGTGCACGTCCAGCACCAGGTGAAAGTGCGTGAAGGTGTGTTCGACCGTGCCTGCGCCATTGTGCCAGCCGGACGGGTAAGGGGCGGCAGCATCGTGAGCGGCAACATCCACCGTCCAGTCAGCGGAGGGAAATTCCAGCATGCCGCCGAGCAGGCCCCTTTCCTCGCGCCGGCGCATCAGCACCCGGCCTGAAGTGTCCTCGACCCAGTAGATGCGGGCACGGCGCACGGGCCGCGTTTTCTTCGGAGCCTTGCGGGGAAGTTGTTCGGCGATGCCGAGCTTGCGCGCCGCACATGAGCCGGACCATGGACAGATCAGGCAGTTGGGTGACTTTGGCGTGCAGATGGTGGCGCCAAGGTCCATCAGGGCTTGCGCAAAATCGCCGGGCCGGACCTGCGGCACCAGGGCCAGCGTGTGCGCCTTGATGGCGGGCTTTGATTCAGGCAACGGCTCCCCGATGGCGCGCAGCCGCGAGATCACCCGCTCTACATTGCCGTCCACGGCGGCAGCCGTGCGGTTGAAGGCAATCGCTGCAATGGCGGCTGCCGTATAGGGGCCAATGCCGGGTAGTTGTTGCAGGCCGGATTCTGAGTCCGGGAAATGTCCGCCGTAGTCTTCCGCCACCACCCTGGCGCAGGCGTGCAGGTTGCGTGCTCGGGCGTAATAGCCAAGTCCCGCCCACTCGCGCAGCACGTCATCGAGGCTGGCGGCAGCAAGGTCTGCCACGGTGGGCCAGCGGCTGGTGAAGGCGATGAAATAGCGCCCGACTGTCGCCACCGTGGTCTGCTGCAGCATGATCTCCGACAGCCACACGCGATACGGGTCTGCGTGCTGGCCGGGCAGCGCGCGCCACGGCAATACACGGCGATGGCGGTCATACCAGTCGAGCAGTGCATGGGCCAACTGGCCATCGTGGACTTGCGGCGGCGTCACGGACATGTGATGAATCCGGTCCCTTCATTGACACAAATTCAGGTTGGGTTCAGGTCAGGTTCGCTATAGCTGGCACGCATGGAAAGTCTCGACAAGCATTTCAGGCAGATTACCCGGACGGCGTTCGAGCGCTACGGTTTCGCCCATGGCGAACTGGTGGCGCAATGGGCGGCGATCGTGGGTAACGACCTTGCCGCGCGCTGTTCGCCAGAAAAGATGGCCTGGCCGAAAGGCCGCGAGGCCGGGGCCCGCCACGCCGAGGGTGCCACACTGAGCGTGCGCTGTGACCACGGGGCCGGGCTGGCGCTCAGCTACGAGTGTGAACGCATCGCCGAGCTCGTCAATGCGTTTTACGGCTATCGCGCTGTCGCTACGGTCAAGGTGGTGCAAGGCAACCGTCACACGTCAGTGCCCGAGCGGCCCGCGCCGCCGGTGCCATCGGCTGAAGTCAAGCGCCAGGTCGAGACGCGCCTTGAAGACATCGACGAACCCGGCCTCAGGGACGCTCTTTCACGGCTGGGGCAGGCAGCGCTGGCAAATGCTGCCAGGCGCATGCGTTGACGAGTTCTCCACAGCCCGAAATTTATCGGCTCGCATCAACCAGAAACATCCAGTAGGACCACCGACATGAACATGACCCGCCGCCTCTTCAACACCGGAATTGCCCTTGCCGCCCTCACCGTCGTGACCGGTGCCGGCGCGCTGCAGGCATTTGCCCAGTCGTTCGACATGGACGATTTCATGAAGGAACCGGCAATCGGCGACAAGGCGATCGGCCCGGCTGATGCGAAGGTGACCATCGTCGAGTATGCTTCGGCGACTTGTCCGCACTGCGCGACCTTCCACAACGAAGTCTACCCGACGCTGAAAAGCGAATTCATCGACACCGGCAAGGTGCGCTTCATTTCCCGCGAGTTTCCGCTGGACGACCTTGCGCTGGCGGCCTTCATGGTGGCGCGCTGCGTGCCGGACGACAAGTATTTCCCGATGCTGAGCATGCTGTATGAAAACCAGAAGACCTGGGCCAGCCAGAATGCACGCGATGAACTGCTCAAGCTGGCCAAGCTTGCGGGCCTGAGCGAAGCCGACTTCGACAAGTGCCTGAAGAACGAGGAACTGGCGAAGGGCATCCTGGCAATCCGGGAGGATGGTTCAGCCAAGTATGGCGTTGATGCCACGCCGACGATCTACGTCAACGGCAAGAAGCTGGAAGGCGAGCGCAACATGGAAACATTGCGCAAGGCCATCGAAGAGGCAGCAGGCGCCTGAGGACTGGGGAAAACCAGGCCCTTACGCCTCGCTGCGCTACCGAATCAGTGTTCTGACGGGCAAATTCGGGTGTTGTCATCGTGATGGGGTCACGGTGATGGGGTTGAGGTAAAGGGCAAATGAAGTTCTCCAAGCTCAGGCTATCGGGCTTCAAGTCATTCGTTGAACCAACCGAGCTTGTGATCAAGCCCGGCCTGACGGGTATTGTCGGGCCGAACGGTTGCGGCAAGTCGAACCTGCTGGAAGCGCTGCGCTGGGTGATGGGCGAAAGCTCGTACAAGTCGATGCGCGGTGCGGGCATGGAAGACGTGATCTTTTCCGGCACCACCAAGCGGCCTTCGCGCAACATGGCCGAGGTGATGCTGACGCTCGACAATGACGAGCGCGACGCCCCGCCGTCATTCAACGAGTTCGATACGCTGGAAATTTCGCGCCGCATCGAGCGCGATGCTGGCTCGGCCTACCGCATAAACGGCAAGGACGTGCGCGCGCGCGACGTGCAACTGCTGTTTGCCGATGCATCAACAGGGTCGCGTTCGCCGGCGCTTGTACGGCAGGGGCAGATCGGCGAGATCATCAGCTCCAAGCCGCAGGCCCGCAGGCGCATCCTCGAAGAAGCTGCCGGCATTACCGGCCTGCACACGCGCCGTCACGAGGCCGAGCTGAAGCTGAAGGCCGCGGAAACCAACCTTGAACGGCTGGAAGACGTGCTGGCGCAACTGGAAACGCAGTTGCAGAACCTCAGGCGGCAGGCGCGCCAGGCGGTGCGCTACAAGGAGCTGTCAGCCGAGATCCGGCGGCTCGAAGCGGCAGGGCTCTACCTCGCCTGGAAGGACGCAGGCGCTGCCGTAGAGGCAGAGAACAGGACGCTGAACGAGTTCACCCGGGTGCTGGGCGAGCAAACCCGTGCTGTCTCCGAGATGACGCGGATGCGCGACCAATCCGCTGAAGGCTTGCCGAAGCTGCGCGAGACCGAAGCCGTGCGTGCTGCCGTTCTGCAAAGGCTGACGCTGGAGCGTGAGGGGCTTGAGCGCGAAGAGGCGCAGGCGCTGGAAAAGCGCAAGGATATCGAGGCCCGCATCGAGCAGATCAACCGCGATCTTGCCCGCGAAAAGGAACTTCTGGGCGACACTGACGGGGTGATGAAACGCCTGGCCGATGAGCAGGCGACGCTGGAAGCAGCAACGCAAGGTGACGGCGAAGCCCGCGCAACCGCAGCCAAGGCGTTGCAGGCAGAGGCTGAAAAGCTTGCCGAGGCTCAAGGCCGTGCTGACGAGGCCAACGCCCGGCTGTCTGAACTGATGGCGCGCCACCATGCCATTGCCCGGCAGATCACCGAGGCGCAATCGCGCATTGCCCGTGACGAGGCAGATCTTGCCCGCACTCGCGAAAAGCATGCAGGCATCGTCGCCCAGACCGGCGGCGACGATGCGACCTCATCACTGAGCAATGATATCGATGGTGCGGTTGCGCGCGCGGCGGCGGCTGAAACCGAGGCCGGCCAGGCAGAAATCGCCTTGCGAGACGTGCGTGCTGCCCAGGCTGAAGCGCACCAGGCCTATGACGAGGCACGGCGCACGTCCGAAGCGCTGACCACCGAGGTGCGTACGCTGACCAAGCTGCTGCATGTGGCAGACGGTGAACTATGGCCACCGCTGATCGATGCGTTGAAGGTGGATGCCGGGTATGAAACCGCACTGGGCGCAGCGCTTGGCGATGATATCGATGCGCCTGCCGATGAAGCCGCCCCCGTGCACTGGCGTGCGCTGCCGGCGCTGGATGACATGCCGGAGCTTCCCGGTGCGCTGCAGAAGCTGGCCGACGTGGTCAAGGCTCCTGCAGCACTGGCGCGGCGGCTCGCCATGGTGGCCGTGGTCGACAAGGCTGAAGGCGCAAGACTGCAGCCTGCCCTGAAACCCGGCCAGCGGCTTGTATCACTGGAAGGCGACCTGTGGCGCTGGGACGGCTACACGGCGGCGGCCGATGCCCCGACTGCTGCAGCAAAGCGGCTTGCCGAGCGCAACCGGCTGGGTGCGCTGCAGGTGGAAAGTGCAGCAGCATCGGTGACGACAGAAGCCGCACGGGCAGTGCTCGAAAAGGTGCGCGAAGCAGTGAAGCTTGCCGAAGTACGCGAGCGCGATGCGCGCCAGGGCTGGCGCGAGGCCACGGCTGCGGTTGAGGTTGCCCGCAAGGCCCTCAGCGAGCACGAGCGCGCCATGGGCGAGCAGATGCGCCAGGCATCGGTGCTGGAAGAAACCGCCCGTCGCATCGAGGCGCAACTGGTTGAGGCGCGCGAGGCACTGGCTGCATTGACCAGCGAGCAATCAGGCTTGCCCCAGGCTGCCGGCGAGGAAGACCAGTTGCGCGCATTGCGGGCGGTGGTGGACCAGCATCGTGCCAGCTACACGGAAGCACGCGCCGGTCATGACAGCCTGGAACGTGAGGCCAAGGCACGCGCCCAGCGGCTTTCTTCAATTGCAGACGAGCGGCGGCAATGGACCCAGCGGGCAGAGCGCGCCTCCAACCAGATCGGCGAGCTCGAAAAACGCGCTGACGGATTGCGAAATGAACTGGGCTCGCTGGCAGACCTGCCGGCCGTGTTCCAGACGCGGCGCACCAAGCTGATGAATGCTGCCTCGCAGGCCGAGACAGAGCGCCAGCAGGCCGCCGATGCGCTTGCATCGGCAGAAAATGCCCTGCGCGGCCGCGATGCAGAACTGCGTGAGGCCAACGAGTCGTTGGTGCGAACCCGCGAGGAACATGCCCGTGCCGGGGCCCGGTCGGAAGCTGCAGAAGCGCGGGTGGCGGATGCGCGCCAGCGCATTGCCGAGGCGTTGCAATGCAAGCCTGAGGACGTGGTCCACAACGCCGGTATCGACGCGGACAACCTGCCATCGGCCGATGATGCCGAGCGCAAGCTGGCTCAACTGAAAGAGCAGCGCGAACGCCTTGGCGCGGTCAACCTGCGCGCCGAGGAAGAGGCGGCCGAGATTTCCGCCCAGGTGGAAACGATGATTACCGAGCGCGATGACCTGACCCAGGCCATCGGCAAGTTGCGGCATGGCATTTCCAGCCTCAACCGCGAAGGCCGCACCCGGCTGCTGGAGGCGTTCGAACGGGTCAACGGCAATTTCTCGTCGCTGTTCGAAACGCTGTTCGGCGGCGGCAAGGCGGAACTGAAGCTGGTCGAGTCCGATGATCCGCTGGAAGCCGGGCTTGAACTGATCGCAAACCCGCCTGGCAAGAAGCCGACGGTGCTGTCGCTGCTGTCAGGCGGCGAGCAGGCGCTGACGGCGATGGCGCTGATCTTTGCGGTGTTCATGACCAACCCGTCGCCCATTTGCGTGCTCGACGAGGTGGACGCACCGCTCGATGATCACAACGTCGAACGGTTCTGCAACCTGCTCGACGCCATGCTGGAGCGTACCGAGACACGCTTCCTGATCATCACCCACCACGGCCTGACCATGGCGCGGATGCACCGGCTGTTCGGGGTGACCATGATGGAGCGCGGCGTCAGCCAGCTTGTGTCGGTTGACCTGGAAGCCGCGGAAGGCATGCGCGAGGCAAGCTGAGGATTCAGCCTGCCCCGCCCATGACCCCGGTTCAGGCCAGTGGCGTATTGCCTTGCAGGACAAGGATTGGCGCAGGCGTGCGCACCTGCTGGTACAGGTGGATCACGTCCTGGTTGATCATCCGGATGCAACCCGACGACATCGACCTGCCGATGGATTCCGGCTCGTTGGTTCCATGCACGCGGTAGAGCGTGTCCACGCCGTTCTCGTGAATGTACAGGGCGCGCGCGCCGAGCGGATTATCGAGGCCCGGGGCCTTGCCATTGCGGTACTTCTCAAGGTGCGGCTCGCGCGCGATCATCGAGGCCGGCGGCGTCCATGTCGGCCACTCGCGCTTCCAGGCGATGCTCGCGCGGCCCTGCCATTCGAACCCGGCGCGGCCCACCCCGACCCCATAGCGCAGAGCCTTGCCGGCGGGCAGCACCAGGTAGAGATAGTGGGCGGGGGTGTCGACCACCACGGTTCCCGGCGCTTCGCCGGTTGGATCGTCCACCACGGCTCGCCAGAACGGCCTGGCCAGCACACCACGTCCGACCGCTGGAACCGGGAACCGTTCACCGGGCAAGGGACCGTAAATTGCCGGTGGTTGCGGTCCCCTTGGCGCGGCAGGGCGTGTTGCCTGCCTGTTCAGGGGCGCGCGGACGCGTGCGTCACGCTGTTGGGGCGTGAGGTTGAAGTTGCGGTTGACGGTCTGGGCGCTGGCATCCACCGCCCAACCGGCGGCCGGCAAAGCCAAAATGCCGGCCAGTACCTTGCGGCGGTTCGGCGAACTGGTTGCAACGGCGGGCATCGCGCCAATGGCGCGGCTATCATGGTCGTTCATTGCTGATGTCCTGATCTGTCGATTACGGGGCGCTCACGTTGCCGGGAGCGGGTGGTTGCTGCAGGTCAGGAGGAAATCGGCGGCCCGTGTGAAGGGTTGACGTCAATGCCGGTGAGCCGGCCAGCCGGAACCGGAACTGCTTCCGCGCGGCCAGAACTGCCGTTTTCATAGTTGAAGGCCGTGATTGCGATAGCGACAAGGCACGGCACCGCCGATGGTACCAGCACAAAGCCGTTGTCAGCAGGAACCTGCGCAGCCGTCGCGGCCAGATCCGTATCCGCCATCGCCGGGGGTAGCGGCGCACCGGCAAAGCTGACGCCCTTGAGCGGCGACAGCAATACGCCAGCAAACATCAACACCATGAGGAATCGGATGAAAATCGCCTTCATGACCGCTCAACAGCCATAACTCGCCAGGTTCTTCAATGAAACTCAGGTAACAATCGAGTGACCCCAATTGCCTGGCAAGCGCCTGGTACGAACGAAAACCCGCAGTTCAACGTCGAATCCGGCGAAATCGTGCTCACAGTTTGGCAGGCGAATTGCCGCACGTAGGCACGCAATCGAAAACCGTAATTATCCCATAGGTTTAGCTATCCAACACGCTGCTTGACAGTAATGCGCCCTACCTCTAATTTCCGGCCCGAATTGAGCGGGTTCCAAGGGGCTGGCAACCAATAAATCTGCCCTGCCGGGCTAATCTGTCGCGTCGTTCGCCACTGAACAGAAGGCAAGACAATGGCAGCAGATGATAACGGCAAGCCAACTGGAAAGCCGGCCTCACCGGGTCCAGACCAGCGTTTTTCCGATCTTTCGGCGCGTATCGCAGCCGAAAAACGGGACGCGGAGGTGGCCAAGGGAGAGACCGGTCGCCGGACCAGTTCGCTGGGCAAGACCTGGGGGTCAGCGTTCCGGCTTGGTACTGAATTTGTTGCCGCTGTCCTGGTGGGTGGTGGTTTGGGGTATCTGATCGACA
Organism: uncultured Anderseniella sp.; assembly: GCA_964390445.1. Lineage (GTDB taxonomy): Bacteria > Pseudomonadota > Alphaproteobacteria > Rhizobiales > Aestuariivirgaceae > Anderseniella. Next base: position 12,176 of record CAYMJJ010000036.1, read on the forward strand.
GCCTGCTCGGCACCTTGCCATGGGGTTTGATCATCCTGCTGCTGACCGGTTTTGCAGCAGGCATCCTCAACATGGCGAGAGCCGCAGGGAGAGTGCCCCAGCAGGGCGACAGGATGAATGACGGGCAGTAAGACGTGCTGCCAAGCGCAAGAGGGAAAAGATCGTGGCCAACGATCCGCTAAGCCAGTTCCAGATCAAGCCCATCGTCGAGATGTTCAGCGTCGGCGGCATGGATTTCAGTTTCACCAACTCGTCGCTGTTCATGGTTGCCGCAGCCGGCACCGTTACAGCGATCCTGTATGCTGCTTCGCGCTCTGCCCAGCTGGTGCCTAACCGCATCCAGTCGATCGGCGAGCTGTGGTACGAATTCATCGCCAACATGGTGCGCCAGACCATGGGCAACGACGGGATGAAATTCTTCCCGTTCGTGTTCACGGTGTTCTCGTTCGTGCTGATGTGCAACCTGCTCGGCATGTTCCCTTACTTCTTCACGGTGACCAGCCACGTTATCATTACCGCTGCGCTGGCGGTGTTCATCATCGCGATGGTTGTCGTCGTCGGCCTGGTCAAGCACGGGCTTGGCTTCTTCAAGCTGTTCGCCCCGTCGGGCGTGCCCATGGTCATCCTGCCGTTCATTACGCTGATCGAAGTAATCTCGTTCCTGTCGCGGCCGATTTCGCTGTCGCTGCGCCTGTTCGGCAACATGATGGCCGGCCACATCGTTCTCAAGGTGTTTACCGGCTTCGTGGTGAGCCTCGGCGCACTGGGTGTCGGCGGCATCATTGGTGCCCTGTTCCCGCTGGCAATGGGCGTTGCCCTGACCGGCTTTGAATTCCTGATAGCGTTCCTGCAAGCCTTTGTGTTCGCCATCCTGACATGTGTTTACCTCAATGATGCGCTCCACCCCAGCCACTAAGGCCGGACCGGCGCGAGTCTGACAAATCAACCTTCAATCCATTCCGACCAACTCAAGGAGAATTATCATGGAAGCGGATGCAGCTAAGCTTATCGGTGCCGGCATCGCCTGCATTGGCATGGGTGGCGCCGGTATCGGCGTGGGCCACATCTTCGGCAACTACCTGGCCGGCAGCTTGCGCAACCCGTCTGCAGCAAGCGCCCAGTTCACCAACGCGCTGATCGGTGCGGCCCTTGCTGAAGGCCTTGGCATCTTCTCGCTCGTTATTGCACTGCTGCTGCTGTTCACCTGATCCGGACTTGCCCGGCCGGCTCCATGGCGGGCCGGCGACGGGCAACATGGATCCGGGGTCCGGAACCTGAACCTGAAGGGCAAGGCCTCGCGTAAAGCGGTTCCTCGCCCGGCAAGGCCGGTCAAAGGTTTCCCCGCATAAGGTTAGACGGGCCGTCATGCGGCCCAAACTGCTTGGACAAGCAACATGGCACAAACACCGGAAATCGGCGGCACGACGGAAGAACTCGTTCTTCAGGGTCAGGAACAGAGTGCAGGCACCCTGCCGCAGCTCGACATGTCGACCTACCCGTCGCAGTTGCTCTGGCTGGTGATCACGTTCGGCGCGCTCTACCTCGTTCTGTCGCGCGTGCTGCTGCCCAGGATCGCCAACGCCATCGAAACCCGGCACGGACGGATCGCCGCTGATCTGGCCAACGCCGAAAAACTCAATGACGACGCCCGCAAGGCATCGGAAGCCTACGACGCGGCACTTGCCGACGCTCGTGCCAAGGCCAACGCCATCGCCCAGGAAAACCGGGCCGCGGTGGTGAAGGAACTGGAGGCCGAGCAGGCCAAGGTTGACGGTGAACTGGCAGGCAGGATGGCAACGGCTGAAAAGCAGATTGCCGCCACGCGCAACAAGGCCATGGGCGAGGTATCGTCCATCGCCAGCCAACTGGTCGAAGATGTCGTCAATGAACTGACAGGATCCAGGCCGTCTGCGGCCTCGGTCAAGTCAGCGATTTCCTCAGCCAGCAGCTAACGGAAGGTCTCATACAATGGACGCCACATTCTGGGCCCTTGTCGCGCTGATCCTGTTCTTTGGTATCGTTCTATACGCCAAGGCACCAAGCTTTGTCGCTTCCAAGCTCGATGCACGGTCCGCCAACATCAAGTCAGACCTTGAAGACGCGCGCCGTCTGCGCGAAGAAGCGCAGGAACTTCTGGCTGAATACCAGCGCAAGAAGGTGGAAGCCGAGAACGAGGCCGCTGCCATTGTTGCCCAGGCCAAGCGTGAAGCTGATCTTTATGGCCAGGAAGCGCGCAAGAAGATGAACGAGCAGATCGAGCGGCGGACCCGCATGGCCGAGCAGAAGATTGCCCAGGCCGAAGCTGCCGCCGTCAAGGACGTGCGTGCCGCTGCGGCTGACCTGGCAATCGAAGCAGCTGCCCGCATCATCGACAAGGATACCAAGGGCGCCAAGGCCAGCGGGATCATCGACAAGACGATCTCGTCACTGGGCAAGCAGCTCAACTGACAACCTGCGCGCCCAGCACCAAGCCATCCCGCTTGTGACTGAACGCCCGATCATTGCACCCCCCGGCGCTGGATGACCAGTTTGCCGGGGTTTTGCTTTCTGGCAAAGCCACGCCCGCGTCATGTCGGCAACTTGACAAGACATTGCCGCATCTCCCATGTACGCCATCATCACCTATGAACTCATTGCCAAGATCAACGGAACCCGTTCCATGTCCGACCAGCTTCCTGACCTGAAAATCTTTCTCGCAGCCCCGCGCGGCTTTTGCGCCGGCGTGGTGCGTGCCATCGACATCGTCGAGCGGGCACTGGAACTGCACGGCAAGCCGGTCTATGTGCGCCACGAGATCGTGCACAACAAGTACGTGGTGGAAGACCTGAAGCAGAAGGGTGCGATCTTCGTCGAGGAACTGGACGAGGTACCGGATGGTGACCGGCCGGTAATCTTTTCGGCCCACGGCGTGCCAAAGTCGGTGCCTGAAGCGGCCAAGAACCGCAACATGTTCTACCTCGATGCGACCTGCCCGCTGGTGTCCAAGGTTCACATGGAAGCCTCGCGCCATTATCAGGATGGCTATGAGATCGTGCTGATCGGCCATGCCGGCCACCCGGAAGTGATCGGCACCATGGGCCAGTTGCCGGACGGCGCCATTGCGCTGGTAGAGGACGAAGCCGACGTTGCCCGGTTTGAACCGCGCGACGCAGACAAGCTGGCCTATATCACCCAGACCACGCTGTCGGTGGATGATACCAAGGGTATCATCGAGGCGCTGGAGAGGAAGTTCCCCAAGATCCACGGACCACACAAGGAAGACATCTGCTACGCCACCACCAACCGGCAGGAGTCGGTCAAGTCGGTGGCACCGCATTGCGACATGGTTGTCGTGGTTGGTGCGCCCAACTCGTCCAACTCGCAGCGGCTGGTCGAGGTTGCCAAGACCGCCGGTTGCAAGCAGTCGGTGCTGGTGCAGCGGGCGTCGGAGATCGACTGGAGCCTGATGGACGGCATCAAGACACTTGGAATCACTGCTGGGGCATCGGCACCGGAAGTGCTGGTCAACGAGGTCGTCGATGCGTTTCGCGAGCGCTTCAACGTGACAGTCGAGACGATCAAGACCCGGGACGAGAACGTCGAGTTCAAGCTGCCCCGGCAGTTGCGCCGCGAGGGCGAGCCGGGAGCACCCGTACGCGCGACATCAGCCGCCACCTGATACCACACAGCGCAGGCCGCCACCCTTGTCAGACGTGACCATCTATACCGACGGTGCCTGCTCCGGCAACCCGGGGCCGGGCGGCTGGGGTGCCATCCTGATGCATGGTGGCAACCGCAAGGAACTGAGCGGCGGGGCCGCCGATACCACCAACAACCGCATGGAACTGATGGCCGCCATCGAGGCGCTCAATGCGCTGAAGCGGCCGTGCCGGGTCGACCTGTTCACGGACTCGGTCTATGTGCGCGACGGCATCACCAAGTGGATCCACGGCTGGCGGCGCAATGGCTGGCGCACCGCCGACAAGAAGCCGGTCAAGAACGCGGAACTGTGGCAAGCGCTGGAACAGGCGCTTGAGCGGCACCAGGTCGACTGGCACTGGGTAAAGGGCCATGCCGGCCACCTCGAAAACGAACGCGCCGACGAACTGGCGCGCGAAGGCATGGCACCCTACAAGAGATAAGGCCTGCCACGCGTGATGCGCAGCAGGCCCCTGATCGGCTGAGCCGGCAAGCCTTACAGCGCAGCGAGTATGGCTTCGGCGCTGGAAATCTCGGCCTTGCCCGGCGCATCTTCCTCGTTGATCACCTTGACCACGCCATCATCGACCAGCATCGCATAACGCTTTGAGCGAATGCCCATGCCGAAACCGGAGGCATCAAGCTCCATGCCGATGGCCCTGGTGAAGTTGGCGCTGCCATCTGCCAGGAAGGTGATTTTGCCCTTGGCGCCGGACTGGTCTGCCCAGGCGTTCATTACGAAGACATCGTTCACCGAAACACAGGCGATGGTGTCGACGCCCTTGGCCTTCAGCTCACCGGCGTGGCTGATGAAGCCTGGCAGGTGCTTCATGTGGCAGGTCGGGGTGAATGCGCCCGGCACGGCAAACAGCACGACCTTGCGGCCGTCGAACAGTTCGCCGGTGGTCATCTGGCCGGGGCCGTCGCCGGTCATCACGTTGAATGTGGCTTCGGGCAGCTTGTCGCCAACCTTGATCGTCATGGAGTTCACCTCTTCGCTGAAACTGGACATGGGGCGCGGCCTGTATCGTGCGCGCCCCGGACAATCCGTCTACTCCACCGTGCCTTCATGGACAAGGCTGGTGGAGCCGTCAGTGACTGTCACATTGACGCTGTGACCCTTGAGGCTGGTCCCGGCTGCCAGGCCGTCGGCGATCAGGAGATACGTCGATACGCCATCGCTGGTGCCGGAAAGTTGTGGTTTGCGCAAGTAGGCGTTCGTCGTGGTCTCGACGAAGATGTCTGCTGCGGACGGGGCTTTCAGACCTGTGAGCGAAATTTCCAGCGCCGCTTTGCCGTTGGCTTCGGTGGACCGGATCAGGCTGATGCCTGGACCACCGGGCGACGGCCCGGCCGGCACCTGCTGCCATGCCTGCTTGAGGCTGAAGCTGCTGGAGGCACGCGCCGTCTGCTCGCTGAGCTCAAGTGACAGCTCAGCCGTCACCGGCACACAGATGTCGTGGCAGACCGCATAGAACAAGTCCAGCACAAGCCGGCCCGGCTGTGTCGGATCTTTCGGGGTGGCCCTGGCAGGAAAGATGACCGCCTCGGTGTAGCCGATGCCCTCGCCATTGGCGTCGGAAAAACGGTGCGGTGCAGGCATGTCGAGTTGAACCGTGGTGACATTGTCCGACGCAGACCAGTCGAAGATCGGCGGTACGCCAGATTCGCCGGGCACTCGCCAATAGGTCTTCCAGCCATGCTTGAGCGTCATTTCCAGCCCGACCTGCCATTTACCGTCTTTCAGCCCGCCGTTGATCAGGCGAAGGGTCGAAAAGTCGTTGCTGAACTCGGCAGGTGCCGGCTCTCCTGCAGCCGCAGGAGCGGGTGTGCCTGGAGAAAATGCCAGCAAGACGGGCACGGTGCAGCATGCAAGCATATTTCGGAGCAGGTTCATGCAGCTTCTATAGCAAAATCGGCAGCAAAATTGCAGTAACTGCCAATCACCTTGTTGCGACCACGTGCACCTTGTGAGGTTTGCCACCAGTCACCACCCGGTGCTACCCTTCGCCAGATCAACCTGAAGCTCGCTGGAGGCCGTGGAGCGAAGCGATGAAGAACCCCTATCTGGATGGCAAGATGCTGATAGCCATGCCCGGCATCGGCGATGAACGGTTCAACCGGGCGCTCATCTATATCTGTGCCCACTCCGCCGACGGAGCCATGGGGCTGGTGGTCAATCACCAGATCGACAACCTGTCGTTTGGCAACCTGCTGGAGCGGCTTGACCTGACCACCGGCGGCGATAGCATCCGGCTGCCGCAGGACGTGGCCGACACGCTGGTGCTGCAGGGCGGGCCGGTTGAAACAAGCCGCGGGTTCGTGCTGCATTCCAAGGACTACTTCTCGGATGAATGCACCCTGAGGGTTGATGACAAGTTTGGCCTGACCGCCACCCTCGACGTGCTGCGGGCGATTGCCGATGGCAGCGGTCCGCGGCTGAGCCTGCTGGCGCTGGGTTATACGGGCTGGGGGCCGGGGCAGCTGGAAAGCGAGATTCGCCAGAACGGCTGGCTACATTGCGACGCCGATGAAGAGCTGATCTTCGGCCTCGACGTGGACGACAAGTACCAGGCCGCGCTGGCGCGCATAGGCATCAGCGAACACATGTTATCCGGTAACCATTTCGGCAACGCCTGACAGGATCAAACCGGCTTTGTACCATTGGTGCTGCCGGCCGGCTTCTTCTTGGAGGCGCGGCGGCGACGGCGCTTCTTTGCGGGTTTCGCCTTTGCGGCGGTCGCGTTTTCAGACGGTGCCGGTGCAGCAGCCTTGCCGGCGGACTTCTTCCTCACCACACCCGGTTCGCCGGCCGGCTCGTCCTGCTTCGCCGCAACAGCATCACCTGCAACCTCGTCGCGTTGCTCATCGGCAAGGGGCGGTACTGCTGAATTGTCTTCATGCAACGCCTCACGCACCTGGCGCGACACCGTTTCGATATCGGCGGCGACGGCAGGTGGCTGTTCCGGCTCAGGTTTTTCATCGGCAGCTGGTTGCAACACAGGTTGAGGTGATGCACCGCGCTCCTGCCCGGACGCTTGCGAGGGGGCGGGGAGTTGCGGGCCGGTTGCATGGCGGATGGGCCGGTTTGGTGCCCACGGAGCGGGGTGGAAATCATAAGGCGACCACGGCGCAAGCTGGTCGTCTTCGGGCGCTGGTTCAGGCACCAAAACACGTGGCGGCGGCGGCGCGACCGGTTTGCGGCGGCTGAGCCGATGCCACATCGCAGCGATGCCAGAAGCACTGCCTGCCGGATCTCGCGAGGGGGCACCCAACGCTTCGAGCACCTGCTGCGCGTCAATCGGTTCACCGATCAGGAAGCCCTGCACCAGGTCGCATTCAAGTTCGGCAAGGTGCTGCATCTGGGCGTCGGTCTCGACGCCTTCGCAGACCACCTGCAAGCCGAGGTCGTGCGCGAGCAGGATGATCGCATCCAGCACCACCGAGCCACGCTCATCCTCCAGCCCTGCGATCAGGAAGGAACGGTCTACCTTGAGCGTGTCAAACGGCAGGCGTCGCAAGTAGGCCAGCGACGAATAGCCGGTGCCGAAATCATCGCACGACAGCCCGATGCCCAGTGCCTTCAGCCGGTCCAGCACCTGCAACGACAGCTCAGGGTTCTCCATCACCATCGTCTCGGTCAGCTCCAGCTTCAAGGTGCCGGGGGCCAGTTCCTCGCGTCCGAGAATGGTGCGCGCCACGTGAATCAGCCGGTTGCCGGCAAGCTGGACAGAGGAAATGTTCACCGACACGAAGACCGGTTCTGCCGGGGTAAACATGCGCTGCCACACACCCAGCTGCCTTGCTGCCTCGCTCAGCACGTGGGCACCGATCTCGCCGATCAGGCCACAGCGCTCAGCCAGCGGCACAAAACTTGATGGTTCCAGCAACAAGCCGTCGCGACGGCGCAGGCGAACAAGGGCCTCGAAGCCTGCAAGCTGGCGGTCGCTCATGCGCATGATCGGCTGGTAGGCTATCTCGAAGCGCTGTTCCTGCAAGGCGTGCTGCAGGTCCTCGACGCTGAGGCTGCGGTTGGCATCGTCTTCAGCGCGCATGCCGGGCTTGTAGAAGGCAACATGATCCTTGCCCCGCTTCTTGGCATCGAACAGCGCCACCTCCGCATACTGGTGCAGCGTATCGGCGCTTTCGATGTAGGGATCCCATTCCGCCACGCCCATGCAACAGGTCAGGTAGATCTCGTTCGGCGGCACCCTGACCGGCAAGGATACGGCCTGACGCAACCTGTCGACCAGCACCACCAGGTCATCCAGCCCTTCCCCATCACCGCCGGAGCGCTCGTGAATGACGGCGAACTGGTCACCCGGCAGGCGGGCGAGGCTGGAACCTTCCGGCAACAGCTTTTCAAGGCGCCGCGCAATTGCCTTGAGCAGGCTGTCGCCGATTTCCTGTCCCAGGCGGGCGTTGACGAAGCGGAACCGGTCAAGGTCGAGCAGCATGACGGCAAGGCGTTTGTCCGGCGAGGCGGCGGCCCGGCCGACAGCCTGGTTCAACCGGTCAAGGTATAGAGCGTAATTGGGCAACCCGGTAACAACATCGTGGATGGCATCGGACAGGATGCGATCTTGCGAGGTGCGCTCCTGCGAGGCATCGGACAACAGGCCCGACAGGCGCAATCCGGTCTCGGCAGCGTTGAGCAAGGACCTGCCCTTCAACTCGTACCACCGGTAGCGCCCATCGGCGTGGCGCAGGCGAAACTGCTGCCGGAACGGCTGGTTGGCGCGTGAACGGGCACTCTCCAGGGTCGATTCCAGGGCCGGCATGTCACTGGGGTGGACCAGGTTGAACCATGCCTGCAGAGATGACGTGCTCAGGCTTTCCGGCTCATACCCAAGCAGGCTCTCGAGGTGCTCGCCCACATGGAACGAGTTGTCACCGGGCTGATAGTCCCACACAACCTGCTCGCCGCCGGCAAGAGCCAGCATGTTGCGCTCGGCCACCAGGGCGTCCAGTTCCGGGTTCAGGACGCTGGAGAAGGCGAAGTAGGTCAGCACGAATGCAAGCACCACAAGCACCACTGCCAGACCACCCACCAGGATCGGTGAGGCAAGCTCTGACGGTGGCCTCTGCATGGCGATGTAACCCGCCCCGACGGTCCATGCCCCCAGCAACAGCCAGACCAGCAGCGATGACCTGGCCCGCAGGCCGCCGCGCATGACGAGCGTTGCGGCCGTCAGCAACACGATGGCGACCGCCGCAGCAAACACCGCCCGGACAATCTGCTTGACCAGCATC
>CAYMJJ010000037.1:0-20977 GCA_964390445.1 uncultured Anderseniella sp.
TGTGTACCAACATCAAGTCGGAAGACATCATCATCCACACCATCGCCTTCGACGTTTCCGACGCAGACACGAAGTCGATCCTGAAAACATGTGCTTCCAGCGGCAACTACTATGACGCCGGCGACAGCACTGCTCTGGCGCAGGCCTTCAAGGCCATCGCGGGCCAGATCCAGATGGTCGCACTGAGCAGGTAGGCAAGGCTGTGCCTGCGAAAGCCGCAACCACCGTGCCGCCCGGCGCGGTGACCGTCTCTTCCGGCCGCCCGCTACAAAAGGCGAATCTAAACCTCCTGTTAGGGGAACTCGTTGCCGGTTCGGCAAGACTCTGAGCGTAGCTTAGTCAGTAGCCGGAGGAAAGCTGTCAGCCTTTCACAAGCCCGGTGCGGTCTGGCAAGGAGTACTTCTTGTGTTTGCATCAGCATTTCGTTCATTGCTGCGCAACAGAGCAGGCAATGTGGGCCTCATTGCCGCGTTGGCAGCCGTACCAATGTTTGGCGCCGCCGGCATCGCCATAGACACCTACAGGCAAATGCATGCCCAGTCGCGGCTTCAGGCCGCGCTGGATGCAGGCGCCCTTGCCGGTGCCTCCACAGTCAATACCACCAACGAAGGCATCGAAAGGATCATCCGGCAATTTGCCGAATCCAACGGCATAGGCGACCTGATCGATGCCAATACAGGCCTCAAGGTGACGTTCCTGCCTAATGGAGCCATCCATGTGCGCGCAGTTGGCACAATTCCGACGACACTTGGCAATTTACTGGGCATTTCGAAGCTGAACATCTCGGCCGAGTCCGAGGTGATGGCAGGACGCACGGGCGCAGAGGTCGCGCTTGTCGTCGATACCACGGGGTCGATGAACACCGAAGGCAAGATGCAGGCGCTGCGCACGGCCGCCTCCAACTTCGTGAAGATCATCGACAATACCAACGGCAACCATGACGAAAGCATGATCCGTGTCTCGCTGGTGCCGTATGCAAGATACGTCAACGTCGGCACCAGCAACAGGGACGCCGCCTGGATGGACCCAGTCAACGAGTCGGGCGGCAATGTGTGGCACGGCTGCGTCGGCTCGCGCGAGTATCCCTACAACATCTCCGATAGCAGCTATGGCGATGGCGTTCCGCCCATCATGAACGAGGCCTGCGCGCAGCCGGTCGAACCGCTAACCGCCGATGCCGCCAGACTTCTCGACCGCATCGGCGGGCTGACCGGACAGGGTCTGACCTATATTCCCGGCGGGCTGGTCTGGGGCTGGCGCACCTTGACCTCCAAAGCCCCGTTTTCCGAAGGGGCGAGCGCCACCGAGGCCGATGAAAAGAACATCCGCAAATACATCGTGCTGATGACCGATGGCGACAACACGGTGCAGAAGTTTGCCGGCAGCCCGGAACACAAGAGGTTGGGTAACGGCAACAGCGCACCGGCCGCAGACAAGCTGACCCTGGAATTGTGCAACCGGATCAAGTCGGACAGCGTTACCATCTTCTCGATTGCGTTCAAGGTCACCAGCAACGCCACGCGCAAGATGCTGAGTGACTGCGCCAGCAGCGGCCACAACTACTACGACGCCAGCGACCCGGCACAGCTCAGTGCGGCGTTCAACGCCATCGGTGCCCAGGTGGCCGCCGTCCGTCTGTCCCGCTAGGGTCATTGTTCTGGCGGCAAAGGCATAAGCCAAACTTCCATCAACCTGATTGACTTGTGTATACCCGACTGCTCAGTGTGCGGCGTCCCGGAAACACCCCAGATAGAAGCCTTAGCACATGACACGCCTGCCTGCGATCCTGCAAAAACGTATCTCTGAATCAGGCCCGGTGCGCGTCGGCGTCATCGGTGCCGGCAAGTTCAGTTCCATGTTCCTCAACCAGGTGCCGTTCTCACCGCATCTGAGCGTTGTCGCCATTGCCGACCTTGATGTCGAGCGCGCCCGCACCGCCTGCCGCACCGTCGGCTGGAGCGAAGACCGCATCGCCGCGACCCGCTTCACCGATGACGGCATGTCGGTCATCGCGGACCCGGCCGTCGAGGTGGTCATGGAAATCACCGGGTCGCCCGCTGCCGGTTGCGCCCATGCCCTCGCGGCCGCCGAACACGGCAAGCACATCGTCATGGTCAACGTCGAGGCCGACGTGCTGGCAGGCCCGGTGCTTGCCGCCGCCCACCGCTCCGCCGGCACCGTCTACTCCATGGCGTCAGGTGACCAGCCGTCCCTTGTGTGCGAGATCGTCGACTGGGCGCGCACCTGCGGGCTTGAAGTCGTGTGCGCCGGCAAGGGCACCCGCTACCAGCCCGGCTTCCACGATGTCACGCCAGACGGGGTCTGGGATCATTATGGCCTCACCGCCGACCAGGCCGCCGCCGCCGGCATGAACTCGCAGATGTTCAACTCCTTCCTCGACGGCACCAAGTCAGCCATCGAGATGGCAGCCATCGCCAATGCTTGCGGCCTCGATGCGCCCGAGGACGGCTTGAAGTTCCCCGCCGTCGATGTCTACAACCTGCAGAACGTGCTGATACCCGAGGCTGATGGTGGCATCATCAATCATTCGGGCATGGTCGAGGTCGTGGCCTCGGAACATCGCGGCGAAACCTCCGAAATGCCCAACCACCTGCGTTGGGGCGTCTATGCGGTGTTCAAGGCGCCGAACGATTACGCCCGCGCCTGCTTTGCGCAATATGGCCTGGTGACGGACAAGTCCGGCTGGTACGCAGCACTTTACCGGCCCTACCACCTCATCGGCCTCGAACTGGGCCTGTCCGCCAGCAACGCCGTGATCCGCCGCGAACCGACCGGCACCACCGCCGAATGGCGCGGCGATGTGGTGGCCGTTGCCAAGAAGGATCTCAAGCCCGGCGACCGGCTCGATGGTGAAGGCGGCTTCTGTGCCTGGGGTCGGCTCATGCCGGCCGCCACATCGCGCATGCGCCGCGGGCTGCCCATAGGTCTCGCCCACGGTGTCGACGTCATCCGCCCGGTCGCCCACGGCGCCGTCATCACCTATGACGATGTGGCGGCCCTGCCCTCCAACGCAGCCACGCGCTGCCGCCAGCAACTGGAGAATTCTGCGGATTTCTGATCCAACCCGTTGAATCCGTTAACCTTTCATTAACCATATCGCCACGGGTTTGTCATGAAATGACCCCCTCAACGGCACCATTGCGCACATCTTGCGCCGCAATCGTCTGGCTTTGTGTGAGGCTGCAGGGGTCCATTAACCCGGGACGACGGAACATGACTGACAGGAACGAATTCGAAGCAGGCCAGACCTATGGGTTCGGTGCCAATGCAAGGCGGAAGGCCGGTGCCGTCTGCCGGCGCACCACTGGTCTTTTGTCAATCCTTGCTCTGGCGCTTGTGGTCGCACTCGCCGCCACCGTGATCACTGTCATGCCGACCGAGACATCTGCCGCCGTCAGCTCGATCGATCCCCTGCTGCGCTAGGCGCACACACTCAACTTCAGGCAGACTGAAAAAAGCCGGCACCTTCTGGATTAAGATGCCGGCTTTTCGTTTTGTTGATCGGGAGGCGGCGTGTCGGGTCAGCCCGGACCGCCGGCAGAGCCGCCGCCACCGTTACCACCGCCGTTACCGCCGCCGTTGCCACCGCCGTTGCCGCCACCGTGGCCACCGATCATGCCCGGAAACTCCTTGCGGCCACCGAAGTTCTGCCGCTTGCCGGGGGAATTGGCCTTCTTTATGCCGACCTGTTCCTGCACCTGGTCACCCGGCTGCGGCGTTGGTGGAATATAAGCGCGCCGGCGGCTCGGATCGCCCTGGCATCCATACACATCGCGCGAGCTCAGGAACACCCGCCCGTGAATGCCGGCGCACATGCGCTTGGCTTCGCGGAACGTCACCGTTTCACCGTAATAGATGGTCTTTGCCTGCGCGGGAACTGAACTGGTCGAACCCAGTGTCACCACACCGGCAACCAGTGCCAGCGCACAAGACGAAATCCTGGTCAGGTAGGTCATTTGCTTCTCCTCTTTCTGTCGCGCCCCTGATGGAGGGGGTTGAAACAGGACGAACATTCATCCTGTCGTGATTGAGGACATCATGGGCAAGTTCACGTATCGGTGATGTGCAGTTGATCACACCTCGTCAACCATCGGTTGATCCGGTTCATATCTTGTACAAGCAAAATTCCGGGCGGCCTGTCCGGCCTTACTGCCAGTAGGCCTCGGCAAGGCGCACGTAGACAGCGGTGTTGCTGGTCAGGCTCGACGTGTCCTTGTTGCCATAGGTGGCATGCACCAGGTCATTGATCGCCTCGGCCCGCTTGATGCCTTCAGGATAGCCGTTGAACACATCCATGATGCTGCGCTTTTGCGCATCCACACTGATCAGTGCGGCAAAGCTGCGCGGTGCCTCGCGCGGATCATACCCGGCAGCCACGAAATACCGGAAGCCGATCCGGTCTGCCTCTTCTTCCTGCGCACGGGTGTAGCTGCTGAGGCTGGTATCCGCCAGCGCCCGTACCCCTTCGCTCAGCCAGGGCACGCCCAGCTTGTCCGAGAAGATGCGCTTGCCGAATGCCGTCACCTGCCGATTGATTGACTGTCCGTCCTGGCCCTTCACCACGTGTGTTGCCCGGTTGTGCGCCATCTCGTGCGCCAGCACCATGGCAAGCTGGGCTTCGGTCCGCAGCCGCCGGATGATGCCGGTCGTGACGAAGATGTGCCCGCCGCCCGGCGTGAAGGCGTTGGCATGCGGGCTGTCGATCAGGTAGACGCGATAGAACAGTGCGCTCACGCCGTGCTCGGCCGTCGCCTGCAAGCGGCTGACAATTACGTTAAGGTAATCTTCGAGCTCGCGGTCCTGTGACCTCGTCATGATGGCCAGCGCCCGCCTGGCCAGTTCGTCGCCGATGCGCTGTTGCCGGTCCATCTGGGACGTGGCAGCCGGCTGGATGGCAAGCTCGTTGCTGCGGTCTGCGCTCAGTTCCAGCCGCGCGCCTGCGTCTTCAGCATCCAGCAGGCTCACATTGCTGCACGCGGCCAATGGTATGAATACCGCCGCGGCTGCCAGTGCCCTTGTTGCAACTCTGAATGTCACGTCGCCAAGCCGTCTCTTGCATGTCCGCAGACATCGCCCAGTCACCGTTCCGAACCAAACTTTAACGTGCAAGGCCGGTTCGCTCAACCTCCAATAAGGCATGCTGCGAAGCCTGCGATTGCCGTTGCACGATTGCGTGACGATCCGGACTCAAGGGGTGGTTCTTCGCGCCTGCACTCGCTATTATCAATCCATGACAAGGCCCGGTCGTGACCTGAAACTTCTGCGCCCATGATTACGTTACCACCGGTGTGCCAAACATTGTCCCAGGAGCTGACACCCATGCGCTTTGCAATCCTTTCACTTGCCGCCGCCATCGCGCTTTCGGGCGCTGCAATGACCGCCCATGCAGCCGGGTCCGATACCTCGGCCTCCACGCCGACCTGCAAGAAGGGCTTCGTCTACTCGTCGTCCAAGAAAAAGTGCGTGAAGAAGACCTCGTCGGTCATCCCGCACGAGTCCATCAAGGCGCAAGGCTGGGCACTGGCCCGCGAAGGCCGCTATGAAGACGCCATCGAGATGTTCCGGCTCTCAGCCGACCAGAATGACCCCGAGGTGCTCAACGGCCTTGGCTTCAGCCACCGCAAACTCGGCAAGGTTGAACAGGGCATTGCCTTCTATGGCAAGGCAATTGATGTCAATCCTGACTACATCCAGGCCCGCGAATACCTTGGAGAAGGCTATGTCGTCCTTGGCAAGCTGAACCTCGCCCGCGAACAGCTTGATGAGATCGGCACCCGCTGCGGCACCGCCTGCGAGGAATACATGCTGCTGGCCCGCGCCATCGACACCGGCAAGCCGAACTACTGATCTGCTGGATCGACAAATGAAGTGGCTTGCACTGGGCGTTGCCGCGATTGTCGTGATCGCGGCCACAGTCGCACTGCTGGCTGGTGAACGGGTGTGGACCACGCTCGCCGGCCCGGCCGATCAGGGCAGCGTCGACTTTGCCACCCTCACCCTGAAGGACACGCCCAACCAGTTCCTGGTGTGTCCACCGGACAGGTGTGCCGCGCCGGCCGACATCGAAGCGCCCACCTTTGCCGTGCCCGAGGCCGATCTGCGCGCAACCCTCATCCGCACCTGGAGTGCCATGCCGCGCACCCGCCTCACCGCAGGCGGGCCGGAACCGTCCACCGGCGAGATCCGGTTCGTGCAAACCTCCGCGGTGTTCGGCTTCCCTGACACCATCTCCGTCGCCACCTGGCCCTCGGAAGATGGCACAGCCTCCACGCTTGCTGTCTACAGCCGCAGCCTGGTGGGCAAGTCAGATTTGGGGGCCAACGAGGAGCGCATCACGAAATGGTTATCCGCCCTGCCGGAATTGCCAAGACAATGACGCATTGCCACCCAGATCACGTCGCAAATCACTCCTATTCCTAACAATGTCTTAACTACGTTTGCGCCATACTGCCCAGCCAGGAACGCCTGCGTGGCAACGAGCATTTGTGGGGGATGATGGATATGGCAAGGATGATGAACAGGCGCGCAATGCTGACCGGCCTCGGAGCGGTCTCGGCAGTCGCCGCGCTGTCGGCACCGGCGAGCGCCGAGCCGTTCAACATTGACACGATCGACCGCTGGCTGCGCAACAATGGCGGCTATTCGCGCCAGCCTGTGCCGCATGATCAGGCCACTGGTTCGGTGTCTCCCGCCAACGCCAACCCCTACGGCGCGCAGCAGCAACCCCTACCCCCTGCGCACGCGTACGAGCCACAGGCAGAGCAGCAGGCAGCGCAGCCGCGCCCGCCACTTGAAAGCCCCATCGATTTCCCTATTACCCGGGTGCCCGAAAGCCAGATCAAGCCGCAGTTTCGCCGCCAGCTGGTGCGGTATGATGGCCCAGAACAGCCCGGCACCATCGTGGTTGATACCCGCAACCGTCACCTCTACCTGGTGCGCGGCAATGGTGAAGCCTTGCGGTTTGGTGTCGGCGTCGGGCGTGACGGATTCCGCTGGCAGGGTCAGGCCTACATTGGCCGCAAGGCGCGCTGGCCGCGCTGGACGCCGCCGGCTGAAATGGTTGCCCGCGATCCCGAGGCCGCTCCATGGGTCAACGGCATGCCGGGCGGCCCGGACAATCCGCTGGGCGCGCGCGCGCTTTACCTGTTCGACATGACCGGCCGCGACACGCTGTACCGCATCCACGGCACCAACGATCCGTCATCGATCGGCCAGGCCATGTCGTCGGGGTGCATCCGCATGCTCAACCAGGACATCGACGAACTGCACCGCCGCGTGCTGAAGGGTGCCCGCGTCGTGGTGCTGAACCACGACGGCTAGTGCGGAATGAGGAAAAGTGGGCACCGGTTTTCCGCCCGCATTCCGCACTGGGTTTAATCCGCAACCTTCACCGCCGTGCCGGACTGTCCGGCCGGCACCGCCTTGCGCTTGCGGTTGACCAGCACGATACCGGCACACACCATCGCCAGCGCGCCGGCAAATCCCCAGGTGATCTGTTCACCCAGGATCAGCCAGCCGAATGCCACCCCGAACAGCGGCGTCAGGAACCCGAACGACGCCATGTCTGATGCCGGGTACACGGCCAGCACCCGGAACCACATCAGGAACCCGAACGCCACCACCACCAGCACCTGGAAAGTGAACATCGCGCCGATCTCCATGGTGAACTCGCGCACCATAGGACCCGTCAGCGCCGCCACCGGCAGCAGGATCACGCTGGACACCGAAAGCTGGTAGACAAGCTGCATTTCCGGTGACGACTTCGACAGGCTTGTCAGCCGCGCCGTCAGCGCAATGCCCGCCCAGCACATCGCACCGGCAATGCACAACAGGTCGCCGAACAGCGCATGTTCGGTCGCCGGGTACTCGTTGTGCGCCAGCGCCCAGCCAACCCCGGTCATTGCCATCACCAGCCCCGCCGTCCTGACCACCGTCAGCCGCTCGCCCGGAATGAGGAAGTGCGCCACCAGCGCCAGCCAGAACGGCATTGTGTAGAACAGCATGGTTGCGCGCGCCACCGAGGTATAGTCGAAGGCCGAGAACATCATCATGAACTCGATCGAGAACAGGCTGCCGCACAGGATGCCGGGCAGCAGGCTGCCGTCGCTGACCGACAATCGCTTGCGCGCCCACCACGCATACAGCAGCACCGGCCCCAGCGCGCACGCTGAGCGCAAGCCGGCTTGGGCAATCGGCGCAAGGCCTGCGTTCACCAGCTTCACCAGCACCTGGTTGATGCCCATCAGCCCGGCAAACAGCACCAGCCAGAAGCCACCAGCCAGGTCGATCCTGTCCTTGCGCGCATTACTCACCGGTTGAACACTCCCACCATTTCCACGTGCGCTGAATATCTGAACTGATCCACCGGCACCACCCGCTCAAGTCTGAAACCGCCCTCCACCAGGACGGCTGCATCGCGCGCAAACGTGCCTGCATCGCACGACACGCCAACCACCGTGCGGATGCCGTCTGCCGCAACCAACTCGCGCACCTGCGTGGCAGCACCAGCGCGAGGCGGGTCGAATACCGCCCCCGTCACGCCCTTCAGTTCCGGCCCGGTTACCGGGTCCCGCATCAGGTCCCGGGTCCGCCCGATCACCGGTTTCAGGCCTTGCGTTGATCGCACCGCCTGCTCCAGCGCCGTCACCGACGGCTTGTGGCTGTCCATCGCCAGCACCCGGGACTGTCGCGCCAGCCGCAGCGCAAACGTGCCCCAGCCGCAAAACAGATCGACAACGATGTCATGGCCTGCCAGCGCCGGTACCACCAGCGCGGCCAGTGCCTCTTCACCGGCCCTGGTCGCCTGCGCAAACCCGCCCGGCGGCGGCGTCACGGCGGCCCCGCCCGCATCCAGCACTGGCCGCCTGCGCTCGATCAGCGTCTCACCAGATGCTGTCAACCGCGCAAGGTCATGCGCCTCGGCCACGTCCGCCAGCTTGACGCGCGCATCCAGCGGCGGGTCATCGACGCCCACCAGTTCACAATCAAGACCTGTGTCACTGGCCAGCACATGCACCTTCAACTCCTTGCGCGCGCCCAGCGCCTTCGCCAGGTCTGCCGCAAGCGCCGGCGCATTGCGCAAGGCAGGCACCAGCACCGGACATGCATCCACCGGCACCAGCAGGTGGCTGCGATGGGCGACGAAACCGGCCTTGCCCCGGTCAACCGTCAGCGTGACCCGGCGCCGGCCCGCGCCATGCGCATCAACCAGATCACCAACCTCGACCCCGCCCAGCCCGCGCCGGGCAAGCTCGTCGCGCACCATTGCCTGCTTCCAGCGCGCATAGGGTACGGGCTGCCAGTGCTGCACCTGGCAACCGCCGCATTTGCCAAAGTACCGGCACACCGGCTCGATCCGCTCATCCGATGGCACCAGCAGCTTGACGAGGCGTCCCCGCGCTCCTTCAACGCTTGCCTCCACCTGCTCGCCTGGCAGCGTGTACGGCACATACAGCGGCTCGCCGTCACGCCCGCGTGCCACGCCTTCACCGCGCGCGCCCATTGCAACAATCTCTAGTTCAGCCACACCCGCCACCCCGGATAGTTTCGTTCCCGTTGCTCATACGCTCGTCGCCTGTGCCGGGACAGCCTTGCGGCGGCGCTCAAGATGCGCCTCGCGCAACGCTATGTAGCCACCTGCTGCCGCAACGATGGCCGCCCCAGCCCAGGTCCAGCCCGACGGCACGTCGCCCCACACCAGCCACCCGATGATCGCCCCCCAGATCAGCGCCATGTACTCCTGCGGCGCAACCACGGCGGCCGGCGCATTGCGATAGGCAATCGCCACCAGGTAGTGCGCCCCACCCCCCAGCAGCCCCAGCACGGCAAACCCGCCCAGGTGGTTCGGCTCCGGCACTTGCCAGTTCAGCACGGCCAGCGGCCCGAACACCGCCAGCGACACCACCGTGGTCCAGGTGAACATGCCCGCCACAGTTTCGGTGCGCGTCAGCCGCCTTGTATAGGTGATGCCCAATGCAAATACGAATGCCGACAGCACGATGATCATCATCTCCGGCTGGAAGCTGTCGGTGCCCGGCCGCACGATCACCAGCATGCCGGCAAACCCGACCACCACCGCGAGCCAGCGCGGCACGCCCACCCGCTCGCCCAGCATCGGCACCGACAGCGCCGTGATGAACAGCGGCGCGGTAAACGCCACCGCAATGGCATCGGCGAGCGGCACGTACTTCAGCCCCCAGAAGAACAGTGCCAGCGCGCTCGACATCAGCACCGCGCGCACCGCGTGCGCAACCGGACGGCGCGTGCGCACTGCCTGCCAGCCGTTCCACCACAGCACCAGTGCCAGCGGCAACAGCCCGAACAAATAACGGAAGAACACGATCTGCGGCGCCGCGAAGCCTTCGCCGCCACCCCACTTGCCAATGGCGTCTGCCAGCGAAAACAGCACCACGGCGGTCCACATCGCGGCAAGGCCTTGGGTCACGGATCCCGCATCGCGGCTGACGTGGTTTGTGGGCGTACTCATCACGTCGAGTTGTAGCCCGCCCCTGCCGCCCCGTCACGGCCCAAACCGAGCCAATGCCATGCCCTCAGTGCATGGCGGCTGGCCGGGCACACCGATCCACTTTTGCCGTGAACTATGATCTATTGCCGCCTCCATGCGCAGCAAGATCCTGACAGACCCCGTCGCCGAAACCACCGCCGTTCAACCGCGTGCGCCCTATGGCATACTCATCGCCATGGCGGCGGTGGGCCCGCTTGCCCTCAACATCTTCATTCCCTCGATGCCAGGCCTGCAGGCCACCTTCAACACCACGCCCGGCATCGTGCAGCTTACGTTGTCGGTTTACCTGGCCGGCCTTGCCCTGTGCCAGTTGCTGTACGGACCCTTGTCGGACCGCTATGGCCGCCGCCCCATGCTGATCGCGGGCATGGTGCTGTTTTCGCTCGCCAGCATCGCCTGCGCGCTGGCCACAAGCATCGAGATGCTCATCCTTGCGCGCGGCGTCCAGGCCATTGGCGGGGCCTCCGGCATGATCCTGTCACGCGCCATCGTACGCGACATGTTCTCGCGTGAACGATCCGCATCCGTGCTCGGCTACATCACCATGGCCTGGGTGGTCGCGCCGATGATCGCGCCGTTGATCGGGGGCATCCTCGACCAGTACTTCTCGTTCCGCGCCAGCTTCTGGCTACTCGCCGTCATCGGCTCGCTGGTGATGGCAGGTGCCGTCTGGTCGCTGCCGGAAACCAACACCAACCTGCAGCCCAACGCTTCACTCATCCGCACGAAGCTCTACGGCGAACTGCTGCGCAACCGCGACTTCCGCGGCTACACGGCCACCATGTCGGCGGGTGCTGCGGTGTTCTTCATTTACCTGGCGGTGGCACCCTACATCATCATCACCGAGCGCGGCTTCAGCCCCGTCACCTACGGCATGTGGACCATCGCTGCAGCGCTTGGGTACATGGCAGGCAACTTCGCCTCGGGCCGGTTTTCGGAACGTCTCGGCAATGACCGCATGATCTCCATCGGCAACTGGCTGACGCTGGTTGGCACGTCCGGCATGCTGGTATCTGCCGTGGCCGGGTTTATCCATCCGGCATCGCTGTTCGTACCCATGGCGCTGAGCGCCTTTGGCAACGGGCTGACCATCCCCAACGCACTGACCGCCGCCATTTCGGTGGACCCCAGGAACATCGGATCAGGTGCAGGCCTCGCGGGGTTCATCCAGATGACCATCGGCGCCGTTGCCTCGCAGTCGGTCGGCTATGCCCAAGGCACCTGGCACCACACCGGCTTCTGGGCCATGGCAGTGTTCGCCATTCTCGCCCTTGTCAGCAATCCGGCCTGGCGCGGCAGGTCCTAGCAATAGACCTTGGGGCACTCCTCGATGCGGAACTTCATCGTTTCGCCGGTGCGCTCGATGTCGAAGTTGCGCCCGTCGGTGCAGTGAACCCTGGCCTTGACGAAAAGGTCCTCACCCTCGCCCCGCACCTCCTCGGCCACATAATACTCGACCTTGCAGAACTGCTGTTCGAGCAACTGCTGCTCGACCAGTTGCTTCCAAACCGGTGTCTGGGCGTATCCATCCGGTGCAAGGCTCACAAGCCAGGCGCTCGCGGCACACAGCATCATCAGGCCTGGCAGGATTTGACGGCGATAACTCATTGGTAGAAAACTCCCTGGCAATTGGCATTGCGGTTGATGTGACCAGTGTCACCCGCCAGTCACCCGTCCGCATTGACACGGATCAAGCAGCGCAACTGTTGCGGCAACTTGGCCTTTGCAGGGCCACCGCGAGCGGTCATAGTCTCGTGCCATGAACAAGGATTCGGCACCCGGCCCCCAGGGCACCCTCACCATGCGCGTCATCGCCATGCCGGCAGACGCCAACGCCGCCGGCGACGTGTTCGGCGGCTGGGTAATGGCCCAGATGGACCTTGCCGCCGGCATCCGCGCCAGTGAACGCTCCGCCGGCCGCGTCGTCACCGCTGCCATCAACGCCCTGTCGTTCAAGCTGCCGGTCAAGATCGGCGACACGCTCGAACTCTATACCGACGTGGTCAAGGTCGGTCGCTCCTCCATGACCATCGAGGTCGAGGCCTGGGCCCAGCGCTACCTCACCCGCAACAAGGTCAAGGTCACCGACGCGGACTTCGTCATGGTCGCCGTCGATACCGATGGCAAGCCCCGCGCCGTACCGGCAGAGGAATAGCCTACTCCTCGACCACCATCTCGAAGCCGCCATAGATCATGCGCTTTCCGTCGAACGGCATCTCGTTCATCTGCATGCGCTCGTCTTCCATCATCTTGGCCCAGCCCTCGTCGCGCACCTGCTTCGACGGCCACATCACCCACGAGAACACCACCGTCTCGTCGTCTTGCTTCTTCACCGCCATCGGCAGCGAAGTCAGCTTGCCGTCAGGTACATCATCACCCCAGCATTCGACCAGTTTCAGTGCGCCGAACTCCTTGAACATCTTCGCCGCATCGCGTGCGTGCTCGATGTACTTCTGCTTGTTGTCGTTCGGCACGGCGGCCACAAATCCGTCAACATACGTCATCTCGTCTTCTCCTTTTCACTCACCGCTTACCGCAGCCTTCAAGGCTGCGATGTCGATCTTCTTCATTGTCATCATCGCATCGAAGGCGCGTTTGGCCTCGCCCGCATCGGCACTGGTCGTCAGCTCCAGCAGAAGCCGTGGCGTGATCTGCCAGGAATGGCCCCAGCGATCCTTGCACCAGCCGCAGGCGCTTTCCTGCCCGCCATTGTCAATGATCGCATGCCAGTAGCGATCGGTTTCTTCCTGTGTTTCCGTCACCACCATGAAGCTGACGGCCTCGTTGGGCGTGAACGCCGGTCCTCCGTTCAGCCCGACGAACTTCTGTCCCAGCACTGTGAATTCCACCGTCAGTTCACTACCCGCTGTTCCGCCGGGAAAATCACCGGGCGCGGTATTGATGCGCCCGACATGACTGTCGGGGAACGTTGCGGCATAAAACTCCGCCGCCTTCTTGGCCTCTCCATGATCGAACCAGAGGCATGTCATGAACTCTGTCATATCAAGTCTCCTGTACTCGCGCCTTGGCCAGGCTCCTGGCAAGCTCTTCCAGCTGGTCTGCCGCCGCGCCCCAGCCTTGCTCGAACCCCATGTCCAGATGCGCCTGCCTGTCCTCAGCCGTGGCATGGCGCGCGCCCCACACCATCCGGGTCTTGCCGTTGCCTGCGTCACTCAGGTCAACGTATCCGGTCATGAAGTGTTTCGGCCTCGGCATGAACCCTTCAGAGAATCCATCGGTGAACACCAGCCGTTCACCCGGCACCACTTCCAGGTAACAGCCTGTGAGGTCATGGCGCTCTTCCGGTTTCGGCCCCTGGAACACGCAGTTGAAGCGGCCACCCGGCACCAGCTTGATGTCGGCCTCGGTCACCCGCCACGGCTTCGGGCAGTACCACTGCTTCAACAGCTCCGCCTCGATCCAGCACCGCCACACCGCGTCACGCGGGGCATCGATCACCCGTTCGACTTTCAAATCCAGATCATCGCTCACTGCACTGTTTCCTTCCTGAACAACAGACTCACATACCGCTTCAGGTGATCGACCGATTGCACCGCCACCTCCGGCCCGCCCTTGGCCTTCGCCAGGATGAACGCGCCCTGCAGCACCGCCTGCATGTGCAGCGCCAGGCCCTTCGCATCCCAGCCGTCGGGGTTGATGCCGCAAGCCTCGATGGCTGCGGCAATGTCTTGCTCGATGACGGCGGCATGCCTGCTGATCGTCACGTCGCAGGCATCACGGATGGCCGGCGCGCTCTGGTAGGCTTCCTGCACCATGGTACCAACGAGACAGGTGAACTCGCTCACCTCGCCGGCCAGAATCTCGCGGCGGAAATCGATGTAGCCCAGAACCCGCTCGAGCGGGTCGTCGAGCTGCCGGTAGGCTTGCGCTGCAAAGAAGGCCGAGGTCATCTCGTCCCAGTGGCGCGCCGCCTCCACACCCAACTGCTCCTTGGTGGCAAAATGATGGAAGAACGCGCCCTTCGTCACGCCTGCCTGCTTGCACAGGTCATCAACCGACGTCGCCGCGAATCCCTTCTCGCGCACCATGGCCACAGCGGCCTCCATCAACTTGTCTCGCGCCGTCACTGTCATTCCAACAACATACCAACCGGTCGGTATGTGTCAAGACAGAAGATTTGGCGCCTGACTCGTTTTCCTCAAGTCAGGCGCCAACAATCTGAAAACAATAAGATTCTGCAATCGGATCTACTGCATTACCTACTCGAACGAGAGTATTTCGAACCGGTCAAAATGCACGATGGTGGAGTCCTTGCGGCCATAATTGGCCCCCCACGTACCGCCATAAAGCGCCGCGCGCCCCTTCGGCTTCAGCACCAGCAGTTCGTCGGTCCGCAACGTCGAAGGCGTATCGTCATTGAACTGCCAGTCCTTCAGGTCGAGCCGTGCTGCCACCTTGCGTCCACGCCGTTCCAGCGTCAGCCGTCCGCCCTGCTTCTCGACATTGGAATAGACTTCCTCCATGTCGAACTTCTTCGGGCAGCAGGCACCCGTCGCAACGCGCGTACGGGCATTCGACTTCTTGCCGTCAACGATTGCAACGACCTCCAGGAACAGCTGGTTGTTCGAGGAACCATCGCGGTACAGCCGCGCCGTTACCACGTCTTTCTGGCTGTCGTAAATGGCAACTTCGGCAATCGCCTTTGCGGCCTGCCCCATCTCTGCGGTGAAGTCGGCGGCAATGTCGAAATCGCCCGCCGGCAGTTCTCCGTTCCAGGCAAAGATATTGTTGGGCTGCTTGCCGCCTATCAGGTAGCCGAGTTCTGCCGTCGCCGTGGTCAGCTTGCCATCCTCGACCAGGTGCACCGTATCGTCCGGGTTGATCACCTCCCACGCTTCAGCCAGGCCATTGCCGTCGAAGTCATCGGATGCGACGACCGTCCCTGACGGGGCTGCCGGTTGTGACACCACTTGCACCAGCGCCGCCGCCAACTGGTCCGCATCGGCCGCCGCCAGGTATTGCCCGCCGGTCTGCTCGGCGAGACAGGCAGCACCAGCCCTCGCGCCGCCCTCATAGCCGAAGCCGATCACGTGGGCGGTAAAGTCGATGCCTTCGCGTTCAAGCTCTCCAGCCAGCGCACACGGGTCGCCCTTGCACGACTCCTCGCCGTCGGTCACCAGCACCACCGTTGCCGGCAATTCGTCATACTGCGCCACCTGTGCCGCCATGCGCACCGCATCGGCGATCGGTGTTTCGCCAAGCGGCTTCATCGCCCGCACGGCGGCAGCAATCGCGGGCGCGCCACCCTGGCGCGGTTCGGCGATCACCTCGATGTCGGAGCAGTCCTTGCCCTTGCGGTGGCCGTATGCGACCAGCCCGATCTCGGTGTCTGCCGAAACCCCGCCCAGAACTTGCGACATGGCCTGCTTGGCTGCGTCCATGCGGCTGACCGGTCCGGCGGCCTTCCGCATCGAACCGGATGAATCGAAAACCAGCATGATTTTGTGGGAGGGGCTGGCAGAAGCGGTGTTGACGGGCGCGAACGAAACGGTCGTGGCCATCAGGCAGGCGGCAGCGATCGAGTAACGAAGGCTCATTATTGTCTCCAGTATGTCGGTTGTTCAGTAATGTGGGAGTAGTCAGGCGCAAGCGGGGGTGATGCATCGCCAATGCGAGCGCATCATCCACACCAAGTACGGGTGTCCCGGTTCAGTTCATTTCAGGCAGTAGCGGCCTACCAGCCACTCTTGACGTAGGCATCGCCCACGCCACGGCTGCGGAACTCGGCCTTCCAACCTTCTGCTTCGTCACGGAGGAACGGTCCTTGGACCGCACACCACCAGCCCGCACGGAAGTTCGGATAGTCGTCGGTACGTACCACGTCCGCACCGAGCCGCCGGGCCCGCTGGCGCGCCGCCGAGCGCGACTTGAAACAGCCGCCGATGGCGAAATAGTCGCCGGCAATGCCGTCGGATGCCTGGGCAGGCGTGGTCGAGGTAACCGCCGCACCAGCCAGAAGTGCAAGGGCGGCGGCTGCGGGAATAAGGGTCTTGATCATTTGTTGACTCCGTCGTGTTGCAGGCAAAAGCAACCTTAACGTCAATCAGCTTGCCTGAATGTGTGATGAACGCAACTGCAACTTAAACGTGCCGTTGCTGCCAGGATGTGACAATCGTCACAAGTGCATCCAGCCCGTCGCCCAGTGCCGCCGGTCCCGGCTGCAGGATCAGCGGTGACTTGATCTCGTGCACCTGCCCGTTTCGCACCGCCGGTATCGCCCCCCACCCCGGACGTGCCATCACCTTGCCGGCCACGAACTTCTTGCCACACCACGACCCGATGATGATGTCCGGCGCCGCCGCTATCACATCCTCCGGCTGGATAATCCGGTCCTTCGCCGCCTGTTCGACACGAAGAGGCGCAAAGCAATCCTCGCCGCCGGCCACCTCGATCAGCTCCGATACCCAGCCGATGCCGGTGATCATCGGCTCGTCCCATTCCTCGAAGTACACCCGTGGCCGCCGGGCCGGCGATGAGGCCTTCAGCAGCTCAATCTTGCCCCGCCACCCGCTGACCAACTCCACCGCCTTGTCGCGTGCATCCACCAGCGCGCCCAGCGTCAGCACCATGTCGAAGATGCCCGCGACAGTGCGCTGGTTGAAGCAGTGCACCGCGACGCCCGCCCGGATCAGGTCCGCCGCGATGTCGGCCTGCAGGTCCGAGAACGCCAGCACCAGGTCCGGCCTCAGCGCCAGGATCTTGTCCTTGTTGGCCGAGGTGAACGCCGCCACGCGAGGCTTCTCCTTGCGCACCCGGGCAGGGCGCACCGCATAGCCGGTCACGCCCGCGATCAGGCTGTCGCGCTCCATCAGGTACAGCGCCTCCACTGTCTCTTCGGTCAGGCAGACGATGCGCTCGGGCGGATACGCCAACTCATTCTTCCTTTGTCGCGCAACTTGTCCGGAAACCGGTTCCCACTCGGATTGCGCTCAATAGTACCCCTCGGAAGGCCCCTTGTATTCCATCAGCGTGTTTCCACCGTCGGCCACAATCAGCTGGCCCGTCACGAAGCTCGCCTCCTCGCTGGCCAGGAACACCGCCACGTGGCCGATCTCGTCCGCCGTGCCGGGCCTGCCAATCGGCGCCTGCTGGCCGGCGAACACTTCCTCCGGGCTCGACGACGGCGTCTCGATCCACCCCGGCCCGATGCCGTTCACCGTGATGTTGTATTCCGCCAGTTCGATGGCCTGCGCCCGCGTCATGCCCATGATGCCCGCCTTTGCGGCGGAATAGATCGTTCCCTTGGGGTTCGACACCAGCGGCCCCGTCACCGAACTCATGTTGACGATGCGGCCATAGCGCCGCTCGATCATCCCCGGCACCACGGCGCGCGTCACCTTGAACACCGTGGTGATGTTGATGTCCATGCCGCGCCGCCACTGCTCGTCGGGTATCTCATGCACCAGCCTCGACGGCTCGTCGTGGCCCGTCTGCACCATGCCGGCATTGTTGACCACGATGTCGATGGGCCCCAGCGCCGCCTCCACCGCCTTCACCAGCGCGTCCACCTGCGCCGTCTCGACCAGGTCCGCCACATGCGCGAAGGTGCCCTCGCCCAGGTCCTTGGCGCGTTCGTGGATGCGTTCGGTGGTCGAAGTAATCGCCACCTTCGCGCCCGCCGCCTTGAGCAGCCGCGCGCACGCAAACCCGATGCCGCCCGCGCTGCCCGCACCCGTCACCAGCGCCACCCTGTTCTTCACGCCTGCCATGTCACCGCCTCCTCACTCACCCTTGAATTGCCATGTCGGTCTGATCATGTTGCTATCAGCACAACAGTCAACCCGGAGTCCGCTTGAACCCATGATCCGTTTCGCCCTCACCCTTGCCCTGGCACTTGCCGTCTCGCCGTCGGCGTTCGCCAGCCAGTTGTCGTTCGACGTCAGGAAGACCGCCTCGTGCGGCTGCTGCCAGCACTGGATCGACTACATCGAGGCCGCCGGCCACAAGGTCGAAGCGTCCAACATGGACATGGGCTCGCTCACCCAGCACAAGATGAAGCTGGGCATGCTGCCGCAATACGCCTCCTGCCACACCGCCACCGTTGAAGGCTACGTCATCGAGGGTCACGTGCCCGTCGAGGACATCGTGCGCCTGCTCGAGGAAAAACCCGACGCCATAGGCCTCAGCGCACCGGGTATGCCGATGGGCTCGCCTGGCATGGACGGCGGCAGTACCTACCGCGAGGCCTATGACGTCGTGCTGGTGATGAAGGACGGCACCTCGAAGGTGTGGACCGCCTACGAAGCGCGGGAGTGACCCCCAGGAGCGAAGCTCCGACAGGGACGCAAAAGAGGCGCGGAGGAGCGAAGCTCCGACACGGAAGAAAGAGAACCAAGCGGCCCCCAGCCTACCCCCTGAACACCAGCGCCGCCCCGCCCGCAATCAGCACGAACCCCGCCGCCGTGTTCCAGCTGATCGCCTCCTTCAGGTACACTACCGAGAACACGCAGAACACCACCAGCGTGATCACCTCCTGCATCGTCTTCAGTTGCGCGGCCGAATAGACCTGGTGCCCGATGCGATTGGCCGGCACCGCCAGGCAGTACTCCACGAAGGCGATGCCCCAGCTCGCCACGATGACGATCAGCAGCGGCGTCGACTTGAACTTGAGGTGCCCGTACCACGCCAGCGTCATGAACACGTTGGAGGCGATGAGCAGCATGATCGGCCAAAGGTGGGCCGGCGAAATGTAGGGCATGGCGGAACACTCCGGTAAGGCTGTTGACCGCCGCCGCTCATGCGCCGGAACGCACGTTCCGTCAACGGGCTTGTCACTCCCCCGTCAGCCACTCCACCCGCCACTGAGGCTCACCCTGTTTCAACCGCTCTGCCAGGGCCGGCAGCAGCACCGGAAGTTCCTCCGCCAGCGGCCACGGCGGGTTGACGATGAGCAGCCCCGACCCGGCCAGCCCGCCGTTGATGGTCACCGGCCGCACCAGCATCTCGACCAGCAGCGTGCGCGGCAGCGCCAGTTCCGCCGCCGCCCGCGCCAGCCGGTGCGACAGGCCGTCGCCCGTCACCGGGTACCACAGCATGAAGCACCCCGTGGCAAACCGCTTGTGGCCCTGCCGCAACATCGCCAGCGCCCGGTCTGCATCGTCGGTCTGCTCATAGGGCGGATCGATCAGCACGATGCCGCGGCGCTCTTCCGGCGGCAGGTTCGCCTTGACCGCAATGCCGGCTTCCTCGCACGTCACCCGCACGCGGCGTTCGCGCGCGTACAACCCGGCAATGGTCGCGTGATCATCCGGATGCAACTCGTTGAACACCAGCCGGTCGTGCGGCCGGCTGAGCAGCACCGCCACCTCCGGCGAGCCCGGATACCAGCGCAACCCCGCGCCGCGCCCGCTTGCCTGGTTCACCGCCTCGACCGCCTCGCGCCACGGGCCCAGCAACGCTTCTGCTTCGGCATCCTCCAGCGCCACGGCAGTACCGGCGTCATCGTACAGCAGGCCCACCCCGCCCAGCCATTCGCCGGTCTTGCCGGCCTCCACGGCAGATAGGTCATAGAGGCCAATGCCGGCGTGCGCATCGATCACGCAGTAGGCCTTGTCCTTGCGGCCCAGGTGCCCGAGCGCGCGCGCCAGCACTGCGTGTTTCAGCACATCGGCGTGGTTTCCTGCGTGATAGGCATGGCGATAATTCATTGGCGCTCACAACTCTTTTATCCCGCGCGAGGGATCCGCGGGGCAGCCAGCCCCCTTTTACCCGGGAACGGCGCAAATCGGACATAATGTCGCCTATCGGCGAACACGGAGTTCATGCTTATTGAAGGGTGAACCGTGTGATTCATCTGGTGGAGACAATAACAATGAAAATCAAGAATATCCTCACGACCTGTTGCGTTCTGGCTGTCGCTTCCGGCTTTGCCGTTGCCGGCGTCGTCAACGCCGAGGCGAGCGGCCGCAAGCCAGCAGAAGTCACCGTCTACAAGAATTTCAACAACGCCATTGATGCGCCTGCCGAAGACAAGGTCATCCCCGGCCCGGACCCGATTGAAGGCGTTGCCGAAGGCGTCTACTTCACCGGCCTCGGCGTGTTCGAAGGCGGCCGCGAAGTCGTTGACGGCATCGGCGAAAGCGGCGGCAAGGTTGCCGACGACGCCGTGGCTTATGGCCCTCCCGGCCTGGTCTCCGGCACCGTCAAGGGCGCAGCCCGCATCGGTGAAGGAGCCGTGCGCGGCGCCGGCACCATCGGCTACGGCGCGATCAAGGGCGCCGGCTGCATCGTCACCTTCGGCGCGACCTGCTAGTTCAGATCGCACGAACAGGTTCAAATCGCACGTAGAGGCCCGTCAGGGCCGATGCGCAAGATTTGAACCATCTAAGAATGCCCAACGCCTCGGACGCCCTCGTCCGGGGCGTTTTTGTATTGTTAGACCCACAAGAGGCGAGGAGGAGCAACGCTCCG